>JASHQT010000164.1 GCA_030039005.1 Bryobacteraceae bacterium
ACCGATCTCGTCCAGGGCACCCTGGACCTGTTGATCCTCAAAACCCTCGCGCTCGAACCCCTGCACGGCTGGGCCATCGCGCAGCGCATCAAACAGCTATCGAACGACGTTTTGCAGGTCCAGCAAGGCTCGCTCTATCCGGCCCTGCATCGCCTGGAGCAGCAGGCCTGGATCAAAGCCGAATGGGGCGAAAGCGACAACAATCGCCGCGCCAAGTATTATTCGTTGACACGGGCCGGCCGCAAGCAACTGGAGCGCGAAGCCTCAAGCTGGGAGCGGCTCTCGGCCGCGATCTCTGCCATCGTCAAGGCTTAATCCTATGCGATGGCTGCGCATAGTTGGTTTGCGATTACGATCGCTTTTCCAGCGCGCCGGGCTCGATCGCGATCTCGACGATGAGCTACGCTTCCACTTCGAGCATCAGGTGGAACAGAACATTGCCGCCGGAATGCATCCGGCCGAAGCGATCATCGCTGCCCAGCGCGAGTTCGGACCGATTTCGCTGCACAAAGACGAATGCCGGGACGCCAGGAGAACCCGCATGATCGAAAGTTTTTTCGAAGATTGCCGCTACGCGGTGCGCAACCTATTCCGCGATCTGTTCCTGGCGCTGACCGCGACGCTCGCGCTCGCCCTCTGCATCGGCGCCAACACCACCGTGTTCAGCGTGGCCAATTCCATTCTGATCCGCCCGCTGCCTTACCCGCACTCGGACCGCATCAACTGGATCAGCGAACGCTACGGACCCGGGCCAGCGGACATCGGCGCCGCGCCGGACTACTTCGCAATTCGCGAGCAGAACCGGAGCTTCGAGGATGTGGGTACCTCTGACCCCGTGACCGTGATTTGGACGGGAATCGAAAGGCCGGAGAGGTTGGACGCGGCAACCGCTTCGCCGTCGTTTTTTCGTGTCATGGGCATGCAGCCTCTGATGGGCCGCGTCCTCACGGCGGAAGAAATCGGGCCCAAAGCGGCGCCGGTGGCCGTGCTGAGCTACGGATTCTGGAGAGACCGGATGGGCAGGGATCCGCACGTCATCGGAAAGACGATTGCGCTGGAGCGTCTCCCGCGCACTATCGTCGGCGTGATGCCCCAAGGCTTCGATTACCCGCACGGCACTCAGCTCTGGCTGCCCGCGGCCGCATTGGACAGAGCGACCCAGCACTTCCCCCTCGCATCGAACGCGATGATTCTGATCGTCTCGATGGTCGGACGGAGAAAGCCGGACGTCACCCCTCTTGAGGTCGCGACTGACTTGAAACGCCTCTCGTTCGCGATTCGGCCGATGTATCCCGAGAAGATGCGACATAGCGGATTCCGGCAAGATTTGACCATCGGCGCCACGCCGCTCCAGGAATATCTTGCCGGTCCGCTGCGCCCCGCACTCATCGCTCTGACCGGCTCGGTGGTCCTTGTTCTGTTGATCGCCTGCGCCAATATCGCCAATCTGTTGCTCGCGCGCGCTGGCAACCGCCAGCGCGAACTGGCCGTGCGGATGGCGCTCGGATCCGGCCGAGGCCGCATCATTCGCCAGATGCTCACCGAAAGCCTCGTGCTCGCGATCCCAGGCGGCGTGGCAGGTGTCGGACTGGCGTGGCTTGCGGTGCACATTTTGAATGCTGCCAAGCCCGCCATCCTGCTGCGCTATCCCCCAATCTCGATGGACTGGCGCGTGCTCGCGTTCACGATTGCGCTGATGCTCGCGACGAGCCTGCTTTTCGGCGCCATTCCCTCGCTGTCAGCCGCCGGCGTCCAGATTCAGGATGCGCTGAAGTCGGCCGGCCTCACGCAAAGCGCGGGCCGTGGCGCGACGCGCTTGCGAAAGCTGCTGCTGGTGGCCGAGATGGGAATTTCGCTGGTGTTGCTGATCGGCGCCGGATTGCTCATGCGCAGTTTCCTGCATCTGGCGCACACCGAACTCGGCATCGCCTCCGATCATCTGCTGACGTTTCAGATCAACCCAGTAGCATTCCAAATGGGTCGCAATTACAATACGTTCTTTTCCGATATCCTGGACCGCCTTCGGCATCTTCCGGGAGTCCGCTCCGCAGCGCTGACCGCCGATATACCATTGCGCGAGACAGGTCTTCCTAACGCAGCCATGATCCAAGTGGACGGGAGGCCCCCAGTGCCGCCGCGGGATCGCCCGATGGTTTCCAACAGCCTTGTGAGTCCCAATTTCTTCCGCACTCTGGGCATCCGGTTGGACAGGGGCCGCATCTTTGATGCGCGCGACTTCACGGGAGTGCCCTGGCGCGCGTGGCCCGATTTCTTGCAAAGAGAAGCGGTGGTCGTGAATGAGGCGTTTGCCCGGCGGATTTTTCCGGGCGAGGATCCCCTCGGCCACCGCCTCGTACCCGGGAACGACGAGTTGCACAGCACCTGGACGATCATCGGCGTGGTGAGCGACGTGCGCAGCGCCGCGCTGGGGGCCGATCCGCTGCCGATGATCTACCGCTGCACTTGTGCGGGAGTGAACATGTTTCGCGGTGGATTTCTGCTGCGCACTGCCGTCCCACCCGAGACTGCGATCCGCGCCGTCGAACAGCAGGTCCGCGCGGTCGATCGCGACCAGCCCATCTCCGACGTCAAGACCATGGACCAGCGCCGCGATGATGCGCTCGCGCCGGAGCGGTTTCAGTTGATGCTGCTCGGGGGCTTCGCCGGCATCGCGATTTTGCTGGCTGCGGCGGGAGTTTACGGAACCATGTCGTACCTGGTGGCTCGGCGCACGCGCGAGATCGGGATTCGCATGGCGATGGGCGCGCGCCCGGCCGACGTTCTCGGCATGGTGCTCACCGAAACGACCACGCTTGTGATCCTTGCGATAGCGGCCGGCCTCGGTGGTGCATGGGCGCTCACGCGTTATATCCGCTCCATGCTCTACGGCGTGACGGCGCTCGATCCGGCGACGTTTGTGGTTACTTCGATTGTGCTGGCGGCAATTGTATTGATCGCTTCGCTCGGTCCAGTGAAGCGGGCCTCTCGTATAGATCCGATCACGGCACTGCGCGAGGAGTAACTCCTAACCCCACACTTTGCGCGCCGTCTCCACCACCAGCTCCAGCTTGCGCCACTGATCGTCCATGGAGATCAGATTGCCCGCCGCGACTGATGCGAAACCGCACTGTGGGCTGAGCGCAAGATTTTCGAGCGGGAAATACCGCGCCGCGTCGTCGATGCGCCGCCGCAATTCATCCTGAGATTCGAGCTTCGGCTCCTTCGTGGTGATCAAGCCTAGCACCACGGTCTTGTTGCGCGGCGTCAGGCGCAGCGGCTCGAAACCGCCAGAGCGCTCGGTGTCGTATTCCAGCAGGAACACGTCCACATCGAGGAGATGGAACAGCTTTTCGGCGATGGCGTCATAGCTGCCCTCGGTGTACCAGCGGCTGCGGCTGTTGCCGCGGCAGATGTGCAACGCGGTGGTCACTTTGCCGCGCGGGACTTCCTGCAGCGCCATGTTATCACCGGCGATGCCGCGCTCGAACTCCGCGTCCGGATCGAACCCAGCCGCTCGCAATTGCTCGCGTTGCCGAGGGTCCAGGTAATGCGAATAATACGGCGCATCGAGCTGGATATAGCGCACGCCTTCGGACACCAGCCAGCGGACTTCATCGCGCACGATGTCCACCAGGTCCCGCAGCAGTTCGGCGTGCGTCGCATAAAACTTGTCCGTGACGCCAGGCTTGAAGCTCGCCAGCACGAAATTCGACGGCGCGGGCAGCGTGATCTTGAATTCGCTCTGCGCTGCATCCAGTAGTAAAGGCAACTCGTGCCCGGTGAGTTTGCGCACCTTGCGGAGCTTCGCGCCGGCGGCTTGCGCGGTACTGCCTTCGGCCCCGCCACCCGGTCCTTTCCATTCGAGCGTGACTTTCTCGGGAACGAATCCCTCCACCGCGTCGGCCATGTCCGTGAGCCAGGAGCCGCGGCGCATCTCGCCGTCGGAAAGCACGCCCAGGCCGATGGAGCGCTGTTTGGCCAGCGCGGCCCGAATGGTTTGGTCTTCCTGGAGACGCAGCTCCTCGATCGGAATCTCGCCCGAGGCGAATGCGGCTCGAGCTTGAAGCAATTCGGGCGGGCGCAGCAGACTGCCCACCTGTTCGGCGCGGAAACGTGCGGTCATGTGGCGGAACAGGCATTGTATCGCGCCCCGAGCGTGCGCTGTACTTTGCCTTGGCATACTAGGCGGCCGATTGTACGCCCGATCTCAAATATTCGGCGATTTCGGCCAACTGCTCTTCGATTTTCTCCAACCGCCGGAAAATCTGCACCACGTCGGAGTCTCTCGCCGCCGCGCGCACCTCAATGGTATGGCATGTCTCGAAGCGTTTGAACAGCTCGGCGCGGCTGCGGACGTTCAACTTCTGATACAGATTGCGCGTATGCTGCTCCGCCGTGCGATAGGCAATTCCCAGTTTTCCCGCGATTTCCTTCACCAGCAATCCTTCCCGAAGAAGGAGACAAACTTCCGCTTCCCTGGGAGAAAGGCTATCGGCAGGAAGGCGAAAGCTGCGGCGGCTTCGCGCCCCAGCCGCGCCCGCACGGAGATTCTGGGCCGGTTCCACGCCAATCGGTTGCTTCATTCGTACGGCACTCCTCGCCTGCGCGAATGAGATCGGCGGGAATCCGGACGAAGAAGAGTCAGCCTCCGAGGGATATTACCGGCCCTTTTTCAGTCGGAGTCGTTTTTGACGAGGTACTCGGCGAGGAGACGCAACCCCAACAGCGTGACAGATACCGCAATGGCCACAGGCATCGAAAGCTTGTGCGCGGCAAAGAAACAATACGCCGTAAAAGCTAGCGATCCTAAAAACACGAGATTGGTCCAACCCGACACTGGCCGCCGCTTCGCTTTATCCGCGAATTTCGGCACCCGGTCGCCGCAGTGGTAGCAGTAGTCGTCCTTGGCGGTCAGGATGTTGTAGCAGTAAATACATCTGGCCATGGCTCCATTTAAGGTGATCACCGTAGTCGCGGTCGATGGAACTGCCGTACCTGAGAGATCGGTACCTACGTAGGTACTCGGCGGCGTAGGTACTACGCGAGTATTACTTGATACGGATGGTCGCAACCGGGCTGGTGATGTTCGGCCCCGGCGAGTTCGGGATGACAACCTGGATCGGGACCGCGTCTCCAGTGGGCGCATTGGGGTCGATGAATACGTTCACCTGGGCCACTCCAGTGAACGTCAGGCCGGCGAACGCAGGTACGACCGGCGGATCGTTGCCGAACTGAACCTTTGTCTGGGGAAAGGTGACGTAAGGATTGGTCGGCGGGGCCGCACCCACGTAATAGGGGCTGGTGCCAGGGTAGTCAAATCCCGCTAAGCCGGTCACGTAGAAGATGACGTAAGTGCCTCGGGCCGCGGGAGTGTCGACATTGTAGCTGTAATCCTGATTCAAAGCGATCGCCTGCTGCGAATTCGGGTAGGTGAAAATTCCTGGAGCTCCATTGGCAACGGGAACGGCCACTGGAGCCGAGAGGGCGCCATTTGTTACAACTTCCACGCTCGTGGTGGGCGGCGTACCTGCCGGAACAATGGCGCTCACCGCCCCCTCGGATACGTAAAGCAGCGGCGCGAGCGTGCTATCGAAGTAGATCATCGTGCCTGCAAGCGTCGTTGGAAGCTGGTTGTTGACCAAGGTTGCCGTCTGCAACGTAGCGGGTCCGAGATTGCTGCCGAAAATCGTCACGATTTCGCCATATGTGGTAGCACCAGACTGCCAGCTTGCGCCGTTCAGCACACCGGCCGCAGTAAAGGCAGGCTGCGCGTTCGAGGCCGCTACATTCCAGGTGGTATTGAGCGCCGAGGTCTTGCCGGACCAATCGGTCACGATCACCTGCACCGGCTGTTGACCCGCCAGTGTATTCATGAACGTCACCGGCAGCAGCACGGTCTCGGTGTTGCCGCTCGTGCTCGAGCTGGCGCGAAGGAGGTCCAGGGTGCAATACGAGTTTGATGCCGTGGCTGGAATGTTGATTAACCAGCCCGAGCGCGTGCCGTCGTCGTTCAGAAACTCCACGCCGTCCTGAATGGTGTCGGTATAGATCATCGAGCAGCGTTGAGAGGCAGTACCGATATCCAGCTCCACGGATTGAATGTCCCCGGCTCCATCAGGATCGCTGGCTTCAATCGTGAAAAGCTGGTTGAGCCCGGTCCCTGGGACATTGGGCATCACTGGCTGCGCGGGCGGCTGATCTACCGTGGTGGTCCAGGTGCCGACGCTCTGCCAACCCGTGTCGTTCCCAAAGAGATCCTGCGCGCGCAGATAGATCGTTTTCGGACCCGGCGTAGGAATTTCCCAGGCTACTTCCACCTCGAAGGAAAAGTCCGTCCCCTCGCCCGGCCCGTAGAAACCCGGGCTGGCGATCAAGACGGCGCAGCTGCCGTTTTCGAGGTCGATGAGATAGCTACTGTCGGGAGCTGTGCTGTAAGTGAAGCCGAACTCGTTGGTCAGCAGAAATTGTCCGTTGGGTTCGTTCCAAGCCATCTCACAGACCGGCTGCGAGGGCGATCCCGACGTGATGTTGAACGTGACTGTAGAGAACGGGGACGATGTGTTGTCGTTGATCAAGAAATTCAGAAGCGCCGAAGGACCAGTTACCGATGATGGGCTCAACGGAAGAATTACCGGCGCGCCATTCTGCGGCGCTTGCGAGACCAGCACGCCCAGGCCGCCGATCACGAGCACTCCTTCACGCGCGTCGCCGGTATTTGCCGTGGCGGCAAACGTGACCGTTCCGTCTCCGGTGCCCGATGCTCCGCTCTGGATGGTGAGCCATGAGTCGCTCGTGGAAGCGGTCCAGGAGCAGGATGCGGGCGCGCTCACTTGCACCGTGCCCGTGCCCCCTCCACCCGCCACCGTTGTGGTTGGCGAACTGAACGTGACGCAGGCGTTGTTCCGGCTGACAGTGATGTTCAGCGCCGAACCCGTCCCCTGCGCCACGCTCATCGTTAGGCCGGAGAACACATCGGTCCAACTACTGCCCGGCGCTACAGCAGCCGCTAACGGCTCCTGATAGAGTTCGCCCGCGGGAGGAATATCGACGAGCTGCGCTTGCGTCAAATTCGCAATCGGTCCGCCCGCGCTCTGCGGCTGAAAATTCACAATCGCGCCCGAGTTGATGCCGCCCATGGTGTTCAGGCCATCGTTATTCAGGCTGGTAGACTCGTACAGCCCTACCGGCTCACGCGCTTCGATCCACATCCAGTCCGTTCCGCCCACCGTGCGCGGCGTCCGGATGGCGTAAGTCCCGCCGCCTTGCGCGGAAACCGGCATTAGGGTCGCGCTGCCGCTCGATGCGATCGTGACCACCTGGGCATCCTGGATCCAGCCCAGCGCGTATTTCTGCGGCGTAGTGAAATGCCCCATGCTGCCCCCGCCCATCACCGAGTAAGCGTCGCCGTACTGCAGCACTTCGCAACTGCTCGGATCGGGCGGCAGCGAAACGTCGTCGCAGTCGAGCGACGTCGAATGAAACAAACCCAGCCCGTGACCGAATTCGTGAAAGGTGACCTGCAAAAACTCCGTAGTAGGCGCGCCGCTCACTGGAAAAATCCACTCCAGCGAGGCGTTGAACGTGGTGTTTCCTTGCGTCAGCTGAGCGCAGCCGACGTAGCTTAATCCCGCGTCCAATCCGGTGCCCTGCAACGCCGGCAAGAAGAAAAGAATATGGGAATATTGCGTCAGATCGATGCCCTGCGCGGTGGCCTGCGTGAAAACGGCCTGCTGGATCTCGGTAAACTGCTCAGCACTGAAATTCTGATCCAGCGTGATCCATCCGGTCACCGTGCCCGTCACCGACGTTTGTCCGTACGAGGCGTCCTGAATATAGCCATTCAACGACGGATCCGGGCCGAACATCCAACTCTGAATATCGTCTGGCGTGAAAGTAGGGTTGAGCGCGCCTGAAAACTGAACCGGAATCGCGATGGTATTCTGCGCGCCGGTGGTGGTGCAAGTGTCGGAGGACGCCGCGTCCAGCGCCGTGATGCTCTCCGCGGCGACGGTGTGCCCCGTGCGCGTGCCTTCCACATGATAACGGTGCGTGCCGGATCGCAGCGCAGCCGGATTGGCGGACGTTACTTTGAGATCCCCCTCGGACGTGCGCAACAGGAGATACGTGCGGCTCCCACGGGAATCCTTGAAATCTTCGACGATGGCCGTGCCTTTGCCTTCCCACACGCCGCGCGATTGCGCGTCTGCGCCCCTATTCTGCGCGAGCAGGCAGACTGCCGCACTCAGGCTTATGCACGGCACTAACAGCCAGCGACGAAGTAACATTGTTAGATGCCGTGATTATGCCATACTTCACTCGCGCCGCCCGTGAGCAAAATTGAGAAAATAAGTCGAGATGCGCTTCTTCGGCATTCCTTCGGTCCTATTCTTCACATCCTTGCTCTCGATTTACGCGCAGTCGCCGCGCACCCTTCAACCGGGAACCCTCCAACCGGGAACTCTCCAACCTGGCACCGTCCAGCCGGGCGCGATTCAGCCCGGATCAACACAGCCTGGGTCAACACAGCCCGGTGGCATTCAGCCCGACACCGCCCCACCGGCGAATCCCGATGAAGCCACCTTCTCCACCGAAGTGAAGGTGGTCAACGTTCTCGCAACGGTGCGGACCAAGTCCGGTCAACTGATCACGGACCTCGCGAAAGACGACTTTACGCTCACCGAAGACAAGCGCCCCCAGGACATTCGCTATTTCTCACGCGAAACGGACCTGCCCCTGACTATCGGCTTGCTGATCGACACCAGCTTGAGCCAGGGCAAAGTGCTGGACGCCGAGCGAACCGCGAGCTTCCGCTTCGTGGACCAAGTTCTGCGCGAAGGCAAGGATCAGGTGTTCATCACGCAATTCGACATGGCGGTGATGCTGCGGCAAAAGCCCACTTCGCGCCGGCAGGATTTAGAAGAATCGCTGCCCTACGTCGACACGCCCAGCAATGGCGAGCTCCAGTTGCAGCGTGGCGGCGGAACGTTGTTGTTCGATGCGGTGGTCGAAGCCTCGCGCGACGTGATGAGCAAGCTGGGCAACCGCAAGGCCCTCATCGTCATGTCCGACGGTGGCGACAACGGCAGCGATGAAACGCTAGCTTCGGCCATCGAGGCCGCCCAGCGCGCAGACACGCTGATCTATTCGATCCTGTTCGCCGATCCCACCTATTACGGCGGCTTCGGATCGCCGGAAGGCAAGGACGCCATGGAGCGTCTCGCCAAGCAGACCGGCGGCAGCTACTTCGAGGTATCGAAAAAGCAGAGCATCGGCCAAATTTTCGGCGTCATCGAACAGGAGCTGCGCGGCCAATATAATTTAGGGTTTGTTTCCGATCGGCCCGTCCGGATCTCCGAGTTCCGCGCGCTGCACTTAACCACCAAGCGCAAGGACCTAACCGTGGAAGCGCGAGAACGTTACTGGGCTCAGCGCTAGGCGCTGCTGCCTCTGCGCGATCCGGTCCGATACGATTCGAGCAACGAACAGGACGCCGCCCAGCGTGGCGCCGATTGAGATCGGAATTTTATTGGGCGCAAGAATCGAGAACAACGTCAGCGCGATGGAGACCACGAAGAGCAGATTGCTGAACGGGGTCACCGGCGGCTTGGGTTTAGGGATGGTCGCTTTCGCTTCCTTCTTTCGCCACGCCCAGCCCTTCCTGCCCGGAACCGGCTCTCCGCAGATGTAGCAGTCCGAATCCATTCTCGTGATCACGCTGTTGCATTCCTTGCATCGGGCCATGGCCTATTGAAACCGGAAAGCGGGGACGTATCCATGGAGCGCCTGTACTTTTCCGGGAGTACCTTGGACCTGGAACGATCGGGCGGCGGCTTTACTTCCGCAATTTGGCGTTCAAATCTGAAGTGACGCTTTCCAGCTTGCGCGCCGCGTTTGTAACGAAAATACTAGTACCCGTATAGAACGAAAAGGTTGCCAGAGAGATTCCCTAATCTTTAGATAAATGCGATCCTATCGAAAGATTGCCTGAGCAACGGCTGCCGTTGAAATTCTTCGCCTAGAGTGCTGGCTCAGTGGAGGTCCTCGTGGAATGGCATATCATCACGGGCGAATACCCGCCTGAATGGGGCGGTGTAAGCGACTATACATATCGGATCGCTCAGGAACTTGGCAAAGTTGGCGACCAGGTGCACGTCTGGTCGCCCGCGCACTGTGGCGATAGAGTCGCCCCGGAGATGGCGGATCTACATGCGTTGCCTCATGGATTTGGATGGCGCTGGCTGCGAGAACTCGACCGTGGACTCCGGCGCTTCGATGGCCCGCGCAATATCCTAATCCAGTATGTCCCGCATATGTACGGCTGGAAGAGTATGAATCTCTCCTTCTGCTTATGGCTTTGCCGGCAACGTCAACACAACGTGCTGGTTATGTTTCACGAAGTCGCGTTTCCGTTTCGCTCGGGTCAACGTTTGCGGCACTCACTGCTCGCGTTCGTCCACCGAGCAATGGCGTGGGCCATTTTACGGCGTGTCCGGCATTCCTTCACCTCCACCGAAACATACCTGGCTTTGCTGGAACGCCTGGGTAGCCGCCGGTCGCAAGAAGTGAGTCTTCTCCGCATCTGCAGCAACATCCCCTTGGAGAGCGCCGCGATCGAGCGCTCCCGTGCGGCCGCGCGCGGAACGCCAGACCGCCACTTTACGGTTGGGATCTTCTCCAATTTCGGCTCGGAGCTTCGACGCGTGCTCGAACCGGCGCTGGCACGTCTGCTGGAGAATCCGCGGATCGAAGTGCTGTTGCTCGGTCCTGGGCAGTCGCTGCGCCAAACCATCGCTGAGCGGTGTCCCGATGCGGCCGGACGAATCCTTTCCACGGGCCAGTTGCGGGTTGCCAAGATCGCCGGCGAGGTGCACCGCTGCGATGCTCTTCTGCAGCTTTATCCGGACGGGGCGTCGGCCGCGCGCGGAACTTTGATCGCCGCCCTGGGATCGGGAATCCCGGTGGTGACCACGGCTGGACCGCTTACGGATCGCCTGCTGCTGGAGAGCCGCGCGCTGTTGTTTCCCGAGAGCACGCCCGGATCGATTTATGCTGCGATTGAACTGCTGCGTACCAATCCCGAGCTGGCGCATGAGCTAGCGGCGCGAGCGCTCCGTTTGTACCAGGAATCCTTCCATCCGGCGGTGATTGCTTCGAGCCTGCGCGACGTGCTGCGCACCTCGAACGCGGGCATCGCCTTGACGGTGGAAGAGCCGGCGCTACAGGATTAACCAGCTTCTACCGGCCCCGAAACAACCCGCCTGCCCAATCCCTAAAATAATCCTGATGCCTGAAAGCTACGGCTATCGGAAATTTCCTTTTCTCCTGGGTGCAGCCGGCCTGGCATTCCGTTAAGTGACCCTGGACACGTTGTCCGCGAACAGATTGCCGCGGTTCAGTAACCACTGCGGATCCAAACGGCGTTTCACGTTTTTCATTGCTTCGATTTGCTCCGCCGAGTATTGCAGCGCGAGCAGGTGCGCCTTGCGCTTGCCCAGGCCATGCTCGGCCGAAACGGTCCCACCGAGGCTGACGGCGTGCCGCGCGAAATCGAGCATCAACTCTTGGCCGCTCTCGAACTCGGCCTGCGATTTGGGCAGAATATTCACGTGCAGGTGCGCGTCGCCGATGTGCCCGAAGATCACGTAATCCAGCCCGCGCCCCACTAGTTCCGCGTGATAATACGCGAGCATCTCGCGATTGCGCTCCAGCGGCACCGCATAGTCCGACCCCAGTTTCAGAAATCCACGCCGCCGCATCGTATCGTTCACCAGTTCCGGGAGCGCGTGCCGGAAGCGGCGGAAACGCTCGCGATCCGCATCGCTGAACGCGAACCAGCTACTTTCGGGCGCACGCTCGTCCCAAAAATCGACATCGCCGGACTCCTGCTCGATCAGCAGCGCGGCGCGGGCCCGTGCGGGGATCTCCGAATGACGCGGGCGCATCAAATCGAGCGAACGGGAGTCGAAGTATTCAATCATCCGCAACCCCGGAATTCCTCGCCAGGCTTCCACTGCGTCTAACGCCGCGCCATCGCTGACAAAAAACACCACGCCTGTCAGCACATCGCGCGGCCGGGGCAGCAACTGCACCTCGGCTTCCGTCACGATTCCGAGCGTTCCTTCGCTGCCGCAAAACAGATCGATCCAGTCCATCCCCGGCGCGAGCGGATACCCGGCCGTATTCTTGGTGGTCTGGGGCAAAGGCAGCGCGGGAACATCGAAATCGATTTTGTCGCCGCGCCGGAATTCGCGGATTGTGCCATCCATCGTCGCCACGCGCAGCCGCAGAATGTGCCGACGCGTGCTGCCGTAGCGAAAGCTGCGCGATCCGCTGGCGTTGGTAGCGATGGTTCCGCCGATGCTCGCTGTGGTTTCGGTGGGATCGGGCGCGTAAAACTGGCTGCTGCCGGACGCCGCGGCCTGCAAGGCATCGAGTGAGACGCCGGGGCCGACAATCGCGCGGCCGGGACAAATTTCGAGCCGCCGAAATCTTTCCAGCGGCACGGCCCATCCGCTTTGCGGCACGCATCCGCCGGTCAATCCGGTGCGCGCGCCCACAAGCGTGATCGGCACCCGCTCGCCGATGATTTGGATCAGCTCCCCTTCCGACGCCGGCGAGACCAGCCTCTCCGCCGTCCCCTTAAACCCCGACGCGTCCTCCACCTCCACCATTCCTCGTCTTCCCTGTCTTCCTTGTATCCCCCGTATTCCTGTCCTCAGACCTCCAAAATGACAGGCATGATCAATGGTCGCCGCGAAGTCTCTTTGTTGAGGAATCGTCTGAGGTCTGCCCGAATCTTCTCCTGCATCACGCCCCAATCGGTGCGCTCCTCCTCGCTCGACGATTCCAGCGTCCGCGCCACCACCCGCCGCGCCTCTTGCATCAGCTCGGAGCCGTCCTCGAACGACATAAATCCGCGGCTGACGATTTCGGGCAGCGTCTCCGTGCGCCCCGAGTTTTTGCTGATCGCGATGATCGGCAGAACGAACCCGTCTTCAGAAAGATGGCGCCGGTCGCGAATCACGATGTCCTCAACCACTTCGTCGATGGTTCCCGAATCGATGCACACGCGTCCCACCGGCACCTTCTCGCCCCGCCGCGCGCCCGCGCGATCAAGCTCCAGCGTTTCGCCGCTTTCGAGCGTGAAAGTGTCTTCGAGTCCCGCCCCGCGCAGATGCGAAGCGAGCGCCGCGTGCTTGGCCATTTGCCGGTACTCGCCGTGAATCGGAAGGAAATAGCGCGGCCGAAGCAGATTCAACACCAGCCGCAGTTCTTCGATGCTGGCGTGCCCAGACACGTGTACCGGCGGATTCATGCTGCCGTACACCACGTCCGCACCGCGTTTCGCGAAGTGGTTGATCATCCGGTAAATGCCTTTTTCATTCCCGGGAATGATGCGCGCGCTCAGCACCACGGTGTCGCCGCGCTCCACCGAAAGATTCTTGTGATTGTCCACCGCGATGCGCGACAGCGCCGACATCGGCTCGCCCTGCGTGCCCGAGGCCACCACTACCACTTTGCTCGGATCGGCCTGCATGATATCCTGCGGCCGCAGCAGAATTCCGTCGGGCAGGTGAAGCAATCCTAGCGAGTGCGCGATTTCGGTGACGTTGTTCATGCTGCGCCCGACAAACGCCACCTTGCGCCCGTACTCGGCCGCGACGTCCAGGATCTGTTGCAACCGGTGAATGGATGAACTGAAGCATGAGATCACCAGCCGCCGCTCAGCGCGATAGAACAGCTCGTCCAGCCGCGGCCGCACCGCGCGTTCGCTTTCGGTGTAACCGGGCCGGTCGACGTTGGTCGAATCCGACATCAGCAACAACACACCGCGCTTGCCGTATTCGGCGAGGGTATGCAAGTCGAAAAGCTCGTTATCGGTGGGCGTGGGATCCACCTTGAAATCGCCTGTGTGCACGATTACGCCAAGCGGCGTCGTGATCGCCAGCGCGAGCGAGCTGACAATGGAGTGCGTCACATGCACGAACTCGATGGTGAACGGGCCGATGGCGATGCGCTCGCCCGGCTTCACCGTGTGAAGCTTGGCTTGGTCGGCCATCCCGTGTTCTTCCAGGCGCCGCTCTACCATCGCCAGCGTGAAGGCCGCGCTGTACACCGGCACGTTGATCTCGCTCAGCAGGAACGGCACCGCGCCGATGTGATCCTCGTGGCCGTGCGTCAGGATCAGCGCGCGCACCATTTCGCGGTGCTGTTCCAGATAGGAAAAATCCGGCGTCACGATGTCCACGCCCAACAGTTCGGCATCCGGAAACATCATGCCCGCATCGATGACGATGATGTCGTCGCCGTAGCGGATGGCCATGGAATTCATCCCGAACTCGCCCAAACCGCCGAGCGGGATCACTTGCAGCTTCAGATCGGACATGTAAGTTTCAGGTTAGCAGGGGGTTGGGCTCGCTGTGCTCTACCTTAGGGTTGGCTCGCTGCGCTCGCCGGGACTGGGGACTGGGGTTCCTGGCACGGCTCTCATCCGTCAGGATCGTATATTTCACCGCAAATGCTTCAGTAAGCTGTCGAATAGGCTTGGCACTTGCCGGTTCCACTGATTCCAATCGTGGCCGCCGGGCACAACGTGGAATTCGTACCGCAGTCCGCGACGCGCCAGACCGGCGGCAAAGGCGCGGTTAGGCGCCAACAAGCTCTCGCTTGCGCCGCAGGTGAGAAACAAGTAGGGCGACTCCGCGACGGACACGGATCGCGCGATTAGAAAAGGGTCGCGCGCTTGCCGCGCGTCGCTGTTCCATGGCCCGAAGATCGATTCGAAGGCCCGCGACTGCCCGACACGCCTGATCGAAAACGGACGGCGCGCGACATCAATTGCGGGGCTCAGCCCTCCGGCGAATGCGAATAAGTCGGGATGCCTGAGTCCGATCGTGATTGCTCCAAATCCGCCCATCGACACACCGGCAATAGCGCGATTTTCGCGCCCGGATGCTATCGGAAACCTCGCCTCTGCGTCCGCAGTTAAATCTTTCGTGATGTAGTCCTCGTATTTATCCGCCGGAAGCTTCACCGAATTCGTATAGTACGAATAGTCGCCCTCCGGCATGATCAGGATCAATCCGTGCTTGGCGAAGTTTGCTACATCCGAGTAATTCGACCAATCGCGAAAGTTCCCTCCGCCTCCGTGCAACAGGTACACCGCCGGAAGCCGTACGCCGGAAGGAATGGACGAAGGAAGAATAACCCGGTATTGCATGCTGCGACCCAGCGCCGCACTCTGGAACACTACGTCCTTTAAAGCGACTTGGGCGTTAATGCGAGGACGATCTGGCGCGTCGGCCTGCTTATGACCGCACCCGGCTAGGAAGACCACCACAATGCCGGCAAAACACCCGAGCCACCTTCCGGTGGGATTCATGGTCCGATCATAGACCAAGCCGGATTTGTGGGCACTTCGGGTAAACGGCCACCGCGCCTCGCCCCCAGTCCCCGATCCCCCCCAGTAGCGCGTCCCGGCAGCGCGCATGCACGCCGCCCGCGGCACGCTAAACTGACATTTGGCCGCCTCGCTCAAATCCGTCGCGCTTCCGCCCGATGCGCCGCTCGGGAAAATCGCGGGCGATCTGGCCGATTCCGCGCCCCTGCGCGACGCCCTGCCCTGGTTCGTCCGCAACAAACAGTGGATCAATGAGCAGCACCTCCAGCTCTGCCGCGTCCCCGCGTCCACGTTCTTCGAGCAGCGCCGCGCCGAGTGGATGCTGGCGCAGTTTCGCGCGCTGGGCTGCGTCGCGCGCATCGATCGCGGCGGCAATGTCATCGCACACCCGCGGGAAAACCGCGCCGGGCCCTACATCGCTCTGACGGCGCATCTCGATACCGTGCTTGCGCCGCGCAAGGACGATGAGGTCTATGTCGCGCCAGACGGCCGGCTGCACGGCCCAGGCGTAGCCGATAACGGCGCGGGACTCACGGCGTTGCTCGCCATCGCCCGTGCCGTCAGTTCATTTTCTGATTTCGCCGGCGAGTTCCGCAATCTGGTCTTCATCGCGAACGTCGGCGAAGAGGGCGAAGGCAACCTGAGCGGCATGCGCTATCTCTGCCGGCAATCCACCACCGGGAGCCGCATCCAGGCTTTCGTGATCCTCGACGGCCCCAATATCGATCACGTCACCTCCCAAGCGCTCGCCAGCCGCCGCTTCGACGTCACTATCAGCGGACCCGGCGGCCATAGTTGGAGCGATTACGGCTTCGCCAATCCCGTGCACGCGCTCGCGCGCGCCATCGCCTCCTTCACCGAGCAGCGCCTGCCTATCAACGGCAGCCCGCGATCCTCCTATAACTTTGGAATCATCGAAGGCGGCTCCAGCATCAATTCCATCCCCACTTACGCGCGCACGAAAGTCGACATTCGCTCGGAAAGCCCCACTCGGCTCGACGAAATCGCTACGCTGCTCACCGCCACCGTCGAGCGCGCCATCGAAATCGAAAACGAGCGCGCTACCGGCGCCAAGGTCACGGCAAAAATCAAGGAAATCGGATCGCGGCCCGGTGGTAAGCTGTCCGCCGACGCTTACGTTCTGCAAGCTATTCGCGCGGTGGATGCCCACCTCGGCATTCGCTCGCATCTCGACTGCGCGTCCACCGATGCCAACATTCCCTTGTCGATGGGCCTTCCCGCCATCTCCATTGGCGCCGGCGGACACGGCGGCGGCGCCCACACGCCCAACGAATGGTTTTCGCCCGACGGCCGCGAGTTGGGCCTCAAGCGCATTCTGCTGACGCTGTCACTTCTCCTTCGCGACTTGGAAGCGCGCCAGCACGCTCTCGCCCAGGAATGAGCGCACGCCGTCCGCCCGGCTGGCTCGTCGACGGCAGCCTGGTCTTCATGACCTTCATTTGGGGCGTGACCTTCATTATGGTGAAGCGCGCGCTGGCCGACTCCTCCACGCTGCTGTTCCTCACCATTCGATTCGCAGCCGCGGCCGGGCTTTTGTTTATTATTTTTCGCGCGAGCTTCCGCTCGGGAAAAATCGGCTTCAGCGTCGGTGCCGGCGCGCTGGCGGGAGTGTGCCTCTTCGGCGGCTACGTCTTCCAGACCGTCGGACTACGCTACACCACGGCTTCGAAAGCCGGCTTCCTCACCGGACTTATGACGCCCATGGTCCCGGTGCTCAGCGCCGCTATCTACCGACGCGCCCCGCAATTCATCGAAATCCTCGGTGTGGCCACGGCATTCCTCGGCATGGCGCTGATGACCGTCCCCAGCGGCAGCTTCAACATCGGCAAAGGTGATCTACTGGTCTCCGCCTGCGCCGTCGCCTACGCGCTGCACATCCTGGTCACCGGACGTTTCGCCAACCGCGTCAACATGGGCCTATTCATCGCCACCGAGATCGCCACCGGCGCGGCCGTGGGGGCTGCGAGTTTCTGGTGGGCCGAACCGGTGCGCCTGCATTGGTCCGTTCCCTTGATCGCGGCGCTCGGCGTCACCAGCATTCTTGCCACCGCGCTCGGTTTCACCGTGCAAACCTGGGCGCAGCGCTGGTCCAGCCCCACGCGCACGGCGCTGTTCTTCACCATGGAGCCGGTGTTCGCCTGGCTCACCTCGTATTTATTTGCCGGCGAAGTGCTCTCGCCGCGCGGAATCGCGGGCGCGACGCTCATCCTGGGTGGCGTCCTGATGGTTGAATTGAAACCGTTCCGGCTGCCATCATCGAGTCATGCTGAATCGCCTCCGTAACAGCATTGTCGCGATCCTAGCGCTCGCCGCGGCATCGCTGTCTGCATTTGCGCAAACGCATCAGCCAGCCGCCAAGCCTAAGCTGGTGGTCGCGATCATCGTCGACCAGTTCCGCTACGACTACATGACGCGCTTCGACGCGTCTTATCACGACGGCCTGCGCAAGCTGCACGACTCCGGCGCCTACTTCACCGACGCACACGAAGCCCACTTCCCCACCGTCACCGCGGCCGGCCACGCCGCGTTCCTCACCGGCTCCATTCCGGCCATCGATGGGATCATCGCCAACGAATGGTTCGATCGCGAAAGCGGAAAGATGGTCACGAGCGTATCGGACGATACGACCAAGCTGTTGGGCGCAATGGGCGCGGGATCTTCGCCCCGGCGCTTGATCGGAACCACGCTGGGCGATGAGATCAAAGCCACGGGGCCCGCCGACGCCGAAGTAATTGGCGTGTCGCTCAAGGATCGCGCGGCCATTCTGCCCGCCGGCCATGCGGCCAACGCTGCTTATTGGTTCGACCAGGAATCCGGCCACTTCGTCACCAGTACCTATTACATGCAGCAGCTCCCCGCCTGGGTGCAGGCCTTCAACTCCAGCGGCGTCCGCACGGCCCTCGGGAAACCTTATGACGAAGCTGTGGTCGCGACACCCCTCGGCAACGATCTGCTGGAAGCCTTCGCCGAGGATGCGCTCACCGAAGAAAATCTCGGCCGGCATTCCGGCACAGACGTTCTGACGGTCAGTTTTTCAAGCAACGATCTGCTGGGCCATCGGGTCGGCCCTGATGCACCTGAAGTGCGCGATATGTGCATCCAAACCGATCGCGTGTTCGGAAAATTTCTCCGGGCGCTGGACGCTGAAGTGGGCACGGGAAATTACATCATCGTCTTCACGTCCGACCACGGCGTGGCGCCGCTGCCCGAGGAACTGACCCAGCGAGGCATTCCGGCCGGCCGCTTCTCCGCCGCCGAGCTCGCCAAAACCATCGAATCCGCGCTCACCGAAAAATACGGCCCGGGTAAGTGGATCCTCGGCAATGCCGAGCTCTCGGTGTATCTCAATCACGATCTTCTGCGCGAAAAACACGCACTGCTCGCAGAAGCTGAAGAGACGGCCGCCGAAGCCTTGCGCAAACTGCCTTATATTTTCCGCGTCTACACGGCCGAACAGCTTGAACACGACAACCAGCCCGGCGATCCCGTCAGGCTACTGGTGGGGCGCGGCTACTATCGCGGACGCTCCGCGGATCTGTTCATCGTCCAGAAGCCTTACTGGATCGCGTCCAAGCAAGGCACCACGCACGGCACGCCCTTCAGCTACGACACACACGTACCGCTGATTTTCTGGGGGCCCGGAATTCGCCCCGGCCGCTACGACGAAAACGTCCGCATCGCAGACGTCGCCCCCACGCTCGCGGCCCTGCTCGGTGTCAACACGCCGAGCGGATCGGTGGGCCGTATTCTTCCGGTGATCGAGAAACAGGATCGCTCGCCCGCGCGATAATGCGGGCCTTCGTGGCCCCAGCCGCGAGATAGCGCGGCTCGCGCCAACCGCACCATTACAATTCAGTTACTTACCGGCGGAACTCCAGTTGCATCTTGAGCTTGCAAGGAGATCCATGGACAGACAGATCCGCGTACTGGTCGCGGAAGACGACGAAGCGAATGCCAAGGCGGCCCGCATGATGCTCGAACAACTGGGCTGTACGGTCGACATGGCCAAGGATGGAGCAAAAGCAGTGGCCCACTTTCTGGTTCGCGAGTATGACCTCATCTTGATGGATGCGCAGATGCCCGCCATGAACGGCATCGAAGCCACTACGCGAATTCGCTCACTGCCGGGCGGCCAAACCATACCGATCGTAGGAACCACCTCCGGCGAATCTCATCTGGAATGCCTGCAAAGCGGCATGAACGAGGTGGTGCCCAAACCGTTCGTGTTGGAAAAAATGCGCTACGTGCTTTCGCGCTGGACCAACTGGACGGCGGGGCCGAAGCGCAACTGCGCCCAAAGCTGAGGGCCACCGTCCTCAACGCGATTGCACGCGTTTTTACGCTCGACTACAATTAGGCCTGTTCCCTTCATTGGGTAGGGAGGGGCCATGGCTCCTTCGATCGATGCCGACCGCAATCTCGAACACCTGGTCTTCGAGATTGCCAACGGTGTGTCCGGCGAGACTGGCCAGGCGTTCTTTCATTCGCTGGTGGAGCATCTGGCGCACGCGCTCGGCGCCAGTTACGTTCTCACCGGAGTTCTCAGCGCCGATGGATTACGCGTGTCAACGCTGGCCTCGCACGGCGCGCGAGCAGGCCCTGCCGAGTTTGCGCTCTCGGAAAGCCCGTGCGCCATCGCGCTGCATCAGTCCTGCTCCTACGCGAACAGCGTTCGCAAATTGTTTCCGCAAGACCCGCTCCTGGCCGAGCTCGAGGCCGACGGATTCGCGGGGGCGCCGATTCTCGATTCGAGCGGGCGCGCGCGGGGCGTGATCTGCGTGATCACGCAGGTCCCGCTGGAGAATCCCAAGCTGGTCGAAGCCTTGCTCAAGGTTTTCGCCGTGCGCGCGGAAGGAGAACTGGAGCGCAAGGATTACGAAGAGGCGCTCGCGCAGGGCGAGGAGCGCTTCCGCGCTTTTGTTCAGCATGCCACCGAAGGCATACTGTGGTGCAAGCTCAAGCAGCCACTGCCGATGGACCTGCCCGAAGATGCGCAGCTCGATCATCTTTTTGAATACACCTACGTCGCCGATTGCAACGATCAAGCCGCCCGGCTTTACGGCTTCCACAAAGCCGAGGAGCTGATCGGGGCGCCTTTGGAGGTGATCAGCTCGCGCTCCGACGCCGGTTTCCTGGAACGCCTGCGCGAGGGCATTCGCGGCGGGTGGGACTCGTCTCAAGTAGAGCGTACCTTCCGGGGCCGCCACCTGCTGATCACCCGCAGCGGGGTGGTCGAGAACGCCCTATTGCTTTCGGTATGGACCACGGTGCGCGACATCACGGCCCTCAAGCAGGCCGAAGCCGAGGTGCGGCGTCTGAACGGCGAACTGCAAAGTCATGTGGACCAACTGACAGCCTTGCAGGCCCGCCTGGAGCAGGACAACGCCTATCTGCTCGAAGAGATTCGCTCCGAGCACAACCTGGGCGAGATGGTGGGCGCCTCAACTCGTTTCCGCGAGCTCACCGAACGCATTCACTTGGTAGCCGGCACTTCGGCCACTGTGTTGATCAACGGCGAAACCGGGACCGGTAAGGAACTGGTGGCGCGCGCCATTCACAATCTCAGCCCGCGCAGCAATCGGCCGCTGGTAAAAGTAAATTGCGCCGCGATCTCGGCCGGACTGGTGGAAAGCGAGCTATTCGGGCACGTGAAAGGCGCGTTCACCGGCGCGACCGACCGGCGCATCGGCCGCTTCGAGTATGCCGACGGCGGCACCTTGTTCCTCGATGAAGTGAGCGAGCTGCCGCTCGAAACGCAGGCCAAACTCTTGCGCGTGCTCCAAGAACAAGAGTTCGAGGCCGTTGGCTCGAATCGAACGCTAAAGGTGGACGTTCGGCTGTTGGCGGCCACCAATCGCAAGCTCTCGGACCTGGTGAACGCGGGACGCTTCCGCGCAGATCTGTATTACCGGCTGCTCGTGGTGCCCGTCGAAGTGCCGCCGCTACGCGACCGGCGCGATGACATTCCGTTGCTGGCCGCGCATTTCGTGCGCCGCTTGTCGCGTCAGTTCGGGCGCCGCGTGGAGCGCATTTCGGAAGCGATGATGCAAGAACTGACTTCGTATGACTGGCCGGGCAACATCCGCGAGCTCGAAAACTTTCTGGCCCGCGCCATCGTGCTCTGCCCCGGCGACACGCTGGACATGCCGCTGGCCTCCGACGCCGGTGCACCGGCGAACAATCACTCCCGTTCGCTCGAAGCCACCGAAAAGGCCCACATCGAGAGTGTGCTGGCCTCCACCGGCTGGGTGGTCGAAGGCGCGAAGGGCGCCGCAGCTATTCTTAAGATGAACCCGAGCACTCTGCGCAGCCGGATGCGCCGCCTGGGGATCCGGCGGCCGTGACGATGCTCTCGGGATTAGTGGGCAGCACGTTTCTCGATCTCAGCGATGGCTTCCGCCGCCCATTTCCGTATTGAATCACCATTGGGGGCTGGCGCCGCCGGGTCACTCTCCGCAATCCGTTTGAGTGCCGGGATCATGTCCTCTCCTCCGAACCTCTTGAGTGCCTCGACTGTATTGATCCGATCGGCTTCCTCCGGATCATGCAGAGCCTTCAAGATCAGCCCTTTTGCGGCTTGGATGGTCTTCTCGTCCAGATTCGGAACCTTTGCTAGCACCTGGACAATCACCGGCGCAACCATAGCCCGCTCCAGCCCGACATCACTACCAAACATCTTTACGAGGCATGGAAGCGTGAGCTTGCCGTGGGCGGCAATCTTGGCCGCGAATACCGATTCTGGATCGAAACTTTGATGGACAAGAAGGCAGACCTGGCGCGGATCGTTCCAATCGGCGAAGGAATCGACTGTGTCGCCTAGCGCGTCAGCATATTCACCAAATGCTTCGTCTTGATCATCGGGAATATCGTCCGGCTCCGGCTCTCCCGGCTTGGGCCGAATATAACCCGTCTCCCTGCCCAGCAAATTCAGAAGCTCTTTCTGCACTCGCCGTTCACTCAGCACCTTCGCATCGGAGCTGAGTGCTTCATAAGCCTGCTCCCTCTCTACCCAGTGAGCGGAGTGAAGCTGCTTCAGCAACTGGTCTACGCTGGGTCTTGCGGCGGGTTCCTGTGCCGCACAAATTGCCGCAAAAAGAATTCCCGATGCGATGAACAGCCGGCGGGTGCGCACCTATATATAACGGCCGTTGGGGGCTCTCGCATTAATCCGCATAGCTCGCGATTCAGATATGATACGCAGGTGCATATCCGCCGGCCCAGCATACTCGCGACCGCCTTCGTTCTCGCTGCCTGCGCGACGCTCCGCGCTCAGACCGGCGACTTTAGCATCACGCTCACCGGGCAATCCATGATTCGCTCCGATGTCCGCGCCCACGCTCCCGCCGAGGTGCCGGTGATCAAATCGTTGCTAAAGGGCGACGTGCGTTTCACCAATTTCGAAACCACCATCGTGGACGAGAAAAAAGGCCAATCGCATACGAACGGGCGTTTTCTCTCGCCGCCCGAAGCACTCGATGCCCTGCAATCCTTCGGATTCAATCTGGTCTCGTTCTCTAACAACCACGCCTGGGACCTCAAGGTTCCGGGCATCGAAAATACGCTGGAGGAAGGCGCCCGCTTGCACCTGGCTCACGCCGGAACCGGCAACAATATCGCCGAAGCCGCCGCGCCTGGTTACCTCAAGACTCCCAAAGGTACCGTCGCGCTGGTCGCGATGGCCTCGGGTCTGGTGGAACCCGGAGGGTCGGCCACTGCCACACGGCCGGGCGTGAATGAGCTGCGCGTCGAAAACGGACAGCCGAATCCGGAGGATTCCGCCCGCATCCTCGCAAGCATTCGCGAAGCCCGTAAGAAGGCCGATCTGGTGGTCGTCTACGAACACAATCACGTGTTCGACAAGCCCTTCCGCACCATCATGCTCGAGGAACTGCCCGAGCGCCTGGCGCCTCCCGATTGGCTCAAGAAATGGACGCACGCTGAAATCGACGCGGGCGCCGACATCATCGTGATGCATGGCGCGCCCCTGCTACACGGCGTCGAGATTTATCACGGCCGGCCGATCTTTTTCGATCTCGGCAACTTCATTTTCCAGGCCCCGCCCATCGACGTGCTGCTCGACGAACCGATCGATTGGGAAAGCGTCGTCGCCTATGTCGAATTTCGGGGCAAGAAGTTGCGATCCATCCAGTTCCGCCCCATCGCGATGAACAAAATTGGCCAGGGCCAGGCCGACACGCAGGATGAGCACACTAACAACTTGTTCCTTCAGACTCGCGGCTTGCCCACGCCGGCCACCGGCGAGCAGGCGCACTATATTCTTGAGCGCCTCGCAGGCTTGTCCCGGCCCTTCGGAACGACAATTGAAATCCATGGCGACATGGCCGAGATCAAGTTGCCGGATTAGGCTGCTCGCAATTGATCTCCCACGACACGCCAAAGCGGTCGGTCACCATGCCGAACAAAACCGCCCAGAATGTTTTCTGCAGCGGCATCTGGACCGTCCCGCCCTCCGATAAAGCCGCAAACACGCGTTCCGCCTCGGCCGGATCCTGAACCCCTAACGCCAGGTGAAATCCTTGCGGCGGCTTGTACTGGTTCGGCATCGCATCGGCGCCGTACAAAACAATGTTGCCGTCGATGGTAAGCGTCGCGTGCAGGATTCTCGATCGCCATTCCGAGGCGACCTGGCCCGCCATGGGCGATTCGCCATAGGGAATCATGGTCAGGACCTTGCCGCCCAGGCACCGGGCGTAAAGTTCGAACGCCTCCCGGCAACTGCCGTCATAAGCAACATGGGCATTCAATTTCATCGTGCGCTCCTCCTAATCGAAATGATGACGCCCCGCCAGTTCGTAGTCTTGTACAATTGGGATTTCGCGCGCGATCCATGCGCCAGGCGTGCATCCGGCCAGCGCGTTCCACTCGCGCGTCATGTGCGCCTGATCGTGATAGCCGCAAGCCGCGGCGGCCTCCGCTAAGCCGGGCCGCTCGTCCATAATCATCCGGCACGCGCGCTCGAATCGAAAAATGCGGGCCGCGGTTTTGGGCGCCAGGCCAAGCTCGGTTTGAAACCGCTTGCCGAAATGCCGTCGGCTCCAGCCCAGCTCGCGCGCGAGAGTGTGGATCGGCATCGCGCCGTGGACCGCGAGCAGCCGCCCCCAGGCCCAGAGCACGTCGCGCGGCGCATCGGCCGGAATCAGCGCCCGCGCGAACTCCTCGTCGAGAATCGCGAAACGTTCGCGCCACGTCCCCGCGGCTTTGAGCCGCGATACCAACCGGTCGGCGGCGGCCGCTCCCCACAGATCGGAAAGATCGAAAACGCCGCATGCGAGGTCAGGGCCGGAGGCTCGAAAAATCGCCCGCGCTCCCAGTGGCGTAAAAAACACATGCAGACCAGACAGCGTGCCATTGTGCCGGACCATCGCGGGCGCATCTTGCAACCCGCTCACGAGCGCATGGAACCGCGCCGGGCGCTGCCTGGCATTCGGCATTCGTACGACGTCGATCATCTCCTCCCGGCCTTCTCCAAGACTCCCTCCTCCCAGACCAATGATCAGATGCATGTGGCGCGAGGGTAGCCCCGAGTGAACCCCCGGCTCGAGGCCCGTGGCATAAAATCCGGCGTACTGCACGACGTACGGGCGCAAAGCGGGCGCAGGCAACGCCACCGCCGTTTCGTGAGCCGGAGCGCTCATGCGATCCGCCGTAAGCGCCGCATCGCAGGTGAAACTACGCGATTGAACCACATCAGCACTGCCGTCGGGAACAGCACTGCCGGCGCCAGCCCTAGAATCACCCACAGCAGCTTCACCGGCCATCCCGCGAAATTGCCGTAATGTGCGTACGAAAATCCTCGCAGAATGCGAGCTCCCGCGGGCAATCGTCGCCGGCGCGGAAAAGGACGGGGCGCCGCAGAAGCTGCTCCCGGCGCGGCAGATTGAACCACATCCGGAAAGTTGACTGGCGCAAAAAGACTCACCGCCGCGCGGAACGGCTGTGGAAATACGAAATATCCGCCCGTGACTCCCCACATCGCGAGGAATGCGAAGGTCCAAAACCCCACCACGCCGTGCACGTCGAACACGAAGCGCTTCCAGCCTGAGCCAGCCTTGATTGTCAGCGCCCGCCGCCAGCTCCCGATTCCCGGCCACCACACAATCATCCCCGTGACGCAAAGAGCAGCCAGTAGGAAGCCTCCCACGGCGTTGGCCGTCATCCCATCGCTATCCATCAGAAGACTGCCGTGCAGCTTGCCCAGCCACGAGAGCCAATGATAGAGCAGCGCCTTATAGGAAACATCCTTGCCGCCCGCCTCCAGCCAATCGTAGATATCGTTCCGAAACACGATTGCGCTGCCGCTCACGCACACCACAGCCACGTACAGACCCAACAGCAGTCCCGACCAAAGATGGATCTGGAACACGGCTCTCCGAATCCAGGTGTTCTTCGGCCGCTGCAGCCAATCGCGCCACAGTCCCGGCCGGCGATCGTTCCCTGCCAGAGTTTGCACTGTGTTGGTTTCGTTCAATGGTTAGTCGCCAGTATCTCACGCCGGAGCCCCCGCTTCGGCCGCGCAACCTAATGCTCTGTATTACGGCAGCCGAGTAAACAAGTGCAACCCATACCCAACCGGTTATGCTGAATAAGGCACAAGGCGCCGGCGCGCGGCCCTCCCTGACACATGCAAGCTGAACGAGATCGCCTGCTCCAGGCTCGCGGCAGGACACACCACTGGCAACGCTGGGGCCCCTATCTTTCCGAACGCTCCTGGGGCAACCCGCGCGAAGACTACAGCGCCACGGGTGAGGCCTGGGATTACTTCACGCACGATCAAGCCCGCTCGCGCACCTACCGCTGGACCGAAGACGGCATCGCCGGCATCTGCGACAATCATCAGCGCTTATGTTTCGCCTTCGCGTTCTGGAACGGCGTCGATCCCATCCTCAAGGAGCGTCTCTTCGGCACCTCCGGGCCGGAAGGCAACCACGGCGAGGACGTCAAGGAATATTATTACTACCTTGATTCCACACCCACGCACTCCTACATGAAGGCGCTCTACAAGTACCCGCAGGCGCCGTTCCCGTATTCCGATCTCGTGGAGACCAACCGCCGCCGCTCGCGCGCCGAGCATGAATACGAGCTGATCGACACCAGCATTTTCGACGATAATCGCTACTTCGACATCTTCATCGAGTACGCCAAGAGCGACGTAAACGACATCCTGGTCCGCGCCACCGTCATTAACCGCGGCCCCGATCCCGCCACGCTTTACCTGCTGCCGAGCCTTTGGTTCCGCAACACGTGGAGCTGGGGATACGGCACGCCGCGGCCGGAGCTCGCCCGCTTCGACACCCACTCCATCGTCGCGCGCGAACAATCGCTGGGCGAACTGCGCCTGTGGCTGGAAGACGCGCCGCCGCTGCTGTTCACCGAAAATGAAACCAACACGCTGCGGATGTGGGGCTGGCAAGGCGCGCAACCCTACACCAAGGACGCGTTTCATCGCTATCTGATCGAACACGAGGCCGGCGCCGTCAATCCCGATGAAACCGGCACCAAGGCATGCGGCCTGTATCGCATCGATCTGGAAGGCGACCGATCCTCGGCATGTTCCAAGGTCCTGCACTTCCGCCTTTACTCGGCATCGACCCCTGGCGGTGCAACGCCGCCCGATTTTCACCAGGTGTTTCTCAACCGCATCGAGGACGCCGACGATTTCTACAGCTTCGCGCCCCTCGCGCTCTCCGACGACGCCCGCATGGTGCAACGCCAGGCGTTTGCCGGATTGCTGTGGAGCAAGCAGTTCTACCATTACGTGGTCGAAGAGTGGCTGAAGGGCGACCCCGCCATGCCCCCGCCGCCGCCCGGCCGCGACCAGGGCCGTAATCGAAACTGGATTCACGTCTACAATGACGACGTGCTCTCGATGCCCGACAAATGGGAGTACCCGTGGTTCGCCGCCTGGGACCTGGCGTTTCACACCATCCCGATGGCCATGGTGGATCCCGATTTCGCCAAACACCAGCTTTCGTTGTTGCTGCGCGAATGGTATCAATCGCCCAACGGACAGCTCCCGGCTTACGAGTGGGAATTCAGCGACGTCAATCCGCCCGTGCATCCCTGGGCGTGCTGGCGCGTGTTCAAGATCGACTGGAAGCTGAGCGGCAAGCCGGACCTCGAGTTCCTGGAATCGGCCTTCCACAAGCTGCTCATGAACTTCACCTGGTGGGTGAATCGCAAGGATTCGCAAGGCAACAACATCTTTGAAGGCGGCTTTCTCGGCCTGGACAACATCGGCGTTTTCGACCGCAGTAAACCGCTGCCCACCGGCGGTTTCATCGAGCAGGCCGACGGCACCGCCTGGATGGGTATGTTCTGCCTCACCATGCTGCGCATCGCCATCGAGCTGACGCCGCACGACCGCTCCTACGAAGACATCGCCAGCAAATTCTTCGAGCATTTTCTCTACATTGCGAGCGCCATGAACCGCTTGGGCGGCGGCGGTCTGTGGGACGAGGAAGACGGATTTTTCTACGACCGCTTGCAGTTGGCCGACGGCCGCAAAATCCCGCTGCGCCTGCGATCCCTGGTCGGCTTGATTCCCCTGTTCGCGGTCGCCACGCTCGATGCCGACGCGCTCGACCGCATGCCCGGTTTCAAACGCCGCATGCTGTGGTTCATCAAGCACCGTCCGGATCTTTGCCTGAACATCGCCTCCATCACGCGGCCGGGCCAGGACGAACGCACGCTGCTCTCGCTGGTCCATCCCTCGCGCTTGGAGCGCGTGTTGCAAATCATGCTGGATGAAAACGAGTTTCTGTCGCCACACGGCATCCGCGGCATCTCACGCTATCACCTGGAGCATCCCTTCGTATTGAAGGTGAACGGAGACCAGTACAGCGTGAACTACGAGCCTGCCGAATCCGTCACTAACCTGTTCGGCGGTAACTCGAATTGGCGCGGACCGGTGTGGTTCCCCGTGAATTACCTCATGATCGAATCGCTGCAGCGCTTTCACCACTACTACGGCGATGAAATGAAGGTGGAGTTTCCCACCGGCTCGGGCGTGAAGATGAACCTGTCACAAGTGGCCTGCCACTTGTCCCGAAGGCTATCGCGCCTATTCCTGCGCGACGAAAACGGACGCCGGCCCGTTTTCGGCGGAGCCGAAAAATTCCAGTGCGATCCACACTTTCGCGATCACATCCTGTTCTATGAATATTTCCACGGTGACAACGGCGCGGGCCTGGGCGCAAGCCACCAGACCGGCTGGACCGCGTTAGTCGCCAAGCTCCTGCAGCAAAGCGGCGAGTAAATCGCCGCAGCCATCGCTCTCTTCGTTTGACGAACCGGCCAGTTTTGCGGTTTTATAAAGCCATGGCCCAAGCCCAGTCCTCGCTCCAGTCCTTCGTGCTCTCCATCCTGCGCATCGTCGCCGGATACACGTTCACGCTGCATGGCATACAGAAGTTCGGAGCGTTAGGCGGATTGGGAGGCCACACCGCACCGCTTTATTCGATGCTCTGGTTCGCCGGCATTATCGAATGCATCGGCGGGCCGCTGATTATTTTGGGCCTGTTCACCCGGCCGGCGGCCTTCATCCTCAGCGGCGAAATGGCGGTCGGCTACTTCAGGGTGCATATTCATATGGGACCACCCTTGTATCCTTTGCTGAACAATGGCGAAATCACCGTGCTGTACTGCTTCTTCTTTTTGTATTTGGTGACTGCGGGCGCCGGCGCAATTAGCCTGGACCGCGCGATCCGGCACAAAACCTGAAGCCCCGCTATCGCATCCGCTTGCTGTAGAACAGTTCCGGATCCCCCTCATCCAGGTGTTGCACCATTCCGCTC
>JASHQT010000165.1 GCA_030039005.1 Bryobacteraceae bacterium
CTGTTCGGGGCGCTGCTCGCCGTCCATATGCGCGACTACCCGTACGATGTGTACACGCAGATCGGCATCGTGACCCTGATCGGTCTGGCGGCCAAGAACGCGATTCTGATTGTCGAGTTCGCCAAAGACAGCCACCATCGCGAATTGATGCCGGTGCGCGAAGCCGCGTTGCACGCGGCAAAGTTGCGGCTGCGGCCCATTTTGATGACGTCTTTCGCCTTCATCCTGGGCGTGGTGCCGCTGTTTGCGGCTACGGGCGCGGGCGCGGCGTCGCGGCGGTCGCTGGGGACGGCGGTACTCGGCGGGATGCTGGCGGCTACTCTGCTCGCGATCTTCTTCGTTCCGGTGCAGTATTACGTGATCGAGACGCTGGTGGAGCGGCGCGGCAAACCGTCGCGGCGGGCGCTGGATGGCAAACGCGAGCGTGAACGCGAAACCGTCGAGGCCACGGATTGATGCGCCGGTTCCTGCCGGTCCTTGCTGGAATTGGCGCGGCGTTCGGATTGTGCGGGTGCCTGGTGGGCCCGAATTATCACCGGCCCGCGGTCAACCTTCCCACGCAGTTTCCGGGCGCGACGGCTGCGCAGCCATCCATCGCGGAGGACAAATGGTTCAACCTGTTCCACGACGTGACACTGACCCAGCTCGTCCAGACGGCGCTGAAACAGAACTTCGATGTGCGCATCGCGGCCGAACGCGTGCTCGAAGCGCGCGCGCAATACGGCATCCAACGCGGCAATCTCTTCCCCGTGGTTGCGGCCTCGGCCAGCTACACGGGGTCGCGCAGCTCGTCCATCGGTTCGTTCCCCTTCCCGCCGGGAACGCCTGTCGCTTTCGCTTACACGCAGGTGGGTCTGCAGCTTTCGTGGGAGCTGGATTTATGGGGCAAGCTGCGGCGCATGGACGAAGCGGCGCGGGCCCAGTATTTGGCGTCCGAAGAGGCCCGGAATGGAGTGGTCATTTCGCTGATCTCCGATGTCATGACCACCTATTTCCAGATGCGGGAACTGGATCTGGAGCTCCAAATCGGCCAGCAGAACAACGGCATCGCGCGGGACAATCTGCGATTGATTCGCGAGCGCAAGGATCGTGGCGCCGCCAGCGGCCTGGACGTCCATCAAGCCGAGCAGTTCCTCTACACCACCACTGCGGAGATCGCGGCGTCGAAGCGATCCATCGCACAGGCGGAAGATGCGTTGAACCTGTTGCTCGCCCAAGCGCCGGGCGAAGTAGCGCGGGGCCAGGGCCTCGATGAGATCACGTCGGCGCCGGAATTGCCCGCGGGACTTCCCTCCGCGTTGCTGGAGCGCCGGCCGGACATTCGTCAGGCGGAAGACAACCTGATTGCAGCCAATGCACAGATTGGCGCTGCACGCGCCTTGTTTTTTCCCGATCTGACCTTGACCGGGTTTCTCGGCGGCCAGAGCGAGCCGTTGACCAGACTGTTCAGCGGCCCGGCACGCATGGCGTCGATCGCACCCTCGGTGCTGCAGCCCCTTTTTCATGGAGGTTTGCGCGCGGGCGTCCAACTTACCGAGGCGCAGGAGCGCGAGATGCTGCTCACGTATCAGAAGGCCATCTACGGCGCCCTGCGCGAGGTAGCCGACGCTCTGGCGGTCCACACCCGCACGCGCGAGCAGCGCGGCGAGGAAGAAAAGCTGGTGGGTGCTCTGTCGGAGAGCGTGCGGCTTTCCAATCTGCGCTATCGCGGAGGTTTGGACAGCTATTTACAGGTGCTGGACGCGGAGCGGGATTTGTTCGCCGGACAGCTCGACCTGGCGCAATTGCGTCTGTTGGAACTGGAATCCGTGGTGCAGCTCTACCGTGCCCTCGGCGGGGGCTGGCAATCGTGAGGATTCGCGTGCGCCGAGCCGCGCTAGCTGATGGCCATCGTACTGGTGATTTTCGAAAACACGGTGCTGATCGAAGGTATCCAATACTGCGGTAGAACGCCAGCGACAATGACCGCGATGAATGCCGCCAGGAGCCCGTACTCGATCAGATCCTGCCCGCGCGCGTCTCTAAAGATCCGCACCGCGCACAATTGCAAAGAGCGTAAACGCGATGCCCTCAGCCGCAACAGCAAAGCCATAGTTTTCTCCGCTTGGTGATTCTATATTGCAGCAGAGAGCCGTTACGTACAACTAAGAAAAAGCCGTAGCTCCGCTGGCAATTGACCTTAATACCGCAGCTCTATTGGGCAGTCCGGTAAGTGCAGAGCAGGACATCGTTGGTTTGGGGAGTCTGTCCGCTCATGAACGTAATCACGTTCCCGCTGAGCGTATAATCGACGCCGGGCGCGAGCAACAACCCGTTCCGATAGGCATACAAACTGGTGCTCGGGCTGGGGGTCTGGCTTAGCGTGAACGTCGTATTCACGCCGTTAATGGCGCCCGAAGGTGTCTGCTGATCGACGAACCCCACTCCCGGAATGCTGACCGACAGCCGGTAGGACGCGAGCAGAATATCGTTGACCTGCGGAATCGAGGCTGTCAGGAAAGTGATCGAATTCGCAGAGAGCGTGTAATCGACCCCCTGGGATTCGAGCAGCCCGTTGCGAAACAGCGCCAGACTCGAGGGCGGATTGGGTACGTTGGCCAGAGTAAATGAGGCGTTGGCGCCGTTCACGGTACCCTGTGGCGTCTCGCCGTCCACGAACGTGATGGAGACGCTGGAGCAAGGGCCCGAAGTTCCGTCCACGTGCAAACAGTCGGAAGAATTGCCGCTGGCGGCATCGATGGCTCCCGTCGCGTCGATTACTGCGGCGCTGGAGATCCCAAAGCTGGTTCCCTCAACGGGACGGACGTTCAGAGCGCTCTGCAATCCCGTCACGTCGGCGATCGAAATCAAGGTGACGGATTGGGGAGCCGAGCCGCTCACGGTTCCCGCCGGCAGCGCCACGTCTCGCACGCGAAACGGAAGCGTGCTCGGAGGCGGTACCGCCCAGGCCTGCGTGAACTGCGTCGCGCCGAAGCTGGTGTACTGCACGGTGTAGATGGCCGCGGTGTCGGCGTTGGTGGTGGGGACTAGTTGCACGTAGAGATTCCCGGCGGTAATCGTGACATTCTGCGTTCCGGCGGCGATGTTGGAGGTGTCGGAAGCCTCGAACATGGGCCACGAGATTACCACCACGCCGTTGAATAGGGTCCCGTCAGCGTTATAGAGGGTGTCGCTGATCGTGGCCAGCGGCGGCGTAGCCCGGAGGGCCGAACTGAACGCGAAACTAATCGCCACGCCGAGCAGCCACCACGGTCTGAAACGGAACATTCTGCCTCCAGGTTGATTCCGGCTTCAGAGTACTCGCGGATTCGATGTGCGACCGCCGGCGTCCGAACGCCCGCAGCAATAAAGCTTTAGCGTGGCAAAGACTTCGCCCGGGGCGAATTTTAGTGGAAGGTCTGTGACTCGCGCGTCAGGCGCTCGGCGCCGACGTAGGGACGCAAAACTTCCGGCACGATCACGCTACCGTCGGCCTGCTGATAGTTCTCGACGATCGCCACCCAAGTGCGCCCCACGGCCAGACCGCTGCCGTTGAGCGTGTGCGCGAATTCGGTTTTGCCTTTGCCCGACTTCACGCGAATGGGCATGCGGCGCGCCTGGTAGGCCTCGAAATTCGAACAAGAGGAGATCTCTTTGTATGCGTTCTGGCCCGGAAGCCAGACTTCCAGATCGTACGTCTTCGCCGAGGACGCGCCCATGTCGCCAGTGGAGAGCACCACCGTGCGGAACGGCAGGCCCAAGCGCTTGAGAATATCTTCGGCGTCGGCAGTGAGCTTTTCATGCTGTTCCCAGCTCTGCTCGGGCAACGTGAATTTCACCAGTTCCACTTTCTGGAACTGATGCTGGCGGATGATCCCGCGCACGTCGCGCCCGTACGATCCGGCCTCGCTGCGGAAGCAGGGCGTGTAGGCGCAGAGGGAGATCGGAAGCTCGGAGGCGTCCAGAACTTCATCACGGAAGAGATTGGTGACCGGCACTTCGGCCGTGGGCGCGAGCCAAAAGTCGGTGTTCTCGATCTTGAACAGATCTTCCCTGAACTTGGGGAGCTGGCCGGTGCCGAACAGGCTCTTGGAATTGATCAGAAACGGTGGCAGGACTTCGCTATATCCGTGCTCGCGCGTATGGACGTCGAGGAAAAAGCTGATGAGCGCGCGCTCTAATCGCGCGCCCATGCCCCAGTAGACGGCGAAGCGCGCCCCGGTGATCTTAGTGGCGCGCTCCAGATCCAGGATCTTGAGCTCCGGCCCCAAGTCCCAGTGCGCCTTGGGCTCGAAATCGAACTGCCGCGGCTGGCCCCAGCGCCGGATTTCGACGTTGTCGTCGGCGCTCTTGCCCACGGGAACGGACTCGTGGGGGAGGTTGGGTACCCCGGCCATTAGGTCGCGGAATGCCGCATCCGCGGATTCTGCTTTTTTATCCAGCGCTGAAGCGCGCTCTCGGATCGAGCGCACTTCTTGCTGGACGCTGTTGGCATCCAGGCCCTGTTGACGAAGCTTGGCCACTTCGGCGCTTTTCGCGTTCACTTGCGCTTTTAGCTGTTCGGCTTCCGTGAGCGCGGCGCGGCGCTCCTGATCGAGCGCCCGGAACTGATCCACATCGAGCTGATAGCCGCGCGTGGACAGACGTTGGGCGATCGAGTCCAGGTTGGCTCGAAAGAACGAAAGGTCGTGCATAGGCGGGCGCGGTCAGCGCTCGTTGATCGGAACCCACTTCTGGCCGACCGGCTTGCCCGTATACTCCGCGCGCGGGCGGATCAAACGGTTGTTGCGATATTGTTCCAGCACATGCGCGGTCCAACCCGACATACGGCTGACGGCGAAGATGGGCGTGAACAGATCGATCGGAATGCCCAGCGAATAATACGTGGACGCGGAATAGAAGTCTACGTTCGCGTTCAGCTTCTTTTGCTCTTTGATCGTCTCTTCGATCTTCTTCGAGGTGAGATAGAGATCCAGATGGCCGGTGCGCTTGCCGAGTTCCTGGGATAGTTCCCGCAGGTGCGTGGCGCGCGGGTCTTCGGTGTGGTATACGCGATGGCCGAAGCCGGGGATCTTGATCTTCTTGGCCAGCATATCCTGCACGTGTGCGAGGGCGGTCTTCTCGTCCCCCGCTTCGAGCAGCATCTTGATCACTTCTTCGTTGGCGCCGCCGTGCAGCGGTCCTTTGAGAGCGCCGATACCGGCGGTCACAGCCGAATGAATATCGGACAATGTGGCGGCCACCACGCGCGCCGCGAACGTGGAAGCGTTCAGCTCGTGATCGGCGTGCAGGATCAGAGCGATGTCAAAGACGTGTTCCATCACGTCATCGGGTTTCTTTCCGGTGAGCGCGTAGAGGAAATTTCCGGCAAAGCTGAGTTGGGGATCGCCCTCGACAACCGGCTGGCCGTTGCGCAACCGGTGGAAGGTGGTGACGATGGTCGCGGTCTGCGCCATCAGATGCGCGGCCTTTTCGGTGCTCGCTTCGATGGAATTGTCGCCCGCTTTGGGATCATAGAGGCTCAGCATGGAAACGGCGGTCCGCAGCACGTCCATGGGTGCGCTCTTAGGCACCTTCCCCAGAAATTCGACGACTTCCTTGGGGATCGGCCGGTAGCGAACCAGTTCGGCTTTGAGTGCGTCCAGTTCCGATGGCGGCGGCAGCTTGCCGTGCCACAGGAGGTAAATGACTTCTTCAAATGTGGCGTGATCCGCCAGGGTGTGGATGTTGTACCCCTGGTAACTCAGGACTCCGGCTTCTCCATCGATGAAACAAATGTCGGACTCGGCGGCGACAATCCCTTCGAGTCCCGCTTGTGTAACTGGCATTGAACTCCTGAACTCCTGTTTTCGAAGTAAACGGCTTCAGCGCCGGGGCGAGGAGGCGTTCTCGGCGTGAAATTTTATTCTAACTGAATTGGAACAGCGTGGATTCGCCAATGCCGCGAAGACGAGCGTGAGAACTGGTTACTCGTAGCGCAGTACGTCCAGCGGATTGGAGCGCGTGGCCCCGCGCACCGGCCCATAGCACGCGATCAGGGATACGGCAGTGAGAAGTCCCACTACGCCCGCGAAAATCGCGGGATCATGGGCGCTCACACCGAACAGCAAGTGATTCAGCACGCGTGCCAGTGCGAGTGCCGCACCCACGCCCACTGCCAGTCCCACCACCACCGGCCGCATCGACTGGAGCACTACCATCCGGTGTACGTCCGCGCGCGTGGCCCCCAGCGCCATGCGCACTGCGATGTCCTTCATGCGCCGCCGCACCGCGAAGGAAACCACGCCGAAGATACCCAGGCTGGCCAGCAGCAGAGCGAAAACGGCGAAGCCCGAAATCAGATTCATCTGAAAGCGGCGTTGCGCGACGGAATCGTCTACCACCTGATCCATGGTGCGAACATTCGAAATCGCGACCTCCGGGTCGAGACGCCAGATGCTGGATCGCACGGCCGGTAAGATCGCGGGGACCTTCCAAGCCGTCCGCACGACCACGGTCATGGCCGTCCGGCTGCGGAACCAGTACGGCGTGTAGACCGTCATGGGAGCGTCCCTGGTGATGCCGGCCCGGACATCGCCTACGACCCCGACAATTTCGAACGGCGGGTCATCCGGGCCGCCGCGCCAGAATTTCTGGCCGATGGGATTCTCGCCGGGCCACACCTTTTCGGCGACCTTCTGCGAGATCACCGCTACGTTTCGCTTCTGATCGCTCTCGGCGATACTTCGCCCGCGGAGGAGCGGAATTCCCAAGGTGCGGAAATAATCGGGACTGATGAAGCGGTAGTTGGCCTCCGGCAGCTCGAAAAGTGGTCGTTTGTCGCCGGTCCGGTTGACCAAATCGATCCAGGTTTCGCCTTCCAGAGGCAACTGCGAGACGATCGCTGCCGATGCGACACCGGGGACGTTTTCGATCTCGCCCGTCAAACGGCGGTAAAACGATTCGCGCGACCGAGCGGCATCGTAGTTGGCCTCCGGCAGATTCAACGTGGCTGAGAACAGATGTTGGGTCTCGAATCCCTTGTTGACACTCAACAACCGCAAGAAGCTCGCCACCAGTAGCGCCGCGGCGATGGCGAGCACCGCTCCCAAGCCCACTTCGAAGCCGATCAGCGCGTCGCGAATCCGGGCGCCCGCGCGTCCTTCGGTGATGGTGTGCGATCCCGAGCGCAGCGCATCCTGGGGATCGGCTTTGGAGGCCTGCCAGGCGGGCAGGCTGCCGAACAGCGCGCCGGCTAATGTCGCCAGCGCGAACGCAAACGCGAGTACGCGCGCGTCAATGGCGACCTCATCCAGGCGCGGCAAGTCCACGGGCGCGTAGTGCAGCAAAACGTGCAGACCCACGTAAGCCAGCGCGACGCCCAGCACGCCGCCCACAAGGCTGGTCAGAATCGATTCGGCCAGGGCTCGGCGCAGCATCTCTGCACGCGTCGCACCCAACGCTCGCCGGATGGCGTTGTCGCGCGATTGCGCCACCCCGCGCGCCAGCGACAAATTGGCCAGGTTCACGCAGATGATCAGGAAGACCGCTCCGATGGCGCCCAGCAGAGTGACCAGCCCGGTGCGAACGCTGCCGATGACTTCTCCAGTCAATGGCGCCATTTGGGCCCGGACGTGGGCGATGTCCGGCGCTTGACGATCGATCGCTGCCTGTACCACATCCAGCTCGGATTGTGCTTCGGCCAGCGTCACCTCGGGTTTCAAGCGTGCCACGGATTCATAGTTGAACTCGCCCACGATGCCGATGTTGGCCAAGTCTAGCGCAGGCGGCAAGAAGACGTCGGTATCTCGCGCCTCGTGCAATACGGGCGGGCGAAAGTCCGCGCTAAGCACGCCGACAACCGTTGTGGCCTTACCATCCAGGGAAATCGGATGGCTGAGAATCCCTGGTTCGCGATGGAATCGTCCGGCCCACAACTGATCCGTGAGGATCGCGACTGACGGGCCGCCGAAGCGGTCTTCGGAATCCAGGAACTCGCGCCCTAGTTGCAGCCGCACGCCGAGCATCTGGAAAAAGCCCGGCGAAACGCGCGCGATCGCGATCTTCGTTGGCTCACCGGCGCGGGTCAGCACAGTCGATTCTGGAATGATGAGCGACATCCCGCCGAAAGATGTGCACTGTTTTCGCCAGAGCTCGAAATGCCGCGCGTTGACCGGCAGGCGCGGGACGCGCTCGCTGATCTCGGGCACGACCTCGGTGATCGAGACCAGCCGTCCAGGATCGCGATACGCCAACGGGCGCAGCAGAACGCCGTTCACCAGCGAGAAAATGATCGTGGTTCCCGCAATGCCCAAGGCCAGCGTGCCGATGGCGATCAGGGCAAATCCGCGGCTGCGCGCGAGCACGTGAAATGCCGATTTCAGGTCCTGCGTGATGCCGCTCATGTAAACTCTTACGCGATTAGACGCTCGGCGGTTCGCGCGGATAGCCCCCTCGCGGTGCGCACGAGGGAAAATCCTCGGAAAACTCAGGCGGACCGCATGAATTGGCGCGCCAGCTTCAGAAACGTCGCGGGTCCATAGGCGCGCATGAGCCGGTATGGCCGTAGGAACCCACACAATAGCCCGGACCACTTGCATCGCGGGTACGCGGCGCGGTCGTTCAGATTCGGCTTCACTAAGTTAGCCAGAAACACGGTGCGCAGACGGATCCGTTCGATCCGGCGGTCCCGCATCCGAATGCGCAGACCTTCTTGATCGAACAGCCGGGCAACGGACGCCCGCGCCGAAGCAGGATCGTAGTCGTGGACGCGGTCATAGCGGCGCTGAATCTCGCCGGCAAGCGCTTCCACGCCCGGGTCCTGGCGGATCGCTTTGAGCAGAGCCGGTGGCAGTGCAACCTGGAATAACCGGCTCACCAAAGCACAAGGCAGCAACACGATGCGGCGGCGCGAGAGCTCACTCGCCCGCGAGAGAACCTGAGCGAAATCCAATTCCGGAAAAGTCTTGAACAGCGCGGCCACGTCGCAGAGCCACTTAAGCGCTTCCCAACGGTGCCTGGCTCCGTGAATCGCGACCAGGAAGAACATGTTTTCGACTGTGGGGAGCGGCATCTTCCGGCCGGCGAGCATGGTGGCCGAAGCGGGTTCCCACAACTTTAATCTGGATAGCCGCCGATCGTACCACGGTTCGCAAGCCGACCAGTGCAACTCCAGATGAATCCCCGTTCGCGAATGGACCCATTCGATGTCCTTCGATTGAGCCGGACGTTTGGCTTTGGATTGTTCCGCCGCAGCGTAACCCCGCTCAGCAAGTATTTCACTCGCGCGCCCGATGTCGGAGCGATCCACGAGAATGTCCAGGTCGCGAATCTGGCGGTAAGCCAGGTTGCCATACAGTGCTTTCGTCCAGGCCGGACCTTTGAACGGAATGGCATTGACGCCCGACCGCTCGAACAGATCCTGGATTTCGGCCAGCTCGGCAGCCAGCGCCAGGTTGTGCGCGAGCACGGTTTGGGAGCGCGCTTCTAGTTGCCGCCGAACGCGGACCGGAACCGCCGCCGAGTCGCGCAACGCGACGTTCAGCAACGGAACGATATCATGCCGCTCGGCCAGTGTGATCAGCCGCGGCCAGTCAGATCCGGCTGAGATCGGAACGGGTTCGCCGTTCAGTTGGATGTCCAGTCCGAGCGCGCGGCGAACACACACGAGCAACAGCGTGTCGCTGTCGCCATAGCCCATTGCAATTGCGTGCGGCCGCGCAGTCACTTTGCGCTCGGTGTTCTAGTACGGTAATACGGGGCTTTGTGCCATGGCTGGCGTGGGCGCTAGAACGGAGGCCACGAAAGGCACCAGGGCGGCCGAAACTCCTGCTAAGGCGAACTTGCGAGCCATCTCGCGCCGCGAAGCGCCTGGTTCGGCTGGTTCCATTTCGGCGGCGTTCTCCACCAGACCGGCCTCTTCCAACTCGCGCAACGCCAGCAACACCACGGCGCGCCCAGCGGGAATGCCTAAGTCGAGCTCCAGGATTCGGGCGAGTTCGTCGATGGATTTGCTGCCATCCGCCGCTTCCCAAACCGCCGACGCAGTTTTATTAAGAGTATGTGCTCGATGATTCAGTTTGTCGTACACAATCGTCTCGCCGGCCAGACTTTCAAAAAAGACGTTATCGTGTCGCGCCTTCGGATTGTTCATATGGTTCCCCTTTCTCCAGCTCAGTGTCCAGCAAATGGGTGATTTCCTCCGCGGCGGCAGCGGCCTCGCCGCGCTCGGATTGAAAACCCAGTGTTCCCTCGATCGCGGCCTTCAGAGTTTTCACCGTCAATTCCGACTGCCTGCGCACCGCGACTGCGTTTTCGAGCAACCCGAGCAGCGTCTCGCCCGGCGTAAGCGCCCTCGGTTGCCACGTTGCGTTCGCGCGGTAGCGAACGTTAAGTACCCATCGAATCGGCAGCGTCTCAAGCGCAGAAGCGCAGCGTCCGGACTCGGGCGCGGCATCCTCCCGCAGCACGTCACGGCGCAATCGCAGCCGGCGGGGAAATGCTGAAACGCGTCCATCCAGCCCGATCACGGCGTATTCGTCCGAGTAATAAACGGCGCCTGCCTTGACCAGCGCCGCCACTAACGTGCTCTTGCCGCAATGCGATCTTCCCGGAATCACAGCCGCGCTACCGCGCCAGCCAATCGCTCCGGCGTGCACAAATACCGCTGCCGCTGTGGAGGAGGCGACATAGTGATGGACGCGTGATTCGAGCGCATGCACCGCCATCGCCGCATCGCTCGAGCAATACGCGAGCGCCCCATTCTCAGCCACCTGAAATTCCGCCTCCCCGTCCGAGCGCCGTACGCGGCCAAACTGGAACGAAGCGCCCCCGGATTCCAACATCCCGGGCTGCGCACCCGGGATCAGCGGCGAAGGAAGATGCCCGATCAGGTGGAGGCTGGTTTCCACGCGGACTGGAACTCCATAGGCCATGTAGCCAAGAGATACCGGGCCGTCCGAAGCACCGACGTGCTCGCGGGGCCGGCCATCCGGTTGTGCGGAACGAGTCGTGGGTATCGACGCAAGCATTGGGAGATGGCAGCCGGACGCCTCCATGCGCCATTCGCTGATATCGGGAGAGTTGAAAGATTAGCACACGGCCGATGAGCTTACAAGAACGAGCACGCTTTCGTGAGTCGATCGCGTACCACTCGTACCGTAGGTACTTGGTGCCCTGCGGAAGCAAAATTTCGTCGCTCCGGCCGATGGGGCTAACATTATAGAGTATGCATCGCTTTCTGCTTCACAACGGCGCGATCCTGGATGCGCACGCCAAGAGCCTGAGCGCCGGCCAGGTGGGCTTGCTAAATGGTTGGGGCGTGTTCAGCACGCTGCGAATCGCCGACGGCGTACCGTTCGCGTTCGAGCGGCATTGGGAGCGCATGCATCGCGACGCCGCGAAAATGCACGTGCCGTTTCCGGCCGGTCCGGACGAGCTGCGATCCGGGATCCTGCGGTTGATCGAGGCCAATTCCGCCTGGAATGCCACCCTGCGCGTGATGGTGGTGCGCAATAAAGGCGGGCTGTATGAAGGGCCGGACATCGAGCGCGATTTCGACGTGCTGGCATTCACCAAAGACTTGAGCCCATGGGGATCGAGCGTGCGTCTGACGCTGAAACTGAACGCTCGGCATTCAGCTAACGAATTTTCCGGATGCAAGATTCTGTCCTGGTCGCACAACTTGACGTGGTATGAGGAAGCGCGCCAGGCGGGATTCGACGAAGTGATCCTGTTGAACGAGCGCGGGGAAGTGAGCGAGTGCACTTCGGCGAACGTGTTTATCGCAAGCGGAGGCCCCCAAGAAACCGAGGTGTCGACGCCGCCGCTCAGTTCCGGCTGCCTGCCCGGCGTCACGCGCGAATTGTTGCTGGACGTCGTTCGTGTCCCTGGAATTAAGGTGGTGGAGCGGGCGCTGAAGCCCGAGGATCTCGAGCGCGCCAATCAGGTGTTCGTCACTTCCACTACGCGCGATCTGTTGCCCGCGGTTTCCATCGCCGGGCTGAACATTCGCAACCAGGGCAACGCGGTAGACCGGCTGGTGGAAGCTTTGGAACAATACCGCCGGGATTACGTGAAGCAGCACGCCGCGCCGGTCGGCGCCCGCTAATTCAATAAGGCCTCTTCTCAGACACCTGTTCTCAGCATCGCGCCGCTGCGTCTCCCTTTGCTAGAACGCGGAGGCAGGAGAAACATTAGCGCGAACAGGACCATACCCAATGTCCAGTACAGAGGGTCCAAAAACCAGCCAGGGATGGTGTGGCGTAGGAGTAAATCGAGCAGACGGCTGACTATGCCTGCCTCGCGCACATGGTTTGCATTCGCTGTCCGTAGAGTGCTTTCGAGTACATTCAGTGCGCAAGGAAAATGAAGCATATCCTCGGCTGGGACGATTAGGACGGCACACAGGTGTGCGATTCTGAACCACGGATTGTAGATCCACGCCCAATGCTGGTGCGCCCCGATTAAGACTCCCGCGAACCCGCCTGCCACGAACAGGAAATACGCAAGGTGTAGTGCGGCGACAAGATTCGCGAGTGTCTCCACGCCAAATCAAGCATACTCCTTGAACGGACACTCGGAGGCAGGGAAGGTAGCAGCCGGCAAAAGAAAAAGGTTCCAAGTGACCCAGCGGCAGTCCGCTCCCCGGCCGGCATGCACGGCCAGAGCATAGCATGCAGCGTGTCGGAAGCCCTTCTTCCTTCGCTCCCCGCAACCGTCTTTCTTTGACCGGCTGCGCTTCAGCGCTCCAGAATTCGCTCGCCGTTTCCACCTGCTAGAAGCCAGCGTCTCGCAACGGCCTTTCACTCGCCCGCAGCGACTGTTCCCCTTCGAGAACCACCGCCATGAGGTCAAACGCTCCTGGCCTATCACTTCGACGAAATTCTAAGCTATTCTCCCAGCTCGTTCGGCCTTGAACTCCCGATCCTCCGCCGCGTTCATCACGCCGCCGGGGATGTTCCTTGCCCAAAGCCCGTTGCCGTTCCGCAAGCCTAGAACTCTCAAACGTCCATCCAACCTTCGCTCCTCTTCGGGACTCGCATCCCTCCGGATGATAACGCTAAGTCGGCGGCTCGATCTGAGAAGCTTACCTTTGTGTCCGGCCCGATGCCCTTCACTCCCCGAACGCGTTAATTAGTCTTAGTAACTAAGCGCATCCGGATCATCGCTCCAAGTTCGCTACCGTCCACCAGGCTTACTGCTCTCTGAACCTCTTGGAACCGAGTCCATCATCACCTGAAAGGGCGCGGGAGTCAACGGTTAATTATGAATTACAAGGGCTTTTCCTAAGCTTTTATGAGTCGCTGAATCAATCAGTTATGGATTTTCCACTGTGGACAAGATGTGGATAAAACACGAACGGCCGCTCGTGTTCGATCGGGACCCCAGATTTCGCTTGCAAGTAGATTACTACATATGTAGAATGAAGCCCGGGACAACAAACAATGCCCGATGCCGCTCGGCTTTCCCATACCACCGCCATGATCTTGCACGCCATCTCCGCCGGCTCCGTCTACGGCTACACCATCATGGAAGCCACGGGCCTGCCCAGCGGCACCGTGTATCCGGCGCTGCGCCGTCTGGAGCGCGACCAACTGATCAAATCCCAGCGCGAGCGCCAGTCCATCGCCGATGCCGAGCAGCGGCCCGCGCGCAAGTATTATAAGCTCACTCGCTCCGGCGACCGGGCACTTGAAGCCGCGCGGCAACGCTATCCCTTGCTCGCCGGTTTGGCCCAACGGGAGGAGCTTCGCGACGTATGAAACCGCAATGGTCTGAAGCGATCCTCCGCGCTGCCGCGTGGCTGGCGCCTGCCGATTACCGCGCCGCGTGGCTCGAAGAATGGCGCTCCGAACTCTGGTACGTACCGCCCGATGAAGCGACGCGCTTCTGCCTGGGAGCATTCTCGGACGCATTCTGGCTGCGGCGGAATCAGGCGAGCGGCGGGCGGCGCGACCGAAGCTTTCTCGAATCCCCCGTACGCTGCCTGGCGCTTCTGGCGGCGGGCGCGGCAGCCAGCATGATCATCGCACTCCGCCTGGCGCGAATGCTTCCGTTCTCCGACGATCAGCACGGCGCGGACAAGGCGGGCGCCTTCGTATCCATGCTGTTCATGTATCTCTTGCCCGCTGCCATCTCGTTGGTGGTGGGAGGGACCCGGCCGACGCCCAGCGCGCGCCGATTGCGCGGCTGGGTTTTTCTCGCGCTCAAAATCCTGTTCGTGCTGCCGATCCTGCAATGCGCCACGCTGTTCGTAATTGTATTCGCGCCGTTTATCTCGCTGGGCATCGTCCTCGCGAATATCGTGCTCTTTCGCTGGGTCTTCCTCGATCAACGCCGCCGCTGCCCGGTTTGCCTGCGATTGCTCACGCAACC
>JASHQT010000166.1 GCA_030039005.1 Bryobacteraceae bacterium
TTTACCTGGCAAGGCGGCGAAGTTTATTTGCCGCTGCGGCTGGATGAATCGCGCGGGCCGTCTTATGGATCGTCGATCGTCCTGCGGGCGGGCATTAGCAAGCGAGCAGCCGAGGCCGAGTTGCAGCCGCTGTTCGAACAAATTGCCAGACAATCTTCCGCTCGTTTTCCTCTCGAATTTCGCGTGCGTATTCGAGATTTGAATGACTGGGTAGAAAGGCGGATGGGAGGCACGCTCGCGCTGCTTTTCGCCGGAGTGGCGCTCATGCTGTTGATCGGCTGCGCGAATGTTTCGATTCTGCTGCTGGCGCGCGGTGCAACCCGAACGCAGGAACTGGCGGTGCGGACTTCGGTGGGCGCGAGCCGCGCGCGCATCGTGCGATTGCTGCTCAGCGAGTCTTTAACCCTTTCGGTTTGCGGCGCGATCGGCGGCGTTTTGCTGGCTTTCGGGCTCGTCAAACTGATCGCAATCTGGCTCCCCCAGGACGATTTTCCGAGCGAAGCGGCGATCGGAATCAATTGGGTGGTACTGCTCTTTAGCGCGACAGTTGCCATCGCTACGGGTGTGCTGTTCGGCCTTTCTCCCGCGCTGCAACTTTCCCGTCCGGGTTTGGGGCAATCGATGTCCGGCTCCAGGCGCGCCACCAGCGGACGCGCGCGCAGGCGAACGCATGGAAGGTTGGTGATGGCGCAGGTGGCGCTGACGTTGATTTTGCTCACCGGCGCCGGGCAGGCGATCGCCGCGTTCGTGCGGCTGATGCATGCCAATTTGGGATACGACCCGCACCACACCATGTCGGTCGGCATCCCGGTCCACGACAACACCCACCTGCAGTGGGCCGACCGCGTGCAGTATTTCGAGCAGCTTCGCGAACACGTGGGCAGCCTCAGCGACGTGGTGGCAGCGGGAATTTCCACCAACGCCACGCCGCCCTCCAACGGATGGAACACGCGTTTCGAGGTCTTCGGACAATCCCAAGTGCAAGACCAGGCTACGCGGTTGAACTTTGTCGATCCGTACTATTTTTCGGTCCTGCACATTCCCTTAGAATCCGGCCGGCTTTGGACGCACAGCGAAGTGATGCGCGGAGCGCGGCTGGCGCTGGTGAATCGGACGCTGGCGCAGCGATTCTGGCCGCGGGGCGACGCCATCGGGCATCAGATTCGTATGCCGGAGCTGAAGCCAAGTTCCCGAATCCAGGCGACGGTGCCGGACGGCGATGGCTGGATGCAGATCATTGGCGTGGTGTCCGACGTACGGGATGACGGTATCGGGAAACCGATCAAGCAGGCGATCTACGTGCCTTATTCGGTGAATATGTGGATGTGGACCCAGATCCTGGTGCGCGCCCGTGGCGAGCCGCTGGCGATTCTGCGGGCCGTGCGCGGCAAGGTGCGCGAGGTGGACCCGGATCAGCAGGTAATCGGCAACATACGCAATCTGGATCAGTGGATCACCAACCAACCGGAGTTCGTGGGGGCGCGGCTATCCATGATTTTGCTGGCCGCGTTCGCCATTCTGGCGCTGGCGCTCGCGGCATTCGGGCTGTACAGCGTGGTCTCGCACGTGGTGGCGCAACGGACCAACGAGTTCGGTATTCGCATGGCGCTGGGCGCGCAGCCGGGCGATGTACTGCGCCTGGTGCTCGGCTCGACGGCCATCACGGTCGGCTGCGGGCTGGCGCTCGGCGTTGCGGCCAGTATGGCGTTGTCGCGTGTGCTGGCCGCGCATCTGCTCGCCGGTGAGGATGCACAGACATTCGGCGGCCTGGCGTTATTCGCTGCCGGCGTTGCGCTGCTGGCCGCGGCCGCGACCACCGCGTGTTTGTTGCCCGCCCGCCGCGCGTCGTCCATCGATCCGATGTCGGCGCTGCGCTTCGAATAGGAGCGCTACGGCCGGCCCGGATCGGGTACCCTGGAGTTTGTTTGCTCCGTACAGCACGGGTCGCAAAACGTGCCTGGCGATCCTGGTGCTCCTTCCACTCGCGGGCTGTCACCGTGTGCATGCGCCCTCGAGCGTCATTCGTACGGGCGATCCAGCCGCCGCCGGGCAGTTGCTCAGCGGTTTTTACGGCATCGAGGGCCAGCGGGCCAACGCGTGGCGATGGACAGGGTCTGATTTTTCCCTCGCGCTCGCTCCGCCGCCTGGGTCCGAGCGCGGCGCCCGCCTGCGGGTCCAGTTGTATTTTCCTGAAACGCAAATCCGAAAACTCGGTCCAATTACATTAACCGCTTTTGTGGACGACCAGCCGCTGAAGCCGGAGACCTTCAGTGCGGGCGGCGGCCAGGATTTCGTCCGGGATATTCCGGCGTGTTTCCTGAACACCAGCGTCCTGCCCATCCGCTTCAGTTTCGACCCGTATGCGCCGAAAACGGATGCTGACGGTCGCGATCTGGGGGCGGTGGTAACGGAAGCGGAACTGCAGCCGGAGCGATAGCGGGAGCGGGATTCTTATGAGAACCATCATGGTTACCGGCGGCGCCGGGTTTTTCGGAGGCATTCTCAAGCGCACCATCTTGGAATCGGGCGACCGGTGCGTCAGCGTGGATGTGGTTCCCGACGCCGACCAGCATCCTAATCTTGCCAAGCATCAAACCGACCTGCGGAATCGCGAGGCGCTGGAGCGGATCTTTGCCGGCACTCCCATCGACGGTGTGGTGCACTGCGCCGCCATGCTGGCTCACGGCTCGGAAGATCCTGCCGAACTCTGGACCAGCAACGTGGACGGCACGCGCAACCTGATGGAAGCGATGCGTAAGTTCGGCATCCGCCAGCACGTCTTCACGTCCACCAACTGTTTGTGGGGCGAGGCCATGGGCCGCCCGGTGCGCGAAGACGACCCCCCCAATCCGGTGGAACTCTATGGGCGTTCGAAAGTGGAAGCCGAACGCGTCATTCGCGAGTACGGCGACGTTCACTCCGTACTGTTGCGCTGTCCCACCATCATCGATTTCGGACGCCTGGGCCTGCTGTCCATTCTTTTTGAATTTATCGACGAAGGCCGGCGCGTATGGGCCGTGGGCGGAGGGCGCAATCGCTACCAGTTCATCTATGCGGGCGATCTGGCCAACGCCTGCCTTCTCGCGTTGAATTATCCGCACTCCGACACGTTCCACATCGGTTCGGACGACGTGAAATCGATCGCCGAGATCTACGAATATGTGATTCGCAACTCCAACAGCGGAGCGAAAGTGGCGGCGCTGCCGCGCGGTCCGGCGATCGCGGCCATGAAGCTGGCGTACCACTTGAAGCTATCGCCGCTGGGACCTTACCACTATAAGATGATCGCCGAAGATTTTCTCTTCGACACCGCGCGCATCAAAGAACGCCTGGGATGGCGGCCCACCATGACCAACGAAGAAATGTTGTGGCGCGCCTATCAATACTACAGTCAAAACCGGCGCGAAATTGAGGCCCGACGGGATGTCTCGGCGCATCGCAAGGCCGCCAAAATGGGCGTGATCCGGCTGCTCAAATGGGTTTCTTAGCCCGGCCCAGTCCGATGACGCCGCGCCGATGACAGGGTCCCCATGACGCCGCGCCCCATGACACCGTACAGATGACATTCGTCGAGAGCGTTCGCTTCCTGCTGGACAAGGCGTCGGCCTTCGCCTCGCCGGAAGCCGTGGCTCTTCAGTGGGAACTGCTGTTTGTAGCGGCGCTCGCGGTCTGGCTGGCGCCGGCCGCCGTGCTCCAGTGGCTGCGTCCGCTGCGGGCGGCGTTCGTTCGCTTGGCGGATCATCGAGCGGCAGCGATTGCCTTCTGCGGCATCCTGCCGGTGGCGCTGCGGCTTTCGCTGCTTGGCCTTTATCCCGTCCCCGAACCCAGCATTCACGACGAGTTCAGCCATTTGCTGCTGGCGGACACGCTAATGCACGGGCGGCTGACCAATCCGCCGCATCCGATGTGGCGGCATTTTGAATCCATCCACATCATCCAGCAGCCCACCTACAATTCCATGTATCCGCCCGGGCAAGGCGCTTTTCTGGCGTTCGGGACGTGGCTGTTTCACGACCCGTGGGCGGGCGTGGTGATCAGCGTGGGCCTGATGTTCGCGGCGCTGTGCTGGATGTTGGAGGCCTGGTTGCCCGCGCGCTGGGCGCTGTTCGGGACGCTGCTCGCGATCCTGGCGTTCGGGGCGACCTCGCTGTGGATGAACAGCTATTTAGGCGGCGCGGTTCCCGGATTGGGCGGCGCGCTGGTGTTGGGCGCGGTGCGGCGGCTCACGCGGCCTCGCGACGCGCTACGGCACTCGATGCTGCTGGGCCTTGGCATCGTCCTGCTCATGAACACGCGCCCGTTTGAAGGGCTCGTGCTGACTGCGTCAGCACTCGTGCTTTTGGCCTTTGGCTTGTGGCCCTACAGGCAGAAGGGAACGCCTTTTGTGAAGCGCCTAATCCCGGCCGCGGCGATCGTCGGCATGGGGCTGGCGTTCGCCGGTTATTACAATTGGCGCGTGACCGGAAGCCCGATGCGCCTGCCCTACGAAGTGAATCGCGATACCTATGGATGGCCGGAAAACCTGGGTTTTCTTCCCTCGAAGCAGGTCGCGTTCCGGCATCCGGTCCTACAGAAGATGTATGAAAAGGAGATCGCGCACCATCAGATTTATAGCTCCTGGAAGGCGTTTGTGGGGAGCTTGGACGAGCGGGCGTTCGACAATTGGGTCTTTTTCTGCGGTCCCCTTCTCACGATTCCGCTGCTGTTTCTGCCGCGCGTATTCCTGGACCGGCGCACCCGGCCGCTGGTCATAATCCTGGCTGCGATGCTCGGGCTGAACCTTTTTCAAATGGTTCTCTATCCCTATCATCTCGGCCCCATTGTTCCCGCGGTTTTCGCCGTGATCGCGCAAGGCTCGCGGCACCTTTACGTTCTGTTGTCGCGAACCGGTTTCAAGCGCGGTCTCGCTTTCGCCGCGATTCTTCCGCTGTGCGTGGCAGCGGTGAGCGCCATGAAACTGGAGGCCGCGGACCTGGACATCCCGCTGAGCTATTGGGAAACGGCCGCCGAGAGCCATCGTGACGCGCGCGCCTATATCGAAGACTGGCTGTCGCGCCGGCCGGGAAAGCAACTGGTGATCGTGCACTATTCCTCCACTCATTCGCCCGATCAGGAATGGGTCTACAATCGGGCCGACATCGACGCGAGTAAAGTGGTTTGGGCGCGCGAGATGGACCCGCAATCCGATGCCGAACTGATTCGTTATTTTAAGGACCGCAACGTCTGGCTGCTGAACGCCGACGCGAAGCCGCCGCGCGTGGTGCCCTATAACGAATCGGTCCTGTGCCAGCCTTAGTCCGTCCGCACGGTGCTGGGACTGAGGGCCGTCAGCCATATACTTGGGCCATGGAACGGCTCGACCGGCAGCTCGCCTACCTCATCTTTCGACTCACACTCGGCATTAATATCCTGGTGCACGGCGCGGGCCGAATTTTCGGACCGGGCGCGGAAGCCTTTGCAGCCACCACGGCGGCGGAGTTCACTAAGACCGCGCTGCCGGCAGGCCTGGTGCACGCGTTCCTGGTTGTCCTCCCGTTCGCCGAACTGGTGTTGGGCGCGCTGCTCGCGCTTGGCCTGTATACTCGCTGGGCGCTGACGCTGGGCGGCCTGATGATCACCGCGCTGGTCTTTGGCACCGCCCTGCGCAGCGATTGGAACACGGTAGGCGTCCAGATGATTTACGCCATCGCATACTATCTTTTGCTGGTGAACCACGCGGCGAATCGTTTTTCCCTCGACGCTTTGTTGCGAAAGGATAAAATGTACAGCGCATGATCACCGCCAGGATCGCAACATGGATGATTGCGTTGGCCGGGCTTCCACTGGCCGCGGCCACGTGTGAAAGCCTCAAATCGCTGACGATTCCGCACACCACGATCACGCAGGCCGAAACGGTGCCAGCCGGGCAGTTCAACCCTTTCGGCGCGCAGCCGACCTTCCCCAACGCGCGCACGGTGGACTTCAAGACTGTCCCCGAATTCTGCCGCGTCGCCGCCACCGCCCGGCCGACGAACGATTCTGAGATCAAGATTGAAGTCTGGATGCCGGTGGCCGGCTGGAATGGGAAATTCCGCGGCACCGGCAACGGCGGGCTGGGCGGCAATCTGAGCTACGGCGGCATGGTCACCGCGATGCATGGAGGCTTTGCGACGGCCGCCGAGAACACGGGCCATGAAGGCGGGTCCAGCTATGCACTGAACCATCCCGAAAAAATTGTCGACTTCGGCGACCGCGCCGCACACGAAATGACCGTCACCGCGAAGGCCGCGATCGCGGCTTTTTACGGCCGCGCGGCCAAGTATTCGTACATGGACGAATGCGGCGGAGGCTCGATCGCGGCGCTCAAGGAAGCGCAGAAATATCCGGAGGATTATAACGGCGTGGT
>JASHQT010000167.1 GCA_030039005.1 Bryobacteraceae bacterium
GAGACCGACCCAGGCAGTACGCTCGCCGTCGCCAGATCGCAGTGGAGCGCGGCCGCCGCTTCGAGGCGCTGCCGGATCAACGCAAGCTGCAATCCGCGTCGCCGCGCGCGCACGACCGTCGCGTCGCCGAACAAGGTCGCCACGCGATCGTGAACCGCCAGCGCCGCGGTCGCCACGCGCGATCCCTCGGCCAATCCAAACCACGCTTCGGGCGCGGGATCCGCCGAGGCGAGCATGTCCACTTGCTCCTCAGGAACGCTCTCCTGTTCGCTGAATGCCGCTATCATCAGCCGCGCCCAGGACTGGAACTCGCCCGCCGCCGCGCTCTCGATTGTAATTCCGGCCGTTGTCTCGAAGCGCTCCTCGCGATCGAGCCGCCTCGCCAGAACGTGACTGATTTCGCGTATCGTATATTCGCGCTCCTGGATCATCGCCAACACGCTGGCATCGGCCAGCGTGCATAAGTCGATCACTGCCGCCGATCCGCGCGCATGAAAGAACGCCTCCAGCCGATCCATCTCGGCGGCATCCACCATGCCGTGCATTCCGACACCGATAGCCTGCGTGATCCCTGAATTCGGCTCGTGGAAAATCGCGACACCGCCCGCGATGGATTCGATGTTGGCGCCGCCTGCGTACGCTCTCGCCGATTGCGCGTGCCCGGCCTCGATTCTGCGCGCCAGCGCCACATCGGTGCTTGAAAACAGCTCTGCCATTGTTCGCTCCATTTTGCTGAATTTCTGTTTTGGACTGAATTCGTGTTGACACTGGCGGGCACAGCAATCCTGCGGCGGCCCTCCCAGAGTTTGGACTAGCGTCTAGCGAACAATCACAGGCGTAACAGTATTGTACACGAACACGAATTTGTAACATCCCCCGACTTCCACGATCTGCGACGACTTACTAAGTACTAAGTAAAACTTGCTCGATGCGGTCATTTTCTGCCAGTCGGGACTCCTAGGTTACGGATTCTGCTTTACGCCACGGTACTGGTGAAGCTAACTAACTTGGCTCCGGCCACTTAGCTGACTCATTGTCAAGGTAAATCGCACTCCTGTCGCCTAGGGCATAGAACAATGGTCCTAGGCAGGCTATGCCCCGAACAACGAAACACTTACAAAGAAACTCGCGCGGCGCGGCTTCGAACTGGACAAAGAACTGCTCCGCTACCCACTCGTTAGGACGCGGCGACCGGGCGCCTGGCCAAGTTAATTGGAGGGCTCGGAGGGCCCGGATTAACACTACTTCAACCTAAAAAAGGAGAAATGAGATGAAAGCTCAAACGTCTGTAAAGGCCACGGGTGGTTGTTGCGAGCAGAAGTCGAGTTGTGGGTGCGGCGGCGGATTGAGTATCGCTGTCGACATCAGCGTAGTGGTCGGCATCTGTCTCTAATCGCCTGAAGTGACGCTGGTGCGAACGGGCGGTCGGCTTGCCGGGCGCTCGTACGCACGAGCGCTGACTTTGTCTTGAGACGATGCCGAATCTTTTTCCCCTAACCGATCAGGAGCTTCGTCGTGACCGTCCCTGGGCGCAGGCGGCCTGGATATCGATTCCCTTAGCGCTGCTGATGCTGTGGTGCGCCTGGATGTATTTCGCGCGCATTAATGTTTACGCAGCTACGGATGAGGCGCGGGTGGAAGTCGCCCAGACTGCGTTCATCGTGCAGGCGCCTGTCTCCGGACGAGTTATCGATAGTCATCTCGCTCTCGGCGATTCCGTCAAGCGCGGCGACGTGCTGGTGAATCTGGAGGCCGCGCCGCAGCAGTTGCAGTTTCAACAGGAGCAGGCTCATCAGGCTGCACTAACGACGCAGATTTCCGACCTGCGACAGCAGATGGCCACCGAACGCGCGACGCTTGGCTCCGAACGCGCCGCCGCCGGCGCGGCAACCGAGGAAGCGCGCGCCAATTTAGCGAAGGCGCAAGCCGAAGCGGAGTTCTCCAAAAAGGAAGCCGAGCAGAAAGCTGCGCTGTTGCGAAGCGGCCTAACCTCGCAAATCGATGCGGACCGCCAGCAGGTGCAGGCCGCGGAGAAGCTCTCCGAGTTGGCTGCCGCTCGCCAGGCGGTGGCCAGATCCGAGCGCCAGCAGAAGATGCAGGCGGGCGAACGTCAGGTCAGAATCCAGGAGCTCGCGAAGCAAATCGCGGAGATGGAAGGGCAATTGGCCGCTTCGAGCGGCGCGACGCAACAGATCCAACAGGAACTGGGCGCTCGCCGCATAGTGGCCTCCGGAGACGGCCGGCTCGGAGAAGTGGCCCCCCTGCGTGCCGGCTCGTTCGTTCGCGCGGGCGACCGCCTGGCTGCCATCATCCCCGACGGCCGCCTGCGCGTAGTGGCGAACTTCCCTCCGAGTGAGGCCATCGGCCGCGTGAAAAGTGGACAAAAGGCCTGGCTCCGCCTGGACGGATTTCCGGCCGCGGAATACGGTCCCATCGTCGCGCGTGTCGTGCGGGTGGGCAACGAAGTTCGCGACGGCAAGGTGCAGGTGGAGCTTGCGATCCAACTCAACCCGCGTATTCCCTTACAGCACGGGCTGCCCGGAACGCTCGAGGTGCAAGTCGATCGGATTTCCCCGGCCTCCTATATATTGCGCAAGGCCGGCGGATATCTCGCCGGGACAGCCGCAACCGCGACGCCGAATGCCTCCCCGCAAGGCGCCTCCGAGCAGGAGGACAGCCGGCAGACGGACCAATAAATGCCCCGCTGCTTTCTGATTCCGGAAGTGGTGCAGACGTCGGCGGTGGACTGTGGTCCGGCCTGCCTGGCCGCCTTGCTCACCGGCTTCGGCCTGCGCGCGAGTTACGGTCGGCTCCGCGAAGCCTGCCAGACCTCGGTGGATGGCACCTCCATCGATACCATGGAACAACTCGCTAACCAATTGGGGCTGGATGCCGAACAAGTGGTTGTTCCCCCCGATCACGTCATGCTTTCCGAATCCGCCGCGTTGCCCGCCATCGCCGTCGTGCGCCTGCCCAACGGCTTCACGCATTTCGTGGTGTTGTGGCGCCGGGTAGGCGGCAAGTTGCAAGTGATGGATCCCATGGCCGGCCGCCGCTGGCTGACCGTCGATCAAATGGCCCGCGATCTCTACATCCATGAGATGACCGTCCCGGCTCAGGCGTGGCGCGAGTGGGCCGCAGGCGCTGAATTCGGCGGCGCGCTTCGCAGCCGCATGCGAGCGTTGGGTATCGGCCGGCGCAAGGCCGCCGAGTTGTTCGCGTTGGCGATGAGCGATCCGGATTGGAAAGCCGCCGGCGCTCTGGATGCCGCCGTTCGCATGTTTCAGTCGCTCGCCCGCAAGCGGGCCTTCTCGTCGCGCTTCCGAATCGGACGTGTGCTCGCCGCTACGTTCCGGCGAGCCATCGAAAATCCCGGCGAAGCCCCGAAGCTGATTCCGCGGGAATACTGGACCGTCCGCCAGGTGGGACCCGGCGAGGTCGCGGTGCGCGGCGCCGTGCTGGTGCGGGCGAAACGAAGAAGCTCCACGCCCGTCAATCGCGATGTCTTGCCCCGCGAGATCCGCGCCGCGGTCCGCGAACGGCCGCCTCATCCGGCTGCCACGCTGTGGGGATTGTTGCGCCGCGACGGCATCTGGGCGCCGGGCATGATCTCGGGCGCCCTATTCTTCTCCGCCATCGGCGTCGTCATACAAGCCTTGCTCCTGAAAGGGATGATCAGCGGCGGAGGCGAGCTCGCTACGCGCAGCCAAAGAGCCGGGGCCATCGCGGCGATCCTGGCGTTGTTAGGCATTTTATTGGGTACCGAATTTATCTCCATTTCTGCGCTCATCGGCATGGGGCGCCGTCTTGAAACCCGCTTCCGCGAACTGTTTTACGCGAAATTGCCGAAAATCGCGCAGCCTTATTTCCAGAGCCGGCTCACCTCCGACATGGCTGAGCGCAGTCACAACATCTACAACCTGCGCGCGCTGCCGGCGCTTGCCGGGCAACTGCTTTACTCCGGATTTCAACTTGTCCTTACCGCGGCCGCCGTCGTGTGGATCGATCCCGCGTTGTGGCCGCTGGTTCTGCTCGCGGTGGCGGCGGCACTGGGGCTGCCGCTGATCCTGCAGCCCTGGCTGGGCGAGCGTGAGCTGAAAGCGCGCACCCACATGGGTGCGTTGAGCCGCTTCTATCTCGATTCTCTGCTCGGTCTGGCGCCCATTCGAACCCATGTCGCCGACGCCGCGGTGCGCGCCGAGCATCGCCGCCTGCTCGCGCGATGGTCCGGAGCCAGCTTCGACGCGCAGCGCACGGCGGTCGCGCTGAACGCCCTGCAAATGACCGTCGGGTTCGGATTGGCCGCGCTGTTAGTGGTAGTTCACG
>JASHQT010000168.1 GCA_030039005.1 Bryobacteraceae bacterium
TTGCGTGCGACGCCGAGGACCACGTAAGTGTGGGACTCATCGCGAAGAAGTTTTCCAACGGGGTCTTGCCGCGAGAAGAAGCTCTGCTGCGCTGTTTCATCGATGACCACGGGAATGGCGCCCGAAGCTGGGTTACGGTCGAGCTCGCTGAATTCGCGGCCCCGCACCAGCGGTACGCCCAACGTGGAGAAGTAACCCAGTCCGATGCGCTGCCTCACCGCGTCCCGCAGGAGATCCCCGTACGCTCCGGGGACGGAAAAATGGACGTTGGGGGCAGTCGATACGATGTCGGCAAACGGGACTGCGTCGGCCAGGGTCACGGCATGAACGCTGGCGAGTTTCGATAAATCGCGGGGAAGTTTTTCGTACAGGGCCGCTGTCTGCTCCTTGGAATAGCCGTCCCGGCTCGGATCGAGTTGAAAGAGATCGACGCCGCGGGTGTCGAAGCCAGGATCCATCCGATAGCTTCTTCCAAATCCGAAGATGATATAGCCGGTGACCAGCAATAAGGTCAACGAGCCCGCCACCTGATAAACCACCAGCAAGTTGCGGAGCCCGAAGCGCCGGTAGCCGCGCAGCGGAGTCAACGCGCCTTGCTTCAGTGTGGTGGCGACGTCGGTGCGCGTGGTGGCCAGTGCGGGCGCGAGGCCGAATCCGACGCCCGTGATCAACGCGACCGCCAGCGTCAGCAGTAACACGCCGAGGTCCGGGCGCAGGGAGGCCAGGTTCGCCTGCAAGAAAAGGGAAGAAACCAGCCTGGATGTGAACACCTGATTGGCCAGCAAATAAGCCAGAACGAATCCTCCGGCGCCGCCCGCGAGTGAAATGATGATGCTTTCGGTTAGCAGTTGGCGTATCAGGCGAAAGCGCCCCGCGCCCACCGAAAGGCGAATGGCGATCTCCTTGCGGCGTTGTGCGCTGCGCGCGAGCAGCAAATTGGCGAGATTGGCGCAGGCCAGCGACAATACCAGCCCCAGCAACACGGAAATATAGGCGAACACCATCGCACGTGCCGCGGCCGGCAGCGGAGCGATGCCATTCACGGATAGAAAGCGGACATGGCGCGCGCTGTGAACGTTGCCGGCGCCCGGTTTCTCCAGGTCGAGCCGCTGCGTCACGGCATCGAGTGTCGCTTCCACGGTCCGTGGATTCGAACCGGGCGCGAGGCGGATTACGACGTGGCAGGCCTGCGGCTTCGCGTTCGCGGCCAGTTCCGGCGCAATGGACGCGCCGGAAGTCACGGGCACGAACAGGTCTGCTGCCTGGATCGGCCACACCCCATGAAAATCCTGGGGCGCGACACCAAGCACAGTCGTCAGGTGGCCATCGACGCGAAGAGCCTGCCCGATCGCTTGCGGGTCCGAATTCAAATGCGTGCGCCAGAAGCGATCGCTGATTACCACCACGGGAGCCGTCTCCGGTTGCGCGCCGCCGGCCTGAAAGAAGCGCCCTTGCTCGGGCAACATTCCTAATACTGAAAAATATTCAGGAGAAACCACCAGACCGAAAAGGCGCTCCGATCTGGTGTCTTTCTCGCTCTCTCTCACGACGGCGAATGGGACGGCATCAGTGAACGCCGCTGCGGACGCCACTCCCTGCTGTTCGCGGTAGCGCTCGAAGTAGGTATAGGGCACCGGCGTATCCAGACCAATCAGGCCGGCGCGATTCGTTACGCCCGCCGGTGGATGCATAATCAGCCCGTTGAACTCGCCGAAGAAAAAGCTGCACACGCCGATTCCAATCGTCAGAGAGAAGATTCCGACGGCCGCGTATCCCGGCGATTTCGCGAGCATCCGCAGCGCGTATTTGGTATCGGCGCGAAGTTCCGAGAGATATTCGGCGGCCAGGCGCAGCGCGATATCGGCGAGCAGCCGGACCAATCCCCAAATGCCATGCCGGCGCCAGATTTCGGGCGCGGCATCCACGCCCGCGCGCTCCAGGTCCTCGCCGTAGAGCACCTGAAATTCGTGGGGGAAGGCGCGGGCGAGCGCGCGGTACAGGCGCAGAGAAAATTTGACCTGATCGCGCATACGTAGGCTCACCTATTGCTCGCGCAGAGCCGCCAAAGGGTCGATTCGCGACGAGCGGCGAGCCGGAACGTAGCAGGCGAGCAGCGCGAGCGAAGCCAGCAGCAGCGGCGCGCCAATGAGCAGAAGGGGATCGTGCGCGCTCGATGAGAACGCGTCCCCGACTTCATGCGTGATCGCCGAAAGCGCACGCGAGATGGCCCAGGCGCCGAAGTATCCGAGCACCGAGCCGGCAATCACCAGGATGCTGCCTTCCTTCATCACCAGGGCGAGGATCTGTCCGCGTCGCGCGCCCAGCGCCACTCGAATTCCGATCTCTTTGCTGCGGCGCGCAACGGCATAAGCGGTTACACCGGCGAGGCCAATGCAGGAGAGAATCAACCCGAAGAGCCCGATGCTGCCGTAAATAGCGCTGGACGTTTCCACGTTGGTATTCACCTGGTGCACGCGATCGGTGACGGTCGACACATTGAACACCGTAACGCGCGCGTCGAGCGATGCGATCTCGCCGGTGACGGTCTCAACGACGTTGGAACCGGGCTTGCCGCGAACAATTAGCGTATCGTTCGGGAGCAGCGGGCCGGCCGGCGTCAGGTCAGCGTCCATCCGTGGAGCGGCGGAATTGGACGCGCCGAACGGAACGAATACGACGGCCGGTGGTTTTGCGGAAACGAGAGCTGACTTCTGGTCCGGAACCACGCCAACAACGGTGTAGGTGGCATTGTCGTCATGAAACGTTCGTCCCACGGGCCCATCTTGGCCGAAGAATTCGCTCGCGCCGGTTTGGTTCAAAATCGCGGGGATCGCTCCGGAGGCGGCGGATTCATCGACATCCGTAAACTCCCGGCCGCGCAGCGGCGCGATGCCAAGCGTGGAAAAATATCGCGCGCCCACGCGTTCCCGGTCCGCATCCCGCAAAAGTTTGCTGCCTGGAACGCCCGCGATGTAGAAGTGAAACTTCGGTGATGCGCCTAAGACCGAAAGGAACGGCACGCTTTCGGCGAACGTCACGCCCTGAATGGCCGGATTGCGCGACAAGCGCTCGGAAATTTGTTTGTAGAGTTGCGCGGTGGCGCCGGGGGAATAGCCGTCGTGCGCCGGGTCGAGCTGGAAGAGGGCCAATCGGGTGGTGTCGAACCCCAGGTTCACTTGTGAAACCTTGGCGAACCCAAGAACGATGAATCCAGCGACGAACAGCAGCGCGAGTGAAGCGGCCACTTGGTAGGCGACGAACAGGTTGCGAATTCCGAAGCGGCGGTACCCGCGAAGCGGTGCGAACGAGCCTTCTTTGAGCGTGGCCGCGACGTCGGTGCGGGTGATGTGCAGCGCGGGCGCAATTCCGAAGCCCACGCCGGTAAGAAACGCGATCGCGAGCGCCACCAGCAGCACGTGCAGATCCGGCCGTAGATTGGCGTCGGCCACCTGAATCGCGAAGCTGCGCGACCACACCACGCTCGCCAGCCAATAGGACATTGCGAATCCCGCGAGGCCGCCCGCGAGCGACAGGATCACGCTTTCCGTGAGGAGCTGGCGCACCAGGCGAAAACGCCCGGCGCCCACCGATAGCCGGACGGCGATTTCCTTGCGGCGTGCCGTGCTGCGCGCTAAGAGCAGGTTCGCCAGATTGGTGCAGGCCAGCGAGAGTATGAGGCCGAAAAGTATTCCGACGAAAATATACGCCACGCCGGTCTCCTCGGGGCTGGCCTGTTCGTAGCCGTTCACAGAGATCAGTTGCAAATGCCGGCTCTTGTGGTCGCGGGCTTGCCGCGGATTCTCGTCGTCCAAATGCCGCGTGATCACGTCGAGCGAGGCCGCGAGCTTGGAGCGCGGAATCGATGCGGGCATTCGTAATACAACGTGCCAGGCATTCGTATCGCGCCGTTCGAGCGCGCCGCCGGCCAGTTCCGGCGCGATCGACTCGCCAGATGTGGCTGGGACAAAAACGTCCGCGGCCGTCATGGGCCAGATGCCGAGAAAACTCGGAGGAGCCACGCCCAGGATAGTGACGGCCTGGCCGTTCAGGCGCAGATTCATACCCGCGGCCTGGGGATCGGAGTGCAGATGGGTTCGCCAGAAGCGCTCGCTCACCACGATCACCGGCCGTGTGCCCGGCTTCTCCGTGTCGGGACGAAAGAAGCGGCCAATTACCGGGCGCAGTCCGAGAACGGAAAAATAATCCGGCGAGACCAGGTCGCCGGATATGCGCTCGGATTTCGCACTCGTTCCTCCCGCGGGAGCGATGCTGAAGGGCACGCGACTGGAAAAAGCCGCGGCCTCGATTCCGAGCTGATCGCGGTAGCGCTTGTAATAGGGATAAGGAACAGGGATGTCGATCGCCGCGAGCGTTTGGGGATCGCGAACGCCGGGCAAGGGATGGAAGACCAGCGCGGTGAAGGCGCTGTAAAAGAAGCTGCATACGCCCAGGCCGAGCGCGAGCGAAATGACGGCGACGGCCGTGAATCCGGGAGATTTTGCCAGCATGCGCAACGCGTACTTGGTATCGGCGCGAAGTTCAGAGAGATATTCGGCGGGCAGGCGCAGCGCGATATCGGCGAGCAGGCGGACCAATCCCCAAACGCCGTGGCGCCGCCAGATGTCAGGCGCGGCGTCAGCGCCCGCGCGCTCGAGGTCCGCGCCGTAAAGCACCTGAAATTCGTGGGGGAAGGCATGCGCGAGAGCGCGGTACAGGCGCAGGGAAACTTTCAGTTGATCGCTCATTCGTAGGCCTCCTCGCGGCGTTTGAGCTGCCGGCGTTTCGCGCGCAGGACGTTCACCAGCGCTCCCAAGCGCGCGCTTTCCAGATCGAGCACCTTGCGGCCGAGCGGGGTGAGCTTGTAATAGCGACGGCGCGCATCGTCGAGCTCTTCGGCCGGCCGTTCGTCCGATTCGACGATCAGCCCAGCTTCGATCAATTTCGCCAGAGCGCCATAGAGGGTCGCGGGCCACAGGCGGATTTTGCCTTCCGATCGCGCGAGAACCTCCTGCATGATCCCATAGCCATGCTGCTCTTCGGCCGCCAGCGAGAGCAGGATGTGGAACCAGTTGGTTTTGAGCGGCAGGAACGCCTCGGGATTCTCTTTCGCCATTGCTTCATATATATATCACAGGATATATATCTCTGACAAGATCTTTTGTGGGAGGCCTATTCGGGCAGCTTAGCGGGCGGTTCCGGGAGCAGGAAACTCAGCCCGAGCGCGAGCACGTACACGCCAATGCCGACGACGGTGGCGGCGTGCGTGAGCCGCGATGCCGGCGAGGCGCCTGGCATTAGCGCGGCCAGGTGCGTGGTAGCGAGCGCCGCGGAAGTTCCCAGCATGCGCCCACCCACGTTGGCCGCGAATCCTTCGCCGGTGCCGCGCAAGTGCACCGGATAGACGCGCGGCAGGTAATTGCCCCAGAAGGTGAGCTGCGCCACCGTGGTGAATCCGGCCAGGAAGATGCCGACGCGAAACGCTTCCAGGCTGCGCGTGGACATATAAAGGAACACGATGGGAATGAGTGCGAGGCCGGGGATGAGGAACAGTCGCAGAAGCTTGCGGCGGCTGACGATGACCAGGGCGAGTGCGGCGAGCACGATGCGTCCGGCGAGTCCACCGAATTCCTGGCTTCCTTGGACGCTCGAAATCGCTTGTCCGCGCGCGGCGGGCGCAAGCGCGGCCACTTCTTTCAAGCCGGGCGTGATCTGCGGCGATTGCTGGATGGTCCCGAACGCGGCGCCATAGGCACACGCGAACAGCAGCGCGGTGACAATGGTCACGCGGCGGAATTCGGGATGAAACAGCTCGCGCACGCTCGGCCGTTTCAGCGTGCCTTCCAGGCGCTGGTGTTCCCATTGCGGCGATTCGGGCAGGAACGGCCGGATGATGGCGAGCGGAATAGCGGGCGCCACGCCGGCGATCAATGCGTAGCGCCAGGCGGCATGAACGCCGTAGATGGCGGGCATCGCGAGCCCCCAGCGATTAGCGGCGTAGAACGCGCCCGCGGTAAGCACGCCGCCGAGCGATGCGAAGGCCTGGGTATAGCCGAGCACGGCCTCGCGCGTTTTCGGTTCGGGAAAAATTTCGGCCAGCCATGCGACCGCGGCGACGAATTCCACGCAAGTTCCCGCGAAGGAAAGCGTGCGGAAGATAAGCAGAGATTCGACGCTTCCCGCGAGTCCCGAAGCGGTGGCGCAGAAGGCGTAGACCAGAATGCTGTAGGTGAGGATGCGGCGTCGTCCGAAGCGATCGGCCAGGTAACCGCCCCAGAGGCCGCAGAATCCGCCGGCGAGCGGAGGGATCCAGAACAGATAGCCGGCCCAATCGCGATATGCGGGCGTGCCGGGACGCAGATGCGCGAGGTCGGCAAGCGCGGGCTGCAGGATCAGCGGTCCAACCAGCACGACATAAATGTCGAAGAGGAAGCCCATGGCCGCGACGGCGCAGATGGTCCATTTGACGCTGGCGGACATAAGCCGCAAGCGTAGCATGCGGATGGCGTTGGCATGCGCCAAGGCGGGATTAGGGGCCTGGCAATTTCGATATCATGAGCGGCGAGGTGCAATCATGCGAACCGCACTCCTGGCGCTCTGTCTAATCGAGACAGTCTCTGCCGCAACCGTACAGTTGGATTCTGGGATGATTTCGGGGACTAGCGGCAAGGATGCCGGCGTCCAGGTTTACAAAGGCATTCCCTATGCCGCTCCGCCGGTGGGCGATCTTCGATGGCGCGAGCCTCAGCCGGTGGCGCATTGGGATGGCGTGCGCAAGGCGGATGAGTTCGGCGCGATGTGCACCCAGGCATCTCGCGGGGCGAACGAGGCCCCCAAGATATCCGAAGACTGCCTCTTCTTGAACGTTTGGACCGCCGTCTCACCCACCGATCGCCGCCCCGTGATGGTGTGGATTCATCCCGGCGGCTACAACAGCGGCTCGGGTGCGGCACCTGGTTATGACGGCGAAGCGCTGGCTAAGAAAGGCGTGGTGCTGGTGACCATCAATTACCGGCTGGGTGTGTTCGGATTTTTTTCACATCCCGAGCTGACGAAAGAATCCGAGCATCATGCCTCGGGCAATTACGCGTTCATGGATCAGGTGGCGGCATTGCAATGGGTGCAGAAAAACATCGCGGTGTTCGGTGGCGATCCCGGGCGTGTCACCGTTTTCGGGGATTCCGCAGGATCCTCGAGCATCGCCAATCTGATGGGATCGCCGCGCGCCAAAGGGCTGTTCCAGCGGGCGGTGGGAGAAAGCGGCGCCTGGATGGGCCTTTCGCTCTCGACAACGCGATCGCTGGCCGAAGCAGAGCAGACGGGAGCGAAGCTCGGCACGCTCGCCGAGTTGCGCGCGAAGCCAGCCGAGGAATTGCTCAAGGCGGGGCGCGGCGTTGGCCCGGTGATCGATGGATGGTTCCTGCCTGAGGGTGTCGCAACGATCTTCGCCGAGGGCAAGCAGAATGATGTGC
>JASHQT010000169.1 GCA_030039005.1 Bryobacteraceae bacterium
GGTGCGCTGGCTGGCCGGCGAGTGCGAGTCGTGGAAACAGACCGCCGTCGACACCATCGTCAATCTTAAGGAAGGCACGGGTCAGCCGTGCTCGGAGGCATCGTTCACCGCGGGTCGCTGAACGTGGTCGCCCGGGAATGTTCGGCCGATAATACAAACCTACTATGGACCTGAGCTTCCGTTTGGTCCATCATAGACGCAACAAACAAGACGGGGGGTTGAATATGCATGCTCGCAGTGGTGCCCCACTCGTCGCCGCGCAGCATGCAGAGGTTTAATCCCCTTTAACTCATTCGATCAGACTCCCAGGCAGCAGAAAATCCATTGGCCGGTAATAGATTTCTATTATTGTCAGTTCGCGGCTGGCGTGCCTAAAATCGCTGAGCACTCGCACATTTTAAATGATTAACAAGAATTGCATAGCATTCTTCTCGCTTTTGGTGTCGCTAGGCGTGATGGCATACGCGCAGGACCCGATCGGAACACTGGAGGGACAGATCACGGATCCCTCCGCAGCGGTGGTCTCGGGCGCCGCGGTGAGCGTGCACAATGCGCAAACCGGACTCACGCGAACGGACCATTCCGCACGAGACGGCTCCTTCCATTTTTCGAATTTGCCCGTCGGGGAATACTCGCTGACCGTGAACGCGGATGGATTCAGCTTGTTCTCTCAATCGCCGATCCGGGTCGATATTGGCCAAGTTGTCCAATGCCCCGTGGCGCTGCAACTCGTCGGCGGCCACTCGGAAGTGAACGTCACGGCGCAAACCGTCATGGTGGACACCAGCCAGACCATCGGCGATGTCGTCAACTCGCAACAAGTGACCGACCTTCCCCTGAACGGCCGTGATGTGACGCAGCTTGGACTTTTGCAATCCGGTGTGGCTCCCATGACGGCCGGTTTGGCGGAAGCGGGCGGCATCGCACGCGCGGGCCAAGCCTACGCCGTCAACGGCCAGGCGCCCGAATCGAATAACTACTTACTCGACGGCGCTTCGAATGTCGACAGCGTCAACGGAGGTTACGCCATCCGCATTCCGGTGGATGCCGTGAGCGAGTTTCGCATCCTGACGCTGAACGCGCCGGCCGAATACGGCGAGACGAGCGGTGCAACCACGTCGGTGGTCACGAAATCGGGGGGCAACGGCTTCCACGGCGACCTCTATGACTTCTTCCGTAACAGCTTCTTCGACGCTCGCAACTTTTTCGCCGCCACCACCGAACCGTTACACCGCAACCAGTACGGCGCCACGCTCGGCGGCCCCATGCGCAAGGACAAGGATTTCTTCTTTGTCTATTACGAAGGACAGCGTGACACCGCGGGCGCCACGCAAGGCGGCATCGTGCCCACCGCGGCCGAACACGCGGGCAATTTTTCCGCGGAAGGGCCGCTGATGAACGAATTCACGGGACAGCCATTTCCGAACAACACGATTCCCGCGTCCATGATCAGCCCGGTCGCGTTGCAGGCAGAGCAGTACTACCCGCTACCCAACGCTGCGAACCAGGTTTACGAATCCACCCAAATCGGCACTCAAAATTACGATCAGGGCGGTTTCCGACTGGATCACTACTTCGACGGCGGTAAGGATCAATTGTTCCTGCGTTATTCCGGCTTCGCCTTGTACGAGTTCGATCCGCTGCCCATCGCCGGCGCGGGCGTGCCCGGCTTCCCGGTGACCGACAACGTCTCCACCAACTCGGTCACCATTTCGGACGTTCATCTCACCTCGTCACAGACAGTACAAACGTTCCGCGCGTCGTTTTTCAGAAATGTGTTCTTGGCCGGACAAGCCGTCAACCATACTCCCGGCAGCAGCCTGGGCTTCGATTACCAGCCCACTTTGGGCCTTAACGACGGTGTCCCGTATTTGATCGTCAGCGGCTACGCGTCACTCGGAAATCCGATTACCGGGCCTCAGAACACGTATCAAAACGACTACCAGGGCTCGTACTCGATCGCCATGACGCGTGGACGTCACAATCTCAAATTCGGCGGCGACCTGGACCGCCAGCAGATCAATGTGCTGTTTGGCATCGCCACCAACGGTTTCTTCGTCTTCGCTCCGTTCCCTGCGAGCGATTCGTTCGCCAGCTTTCTGCTGGGCCAATCCGTGGAATTCTTCCAGGGCGGTGGCCAGTTCGACCGCGGACTTCGCAAGTGGGTGGGCGCCGGATACGCTCAGGACGAGTGGCGTGTCTCGCCGCATCTGACCTTGAACTTCGGTTTGCGCTACGAGGTCAACACTCCCTATACCGAAATCCGCAACCGGCTGAACGCGTGGGATCCCGGTCACCAGTCGATCGTTTATCCCAGCGCTCCCGAGGGACTGTTGTTCCCTGGCGATCCGGGGATCCCAGCCGGGATCGCTCCCGTCGACTGGAAGGAGTTCATGCCGCGCGTCGGGTTCGCGTGGGACCCGTTCGGCGACGGCAAGACCACCTTTCGTTCCGGTTACGGCATCTTTTATGATGGCTTCACCAACGGCACCGGAGGCCCGATCCAAGCCGCGATCAGCGCGCTGCCGTGGACGCAGGCTTATCAAATGACCGGCCCGGGATTCGACATCGCCAATCCTTATGGCAGCGGTCCATCGCCTTTTGGTCTGAATAACTTTGTCGCTCCCGCCACCGTCCTCACGGTTGCCTTGGGGATGCGCCCACCCTACGCGCAGAACTGGAATTATTCGATCGAGCGCGTGATCGCAACGAAATATCTGCTGGATGTCCGCTACGTGGGAAGCAAAGGCACGCACCTGCCGCGTTTCATTGAGGGCAATCCCACCGTCTTCGCCAATAATAACCAGCGCGAATACTCGACTTGCAATGCCGCGGGACTTTGCAACTACGGTTCGGTGGGATTGCTGACCGATATCGCCAATTCCACCTACAACGCGCTGCAGGTGGCGTTCTCCAGGCAATATGCGAACGGCCTCGCCTTCACCGCGTCCTATTGGTTTTCGAAAAGCCTGGATGACATTTCCACGCTGAACGTGGCGGGTTCTGCGCCCACGCTGGTGGCCGGTGAGAACGATCTGGCACAAAATCCTTTCGATCTCGCGGCCGAACACGGGCCGTCGCTGTTCGACGCTCGCCACCGTTTCGTGTTCAGTGGAACTTACGCCCTGCCAAACTGGAGCAACGCTTCGCGCGCCGCGGGTTTCCTGCTGAACGGCTGGCAGGCCAACGTCATCGCCAGCCTCTCCACCGGCACGCCCTTCACGGTTTACGACAGCGCCGACGTCTCCGAGCAGGGCAGCGCGCCGGAGATCACGGGCTTCTATTCGAGCAGGCCTGATCTCATCTCGAACCCGAACGTGGGACAGCCACATACGGCCAACGAGTGGATCAGCCGGTCGCCGTTCCTGCAGCTCAATCTCGTCACGCAAGCCGGGCAGTTCGGCAACGAAGGCCGCAATGTGGTGCGCGGGCCTGGAATCGAAGACGTGGATTTCTCGCTCTTCAAGTATTTCGATGTCAGCGAGCGAACGCGGGTGCAGTTCCGTGCCGAGTGGTTCAATCTGCTCAACCACCCCAATTTTGGATTGCCCGAGAACGATCTGGAGTCGCCGGCCTTCGGACAGATTTTGCAAGCTGGTTCGCCGCGCGTGCTGCAATTGGCCGTCAAGGTGATCTTTTGAGCCAAGGAGTTAACCCACATGCCACACATCGAACTACCTGAAGGACTGCCGGGAATCAGTAGCGCTTTAGCCTTTCGTCCTGAAACAGCGAAGCCCTTGCGTGCCTTGGCCGAGGTATTGCTTCGCGGACCCAGCACCTTGACCAGCGGCGAGCGGGAAATGATCGCCACGTTCGTCTCGGCCCGAAACGATTGTTATTTTTGCCAGGCCAGCCATCGGGCGGCGGCGGCTCATCACTTAAAGGGTAACTATGAACTCGTTGACGCCGTCCGTTCGGACTATCAGAGCGCGCCAGTCAGCGCGAAACTGAAGGCGCTTCTGGCCATCGCTGGCAAGGTGCGGGAGAGTGGCAAGAGGGTCACCGCGGAGGATGTCGGCTGCGCCCGCGCCGAAGGGGCCACCGACCTTGAAATCCACGATACCGTGCTGATCGCCGCCGCCTTCTGCATGTACAACCGCTACGTGGACGGGCTCGCCACCTTCACTCCTACCGATGAGAAGCTCTACGACGAGATGGGCTCGCACATGGCGAAGGCAGGATACGTGCGGGCATCGGAACCCGCGGCGGCGGCCCGGTGACCACTGCCGCGAACACCGCCGAGCCGGCCGGCGTAGCTGTCGAACGCAACGAACGCAGCTTGCGCTATCCAGGCTGGCGGATTGCGGCCGCGTCGTCCTGCTGCGTGTTCGTCAGTTTCGCGTCGCTACTGGTCTACACGTTCAGCATTTTCCTCAAACCCGTCACCGAGGAATTCGGCTGGTCGCGCGAGGCCGCGTCCATCGCTTTCGGCATCGCGGCGATCACGGTCGCCGTTTGTTCCCCGCCCTTGGGGTATTTGCTGGATCGCTATCCCGCCCGGCGAATCATCCTGCCGTGCATCACGGTTTTCGGTTGCGCGTTTGCTTCTCTCGCTCTGATGACCAGGCATCTCTGGCATCTCTATGCCGTGTTCTTTGTGCTCGGCGTGGTGGGAAATGGGACAGCGCAACTGGCTTACGCGCGCGCGCTCAGCACCTGGTTCCGTGATTGGCGCGGCGCGGCGTTCGCCGTGCTGATGACCGGCGGGGCCATGGGAGCGATCGTCTGGCCGCTCATTGCGCAGGCTCTGATCGATACCGTTAGCTGGCGAACCGCGACCGCGATTCTCGGGGCAGCGGTGCTCGGGATCGGATGGCCGCTGGGTTCGCGAGTGAAGGAGCGCGAGGGTGCGGTGATCGCGCGCGAAGAGGCCACCTCTGGGTTGCCGGTAGCCGCTGCGATACGGTCGCGCATCTTCTGGATCATCGTGACGGTGCTGTTCTGCGCCTCCATCAGCCAGAACGGCGCCATCACTCATCTTTCCGCGATGCTGACCGATCGCGGCATCTCGCCTGGCGGCGCGGCTCTGGCAGCATCCGCATTGGGTGGCGCAGCCGTGCTTGGCCGGCTGCTGGCGGGGTGGCTGCTTGACCGCTTCTTCGCGCCGCGCGTAGCGATGATTCTGCTTCTTGCGGCGGCGCTGGGTGCGCTGGTTTTGTCCGGCGCGCGGTCGCAATCCGCGGGCGTCGCCGGAGCAGCGTTGATCGGCGTGGGCATGGGCGGCGAAGCGGACATCACGCCCTGGCTGCTGGCGAAATACTTCGGCCTGCGGTCGTTTTCCACCTTGTATGGACTAAGCTGGACGGCCTACGCGATCGCAGGCGCGATCGGCCCCATCATCATGGGCAAAGCCTTTGACGCCACCGGCTCCTATCAATCACTCCTCGTGCAGTTGGCGGCAGTGGCAGCGGGTTCGGCGGCGCTGCTGCTTTTCTTGCCCCGATACCGTACGTCGAGAAATTAATCCGCGCGTTTTATTTCACGATGCCGCGGCTTTCGTCAATGGTCAAAAATTGATTCGCGGGCACGTTGCGAAACGTCTGTTTCGTTCCGCTGGGCCACGCGACTTCGATCGAATTGACCACCGCATCCTGCGCCAGCCCAAAGACCAGCGCCAGATCGCTTTGCGAAGTGTAACTGGAGCCGCTGCGCACGGTGTTCGATTGCCGGCCCGAAGCGGATGCGATGGTGACCTTCGCACCGATGCCGTCACGATTCGATTTTGTGCCGACGGTGCGGATGGAAATCCAGTGGTTGCGGTTTCCGCCGTCATTGCGGAATAGGTGCGCGGGACCGTTGTTGGAGGTGATCAGAACGTCCAGATCGCCATCGCGGTCAAAATCGCCGTAGATCGCGCCGCGTGCCACCAGGGGTTTGGCGAAATCCGGGCCCACGGCATTCGATACGTTCTCGAACTTCTTTCCACCCAGGTTGCGGAACAACAGCGGCGGCTCGCGATATTGAATCTTGGGCTGCACGCGCCCGATCTCTTCTTCGATGTGCCCGTTGGCGGCGAGAATGTCGGGATATCCGTCAAGATCGTAATCGAAGAAGAACAACCCGAACGTCAGCGAGAGCAGACTGTCGCGCCCCACGCTCGAGCTCGGCGCCTCATCGACGAACAGCCCGTTGCCTTCGTTGTGATACAGGCCGAGCATTTGATTCGAAAAGTTGCCCACCAGAAGATGCGGACGGCCGCTGCGGTCGTAATCAGCTGAATCGACGCCCATCGCTCCGCGCGCGACGCCGTCTTCGCCGTACGCCACGCCCGCCTGCACCCCCTCCTCCGTAAATGTGCCATTCCGATTATTGCGGTACAGCTTGTTGGGCTGCGTGTCGTTGGAGACGAAAATGTCCGGCCAGCCGTCGTTATCGAAATCGAGAATGGTCACGCCCAGCGACTTGCTGGTCGGATCGCCGAGGCCGGCTTTGGCCGTGACGTCCTCGAAGCGCCCGCCGCCCAGGTTGTGAAACAGCTTGCTCGACGTTCCTTTGTACGATTCGGGTGTGCAGTAAGACTTCACGTTTCCATCCAGCGAACAATACAGATCGCCTTTTTGCGACCACTGCACGTAGTTGGCGACGAACAGGTCCAGCTTTCCGTCGCGATCGTAATCCAACCACGCGGCGCTCGTGCCGAAGTTGGCGTTCTTGATTCCTGACGCCGCGGTCACATCTTTAAACTTGCCGTGGCCCTCGTTGTGAAACAGGCGATCGCCATCGAGCGCGGTGATGTACACGTCGTCGCGGCCATCGTTATCGTAATCGCCAACGGCGACCCCGATACCGTACATCTCCACGTCCAGTCCGCTGCCTTTGGTGATGTCGGTAAACGTTCCGTTGTGATTGTTGCGATAGAGCGCCGCGGTGGTGCGGCGCCCGCGCGGAGCCCAATCCTTGCTGTTGATCAGCAGGACATCGAGCCAGCCGTCGCCGTCGGCATCGAAGAACGCGGCGCCGGAGCCCATGGTCTCGGGCAGATATTTTTTGCCCGATTTGCCCGCGTTATGAACGAACTTGATTCCCGATTGCGCCGTCACGTCGGTGAAAACCACTTTATTCGCGGCGGCCGATCCTGTGGACGCGGCGTCGATGGCGAGGGTGGCCAGAACGGCCGCGCAGGCCAGGGTTACCAGCGCGCTTTTCATATTGCCCCTCACCTTCCGACACCTCCGGCATCCGGCGCGGGCGAATTTAAGGCTCGCAAATCGATGCTTTCGTGATCGTGGATGGCTTGCCGCTCGTTGTTGTCTTCCGGGCGCAGCAAGCGCGGTTTGGCGGTGATGGCCTGCGACGATTCGTCGGCTTTGAAGCGCTCGAAGAGCTTCTCCTCGCGCGCGGCGGTCGAGAAATCGCCGATGCCCCGGTAGGCCAGCATCGCGGTGTAGTGCATCTGAAGATCTTCGGGATCGATCGCGGCCACTTTCTTCAGCGCTTCAATGGACGCGGCGTAGTTGCGCTTCAGAAACTCGATGCGTGCCACCTGGTTCCACACCACGCGGTCACGCGGATACTTCGCATCCACGATCGCCAGATCCTTCAACGCCGCGCCGTAATCGCCGTCCGCCTTTTCGATTAGCGCGCGGAAGTAATACGTGCGGCCGAGATTCGGGTCGCATTCGAGCGACTTCGCGATGAACGGCTTGGCGCGCGTGGTCTCGCCTTCCTGGATCAAGGCGCGGGCGACGTTCAGCCAGCCGTCGGCATATCCCGGCTCGGCTTCGGTCACTTTGGTGAACGCGTATTCGGCCTCGCGGACGTCGCCCTGCAACAGCAGGCCGATGCCCCAGTCATTCCAGCGCTCGCGTGTTTTTGGGTTCATCACCTGGTGCCACTTGGTTTCGGAGGGATTGTTGGTGAGCTCGATCGTAGATTCGGCCTTGGCAAGAACGGTGATGGGCGTTACGGGAACCTCGCCCTTGATTTCGCCCGAAACGTTGCCGGGAATGTTGCGCTTGTCAAAGCTGTACGCGGCGGCGTTGTGGCTGATATCGATTTTCGATTCCTCGCCCGGTTTAGGCTTTCCGGCATAAGCCCACTGCGTGTAATACCAGGAGAACTTGCGATGATTCAGCTTGGCGGTCAGATGAATGGGGCCCTTGGCGTCTTTGGGAATGTTGAGCAAATAGTGCACCGTGTCGGCCGCGCCGGGCGGGATGGCATGCACATACAGCACGCTGCGCGCCTGCCAGGCGTTGCGCTTGTTGATCTCGTTGCCGTCGGCGTCGAGCTGATAGGCCTTGTAGAAATGCGCACCCGGCTCAACCGGTCCGCGACCTCCGTCTTCCACTCTTCCGCTCCAGAAGATCACCCGGCCCGTTGCATCCGTGGCCTCAAGCTCTAGCCAAATATCGAAGGCATCCACAGTGCCGCCGGGAAACGTGTGGCCGATCTTGCGCGTGCGCACCACTACGTCGACGCGCGCGGTGGATCCTGGCGTGAGCTTCGGCTGCGCGACGTCCAGCGGCGCAGCGACCTGGCTCACCGGCCGTATGAAAGTTTCACCCTGCTGCTCGGCTTCCTCGCCGATCGGCGAGGCGGTGCTGAGCTTGGGCCCGGTAGCTGCGCGACGGATCATCGGGGTTTCATGACCGGGATTGGATACTGGCGAGGCGGCGAAAATGTCCACCGAAATGAATCCCGAAGTCAGGAATTTCTGCTCCGCGGCCAGTTGGTCGGCATCGCGATTGGCGTTCGCGACGGCGGTGTTGGCCGCTGCAAAACGATGCGAATGAATCTCGCCCGAGCGGTTGCCGGGTTCGGTGGAATGCTCCAGCGGCATGTGGCAATCGGCGCAGGTTTGTTCCTTCGGCGGATAGTAGAACGATCGTGCGCCTTCTCCGAACCCCGAAGCCTGCCAGTTGTCGTAATCATCGAAGCCGCGGAACCAGCGGTAATTGTTCACCGGCGCATCCAGGTGAACCTTGTGACAGGTGGAGCAGAACTGGGACGCCTGCGCGGTCATGAACGGCTTCAGGAACGTTTCGCGATGCGGCTCGGGGTCGAGATAGGTCATGAAGTCGACCAGCGTGCGGATCGCCTTGTTCTTGCTGGTCATCAGTTGATGCAGCGCGGGATACTCGATAGTGAATCCGTTGTTGCCCATCGTGCTGTCGACGTGCACGATGGCGTGACAACTGGTGCAGGCCAACCCGGCACGAGCCTCGGGCGTGTCGATTTGAGGTTCAATGAGCTTGTCAAATCGGCCGTTGAAGAACACCGCATGATCGTGGCAGCCGGCACACCACTTGCTGCCGCGCGGCGAACCCTGCGTGTCCTGCATGTATTCGATGGCTTTTCGGTAGAACTGGTTGTTAAAGGAAGCAAAATGGTGGACGCTTGACTTCCATTCCCGATAAATCTGCTGATGGCATTCGCCACAGGTTTCCGAATCCATGAAAAAATTGGAGGGGATGATCCCGCCGACGTTGGTCTGGGCGGAGGCCGGAAAGAACGGAGATTTCGGCCCGCCACCCTCGCCTTCCATCGTCAAAGGAGCGCTGGCCGGATTCACGATGCGATTGCTGGGGTTCGGGAAAAATCGCTTGTAGGCGTGACCGGCGGCGGGGAGCGCCACTAGAACTACCAGCGCGGCGGCGAAGGCGTTGCGGAACCGGGTGGTTTGGGTGTTCTCGCTGGAGGATTTCTTCCAGACGAATGGAACCAGGGCCGCCAGGCCCAGCGCCGCGACTGCGATGTGAGACCACAGAATCCAGGCGTTCGCCCGGACATTGCCGGCATAGGTCAGGACGGCGCCAAGAACGCACGCCAGGAACAGCAGGCCGATGGCGACAGGCGCGCCGCGGAGCCATCCGCCGCGGCGCAAAACAAACCCTGCCGCGATGGCCAGGGCGGCGCCCAGCACAACATGGGCCAGCACGTTCGCCATGTAGAACACCGTCGCCGACGAAAATGCAGCGACGTAAGCGGTATTGATCAACAGGACCAGAAACAGGACCGCGATCCAAAAGGTGAGATTCCGTTTCCCCATGCTTGATCTCTCCCGTGCCCGAATGCAGACACACTACCACGGCCGTGCCCGATGGTCTGTTCATTAGTTTATGACCTAACAGACGCTCCGCCAATAGTAGAAACATACTAGCGGGCATGTTTCGGCGCCTTGAATTACTGTATGTTCACCGCGCCGTTGAGAGCCGACGTGAGCTGCCCCTCGGAATCCCGCACCACCAGCCGCACGATGTAATCGCCCTTGGCCACGTCCAGGTCTACCTTCGCCGTGATTCCCGAGGCGGGAATCGCATCCAGCGTCTGATCCCGCAGCTTCAAGTCGATCACCTTCTCGGTGCCCGTCACGAAGTTTCCGTTCCGGTCGAACACTCCGCCCACCACGGTCAGCTTGTTGTCGTTCCTTCCGTCCGCTTTGCGATAACGCAGATGTTTGGCGTCGATGCGCGCCAGAATCGACAACCTCGCTTTGTCTTCGCTGGTCTTGAAATAGCGCGTGCTCAACTCCACCGGCAACTCGCGCATCTCGTCGCGCGAGAAGAACGCATCTTTGAGCTGTTCCTTCGCCTCCTCGGCGGCGTTTTCCATGTGCCGGCGCTCGAAATACCCGCGCCGCGCCTCCGTGTCGTATTTGACGCTGGTTTTCAGGGCGACTTTCAGGTTGTGATAGCTCCCGTCGAACTTCAGGTTCTGCGGAGCAAATCCCAGCACATAGATATACTCCGGCTGCGTCGCGATCTGCTTCAGCCCGCTGTAGAAATCGTTGCTGTTGTGAAAAAACGTTCCGCCGGTATCGCCGGCGAGCTCCTGCAGGATGTCCTGATTGGCGAGTTCGGCTTGACGCTGGTACTGTTCTAACAGGCTTTGAACACCGGGGTTGGGATCCACAACACGGGGTGCGTCGCTGGCCTGGCGGCCGGGAGTCACGGTATAGACCCCGCGCGCATCCAGAGTACTGAGCACCACGTTATGGCGGATGGCGTCGTCGATCACATCCATTTCATCTGTTCGATGGGCGTCCACCAGGTAAAATCCCGGAGAAACCAGCACGATGGTGCGGCTGCCCGGCATCGCCGACATGCGCCGGATCAGCCCCTTCAGCGCCAGCAGCGACTTGCGCGTGTCCTGGAAGTCGATCTCTACATCCTTGGCTAGCTGGATGTCGAGCAGCGATCCGGTTTGGGCCTGTACCCCGCTGTCGAGCTGCTGAAGGGCTTCGGCTTTTTGCTGCTGCGTGGCATCCGACTGGGCTATCTGCTGTTGTCCGGCTTGAGCCTCTTGCACAATGCCAATAGTATCCGGGCAGTTCAGAAACCCGGACTCCGCCGCCAGCCGCGCCTGTTGATCGCCCCCGTTGAGGATTGCGTCGGCCATCGAGTAGGGAACGTCGGGACATGGCTGGACCGCGTCGTCCTTGGGAATGGTGGGCCACGGTTTGATCTCGTCCATCGTCGCGGCGAGCTTCGCGACGTCATCGGTGAAATCGAGCGAGGTGTGATTGGACGTCGTATAAATCGCCGCGCGCGTGCCCGGCTCGAACGAATCCTTGAGAACCTTCTTCGCCGCCTCACGCACCTGGGCCAAATCGCCGAAGCTCAAGTGAACATCGTCGAACAACCACATGATGAAGTGCGCCGCCACGGGCTGCCCGGCCTGTCCAGCCGGCTTCGCTTGGGGATTTCCATTCGCATCGGTTTGGACCGAAGTATCGGGCAGAACCGGGGGGGTCTCCGACTTTTCCACCGAGAATTTCGTGATCGTCACCGGCTTTCCTTTATCGAAAAGCTGGAAGTCGTCTTTGGTCAGCGTGCCGACGGCGTGGCCATTCGCGTCGCGCACGACAACCGGCACTAACACAAGATTCGTTCCGGTGGTGAATGTGAGTGGCGTGTCTTGTTGCGTCAGCTCAGCGCTGTTTTGTGCGTTCTGATTCGATTGCGCCAGCCCAAGAGCGGTCACCGAAACGGCGACCGCCAACATGCGCCGCGCAACGGCAAAATCCATGTTTGGATTTTACTCCAGTTTTTGCGACGCTGTTAGCGCTCCCGCACCGGGTTGTTGCCCTCCACGCAAGCATATTGGCCGGCGCTCAGGTTGCGGAACTCCTGCGTTTGGCCGCTCGGCCACTCAATCACCACGCGGTCCGCGCGGTCGCGCTTCGCCAGACCGAACGTGACCGCGAGCTCGGATTGCGACAGATAGCTGGAGCCCGTTTTGACCATGCGGGACTGCGTCGCGTCGGGCGTGATGAGGCGGACCACCGCCCCGATGGCATCGCGGTTGGACTTCGTTCCCTGGAGGCGCAGCCGGAGAGATCGATTTCCGGAGGTCAGATCGTTGCGGTAGAGATACGCAGGTCCCTGATTGGTGGTGAGGAGTAGATCGACATCGCCGTCGCGATCGAAGTCGCCATAGGCGAGCCCGCGCCCGACTTTCGGAGTGGCAAAGCCCCCGCCGGCTTCGGCCGCTACATCATAAAACCGGCCGTGCCCGTCGTTACGGAAAAGATGCGGCGCTTGGGCGTAGCCGTGGTTTCCAGCGATGTTGCGCACGGTATCGTCAATGTGGCCGTTGACGGCCGCCAGATCGAGCCACCCGTCGAGATCGGCGTCGAAAAAAACGCACCCGAAGCCCAGGCGCTTCCTGGAAGCCTGGCCAATTCCCGAGGAGAGGGCGGCATCGTGGTAGATTCCGTGGCCTTGCGAGCGGTACAGCGCCATCATTTCATCGTCGAAGTTTGTAACGGCGATGCCAGCCACTCCCGAGTTATCGAAGTCGGCCGCGTCCACTCCCATGCCGGCGCGCGCTTGCCCATCCTCGCTGAAAGCCACGCCTGAGGCGACCGCCACGTCTTCAAAGGTTCCATCGCGCCGGTTGCGATACAGTTTGTTAGGCTGCGTATCGTTGGCGACAAACAGATCCAGCCAGCCGTCGCGATCGTAATCGAGCACGGCCACGCCCAACGATTTGGAGGTCGTATCGAAGATTCCGCTTTTGGCGGTGACGTCTTCAAAAGTGCCGTTCCCGCGATTGCGGAACAGCCAGCAGGTGGCTCCCTGATAGGCCTCCGGCGTGCAGTACGATTTGTGAGTCCCGTCTACGCTGCAGAAAACATCGTGCTCGGGCGCCCAGCGCACATAGTTGCAGACGAACAGGTCCAGCAGTCCGTCGCGGTCGTAATCGAACCAGAGCGCCGAGGTGCTGAAGCCTTTGCGGCCGCCCAAACCGGATTTTTGCGTGACGTCGAGGAACGATCCGCGGCCGGTGTTTTTGAATAACCGGCTCTGCCCGACCGCGGTAACGAAGATGTCGGGGAAGCCGTCGTTATCGTAATCCGCTATAGCCACACCCATCCCGTACATTTCCACCGCCAGGCCGGCGCCCTCCGTGACATCGGTGAAGGTTCCATTGCGATTGTTGCGGTACAGCCGGAGCGTGGACCGTTCGCGCCGGTGCCCGGGCCAATCCGCGCCGTTGACCAATAAGATATCGAGCCAGCCGTCGCCATCGTAGTCGAAGAACGCGCAACCGGGACCGAGCGTCTCCGGCAGATATTTGGCCCCGAAGGCGCCGTTATCGTGCCGGAACCGGATTCCAGCTTGGGCCGTGACGTCCGCCAGGCGAAATCCAGCATCGGGCGCTGGAGAGCCGAAAGCTGCGAGCGTCGGACTCCCCAATGCTAATGCCGAGCTGCCCAAAATGAATTCGCGGCGCCTCACGCGATGCTCACGAGGCCCGTGCGAATCGCGTAGACCACCAGTTCGGCGGTGTTGTGAATGCCGAGGGTCTGCATGATATTGGCGCGATGGACCGACACAGTGTTGGCGCTGAGCTGGAGCACGACGGCGATCTCGCGGTTCGATTTCCCATGCACGATCAACTGGAGGACTTCGAGCTCGCGCGTGGAAAGCTTGGGAGGGGCTGCGCTCGCCTCGGCCAAACTGCCGAGGCGCGGATCCAGCACCTGCTCGCCCGCGGCCACTTTGCGCACCGCCGCCACCAATTCCAGATCCATGGCATTCTTCAGAAGATAGCCGTGCGCGCCCGCTTCCAGACACGTTCGCACGTAGTTCGGTTCCGAATGCATGCTGAGAATCAGGACCGCGGTCCCGGGATACAGCTCGTGGATGCGTCGCGTAGCCACGGCGCCGTTCATACTGGAAAGAGCGAAGTCCATCACCACGACCTGCGGTTTCCATTTGCCCACCGCCGCGATCGCCTCGTGGCCGTCGCTCGCCTCGCCCACCACGCGAATGTCGGAGGCGTCTTCGAGCATGCGCCTGAACCCTCGCCGGACCAGGCTGTGGTCGTCCACCAGCAGCACCGAGATCCCGCCGTCAGGCATCTTGCTCCTGTGCGGTTACCTGCTGGCTCTCGTGGGCAGCCGCCTGTTCACCGAGGGGCACAGTGACGCGGACCAGCGCTCCGCCGTGTTCGCCGCCGGAAAATTCGATGGCGCCATTCATCAGGCCGGCGCGTTCGCGCATCGAAACCAGGCCCAAACCTTGCGTCATCTGCTTTTGAAATCCCACCCCTTGGTCTTGCACTTCGAGCACCAGCGAAGCCGGCAGGAAGCGCAACCGCACCGCTGCGCTCTTCGAATTGGAGTGACGCGCGACATTATTTAAAGCTTCCTGCAGGACGCGATACAAGTGAATTGAGACTTCGCGGTCCAACTCGCGCCCCGTTCCGATTTTTTCATAACCGACCTCAATTCCGGTTTGTTTTTCGAACACCGGCAGATAGGCAGCCAAAGCGTTTTCCAGACCGGTCTCATCGAGAACCACGGGATGCAGGGCGCGGGAGAGCAATCGAACTTTGTCGAGCGTGGTCTGGACGATTTCGCGGACTTCCAGAAGATCGCCGGTATTGCGGTCGGCGCGCTGCAACATAACGCCGATAGCGGTGAGGATCTGGCCGAAGTCGTCGTGCAGTTCCAAGGATATGGAGCGGAAAGTGTTTTCCTGCATGGAAATCAACTGCTGCGCCAGTTCGCCGCGGCGCTCGGAAAGTGCCGCCACTTGTTGGAACAATTGCCGGTTGGAATGGACCACATATAGACTGGTGAGCACAATCACCACCAGCATGGCGCCGAGAAAGACATAGAGATTGCGCGCGACGCCCGAGTACAGGGCCTGGGATTGTGCTTCCGCGGCCTGCTCGCGCTGATTGTTGGCAATCAGCAGCCGCGACACCGCCGCGCTCAAAGCTTCCTGCCGCGCCTGCAGCGACATGCGGATGCGCGTGCGCGCCTCCTCTTCCTGGCCGTCCCGGGCCAGTTGGAAGGTTCGATCGAGCGCGTCCCAGAATTGGCGAAAAGAATTGTTCAGATAAGCACGCTCTCCCGGCGAGGGATCTATCGCAGAGAATTTCTCCTCGCGCACTTTTTCCTCGTGGACCAGGGCATCTTCGAGATCGGTGCGAATACGCCGGAACTGGGGCTGCCAGGCGGTGAGAGGGTAAGGCTCGTCGGAATCCAGCATGTCTCGCATGGTGAGGGCCAGCGAATTCAGGCTATTCTGGATACGCAGCAGCAACAGCGTATCGGTCCGGTTGCGATCGATGGTCTCGGTCTGGAGCTCGCGCAGACTGCGGAGCTGGAGGATGGTGTAGCGCGAGTAGATGCCGACGGCGACGAGCGTGATCGCCAGACCGCCGAGCAGACGGACCGTGGGCGAGCGGATATCGAACGTCATGGGGATGGACCGCATCAACTGTTCCATCAACTGTTCAATGATAAAACGCAAGTTCCCCGGAATGAAAAGCCGGGCCGGCGCACCACCACGTTGCTGACTTCCGCATCAGCAGTCTGAGCACAAGAACGTGGGCTATGTCGCGTGCTCATCTGTCCTCACGCTACAGGCTCACCAATTGATTAATCAAATGATTGGCTGATGCTGAACTGATGTGCAGTCGGATGCCGGCGGGGTACGTGTGGACATGGGTTCAAGCGGCCCAGCTTTCATCCCTTCGTCCAGCAAACCTAGCTTCCCTTCCAGAGCCAGACGTACGAGCTGGCTCCGGGTGTTGACTCCAGACTTCGAGAATAGCCGCTGGATTACGTTCTTGACCTGGCTTTCGGACATGCCCAAGTTGACCCCAATTTTTCGGTTCGTTAAGCCCCCCACCACGCCCAGGAGCACGCTCCGCTCGCGCTCTTCCAAAGACCTGCCAATCGGTTCCGAACCGGTACGTGCAGCGTACTGGTTGATCAATTGTGTGGCGAGTGGCTGAATGACTCTCTGGTCGACCCACATGCCACCCTCACTAACTACGTGGATTGCCTTCAGCAGGCGTTCCGGCGGTTCAGACTTCAGGAAAATCCCTGAGGCCCCGGCCTTTAGCATCAAAGCCGACTTCCGAACGTCGGGCGATCCGGCGAGGATGAGAAAGTGCCCCTGAAAACCCGCGGTGCGGACTGCGGCGATAAAGTCTTCCGCATGCTCGCCGCCGATCTCGAAATCCAACAAAATGGTGTCCGCCTTTGAATTTCTCAAGACTTCGAGCGCTTCACCGTAACTGCCGCACTCCACTATTTCGAAGCCCGGCTCCGACGCCAGGAAGCGCGCCAGGCTCGCACGAAATAATCCGAGTTCGTCAACCAAAAGGAGACAGGCTCCCGTCTCTGCTACATCTTCGTTCATAAAGATACGCCGCAAATCGTCACGATTGCGGTGCCCATTTCTTACTTTTGCCGTGCCTCAATGGCACGGAATACTTAGCATGACTCCATCCTATGCCGGTTCTGGTCTTGCGGAAATAGCTTCGCCCACAAGATCGGCGATCGAACCAAAAGAATCCCTGCACGTAAGAGAGCCAATCAAGCCTGGGAAACTGACTAATCGCACGGATGGTCAAAAGCGCACTGCGTTTGAACGGAAGATCTATGGCGATTCCCCAATGTCGCGAGATACATTCAAATTTCTACTGCTTTCGACCCAGCCTCGATGAGAGCTTAGTGTGAAGGCGAACGAAAATGCCGAACTCAAACGACAGGAGCAAGCGGAGTCTTGCGGTTGCTGCCGCGATCGTTATAACGGTGATACTGCTGGCGTGGCGCGCTGGCGCAATGAAATTGGTCCACCGTCTGCGGCAAGAAGCGGCCGTGTTAGTGCCTATGAGCGTGCGCGCGCAAGAACAGGCTGCCGCAAAGCTGCTGCCATCGGCCGGCAATTCGACCACGGCAAAAGCAAATTCCACCCCGGCGAACCCCGCCGTTGACTTGACGCCCACGCAGTTGACCGCGATCACAATCGCGCCGGCCGGCACCTACGAGTTTCCCGGAGAACGCCAAGCCGTCGGCAGCATCAGTTTTGCGGACGAGCTTTCGGTGCAGGTGTTTCCGACGTACCAAGGGACCATTATGCAGGCTTTCGCGGAGTTGGGTGCTCACGTTACTAAAGATCAGCCGCTGTACACCATCAAGAGTCCGGATCTCATCCAAGCGGAATCGACGCTAATCGGAGCGGCCGCGACCTTCGATTTGACCAACAAAGAGCTGGAGCGGGTGAAGGGCCTCCCCGGAATCGCACAACGGGAATTGGAACAAGCAATTTCGGATCAACAAACCGCGGACGGCGCTCTGAAGGCTGCGCGTGATGCCGTGCGCGTCTTCGGCAAGACCGACGCCGAGATCGACCAGATGATCGCCTCGCGGAAAATCGATCCGGCGCTGGTGGTTCGCAGTCCGATCTCCGGCCAGATTACGACGTACGACGCGCCGCCAGGACTGTTGGTACAACCCGGGACGCCGCCCGCTCCATACACGGTCGCGAATCTCGGAATCAAGTGGATGCTGGCGGACGTCATCGAAAGCGACATCAGCTTATATCGCTTGGGGCAGCCGGTCGAGGTAAAAGTCCTCGCCTATGCCAACCGTGTATTTCGCGCGAAAATCACGAAAATCTACCCTTCCGTGGATCCCAACACGCATCGTGAGACGGTCCGCTGCGACATCGAGGATCCCCAGGATGAGTTGCGTCCGGGGATGCTGGCGAACTTCGTCATTCGCATCGCGGGTCCCAGAACCAGCACCGCGATTCCGGCCAACGGCGTGGTTCGTGAACCGGACGGCACGATGACCGCCTGGGTGACGACGAACCGTCAGCACTTCGAGCAGCGCATCGTGCAAACGGGCTTGCGCAGGGACGGTCGTGTGCAAATCCTCCGCGGCGTGAAACCTGGGGAGTTGGTGGTGACGGATGGCGCGGTGTTCCTGAGCAACATGTTGTCGGCGGACCAGGCGGAGTAAGCAGTCATGTTCCGATCTCTTCTCGCATTTTGCTTAAGCCGTCGCGCCATTGTTGTGGCCGCGCTGGTTCTGTTTGCCGGCGCCGGGTTCATCGCGTTCAAGCTGCTCAACATCGAAGCCTATCCGAACCCCACTCCGGTGATCTTGGAAATCACCGCGCAGGCAGCCGGCTTGTCCGCCGAGGAGATGGAGCGTTACTACACGATCCCGATGGAGATCGGGCTCTACTCGACGCCCGGAATCGATGTCATCCGCTCGACCTCGTTTTATGGTCTTTCATTCGTGCGCGTCAGTTTCAAATATGGAGTGGATTATTTCTTTGCTTACAGCCAAGCGGCGGTGGCGTTAGCGCAGAATGTCAACTTGCCTGGAAATCAGGTGCCGAGCATTCAGGCGAACAGCTCGACCGGTGAAATCTATCGCTACCAGGTGGTGGGGCCTCCGCACTTCGGAATCACGAATCTGCGCACCGTACAGGACTGGATCGTTGCGCGCCGTTTGCTGACCATCCCCGGCATTGCCGCGGTCAACAGTTGGGGAGGACCGACCAAGGAATTTGAAGTCGAAGTGGACCCTCACAAGCTGGAAGCCTACAGCGTTACCGTGCCGCAAATACTCACCGCGCTGGGCAACGCCAATATTAACGTGGGCGGGCGCGAAATTCGCATGGGCCAGCAGTCCATTAATATTCGCGGTGTGGGTCTGATTGACGATGGCGGCAACGATGACGTCACCAAGGGATATAAAGTCAACGATATCGAGAATATCGTTCTCAGCCAGGAAAACGGCGTTCCGGTACTGATTAAGGACGTCGCGAAAGTCCAAGTGGGCTATCGTCCGAGGCTCGGCATCCTGGGCCGCGACCACCAGGATGACGTCGTGGGAGCGATCGTGGTGCAACGGCGAACGGAAAAAACCGCCGACATGATTCCGAAAGTCCAGCAGGCGATTCACACCCTGAATCGCGACGGCAGCCTTCCGCCGGGAGTGAAGGTTGTTCCGTTTTACGACCGTTCCGGCTTAATCGCACTCACCACGCACACTGTGCTTCACAACCTGATCTTCGGATGCCTGCTGGTCTTCCTCATTCAATGGATTTTCCTGGGGGATCTTCGTAGCGCCACGATTGTCGGCCTAAACATCCCGTTCGCGCTGTTTTTCGCCACGATCATTCTTGTGGCAGCAGGGGAAAGCGCCAATCTGCTATCGGTAGGGGCCGTGGATTTCGGAATTATCGTCGACTCAGCGGTCATTCTTGTCGAAAATATTTTCAAGAATTTTCAGCGCGGGCCGGAAGAAAGACAACATCTATTGGACCGCCTGTCCCGCGGGTACTGGGGCCCGGATCCGACACAAGTCCTTGACGCCGAAGCGGGCGAAGCTCCTTTCCGCTGGACGGACCGCTTGCGGACGATTATGGTCAGCGCGCTGCAGGTGGATAAAGCCGTTCTGTTTTCCGCGTTAATTACGGTGGCTGGTTTCGTTCCTCTATTCACCATGCAGGGAGTGGAGGGACAAATTTTCGGGCCCATGGCACGGACCTACGGTTATGCACTCGCGGGCGCGCTGATTGCGACGTTCACAGTCACCCCGGTCATTGCTTCGTTCCTGGTTCCCGGGCGCGTCAAAGAGGTGGAAACCATTGTCGTTCGTGCCCTGCACGCTCTGTACAATCCTGCCCTACGCTTCGCTCTAAGACATCGCTTCCTTGTGGTTGGATTGGAGCTGGCCCTCTCTTTGGGAACCTTCTTCCTCATCGCTCCTCGCTTGGGTAGTGAATTTCTTCCGCACCTGGAGGAAGGTAACTTCTGGATCCGTGCCTCCATGCCGATCACCCTGTCGCTTGAGGATGGAGAAGCGGCCACCAGAAAAATGCGCGAGATTCTCTTGCGGCATCCCGAGGTGATTACCGTGGTGTCCCAGCACGGCCGACCCGACGATGGCAGCGATGCGTCGCCGTTTTCGAACGTCGAGCTGTTCGCTCCGCTCAAACCATTCGATGAATGGCCCAAGGGATTAACGAAGGAAAAGCTGACCAACCAGATTCAGCGTCAGTTTCAAAACGAATTGCCGGGAGTGGTATTTAATTTTTCTCAATACATTGAGGACAATATCGAGGAGGGAATCTCGGGCGTAAAAGGCGTCAACTCCGTCAAAATCGTTGGCCCCAATCTGCAAGTCCTAACGCAGCTAGCCGATCAAGTCCGGGATCAGATGAGTCAGGTACGGGGCGTCACAGACCTCGGCATCTTTCCCGTGCTCGGCCAGCCGAATCTGAACATACGAGTGGATCGGGAGAAGGCCGCTCGATATGGTTTGAACTCCGGTGACGTGAATTCCGTCATTCAAGCCGCGATGGGCGGAGCAGTCGCCACGGAGGTGCTGGAGGGCGACCGGCAGTTCGATCTGGTGGTCCGCTATACACCCGAATATCGCAACAATCTGGATGCGATCCGCGACATCAAAGTCGGATATACCACTCCGAGCGGCGCCAATGCCTACATCCCGCTATGCGAACTCGCGAGCATCTCATTGGACACCGGCGCCGCGTGGATCTATCACGAAAGCATGCAGCGCTTTATTCCGGTGAAGTTCAGCGTTCGCGGCCGGGACCTGGGCGGAACGGTGGAAGAGGCACAGCAGCGCATCGCGAAGAACGTGCAACTTCCGCCGGGATATCATCTGGTCTGGGCTGGCGAATATGGAGACCTCCAGCAGGCGAAGAAGCGTCTGGAAGTCATCGTGCCGATTAGCTTCGTTCTGATCGCCGGCGCGCTTTACAGCCTGTTCAACAATTTTCGCGATTCCATCCTCGCGCTGGCAGGCATACCCGATGCCATCGTCGGCGGAATCCTTGCGCTTTACGTGTCCGGCCTGAACTTCAGCATTTCTGCCGCGATCGGCTTCGTTTCGCTATTCGGTGTCTCGGTGATGGACGGCATTTTGATGATCACCTTCTATAACCAGGAAAGGTCTCAGGGTTTTGCGCCGGCCGAGGCGATGTACCGCGCCGCAACCACGCGTATGCGTCCGCTATTAATGACCGCACTGTCGGCGTGCATCGGACTTTTTCCCGCGGCGATTTCCACCGGAATCGGCAGCCAGGTGCAGCGGCCGCTGGCGACTGTCATTGTCGGCGGAATGCTGGTGGGGCCGATTATGCTACTGCTGGCCGTGCCTGCACTGCGGCTGATCTTCTTGGGCAGCGACAGTCCTCGTCCAACGGAGGGCGGCCATGAGACATAGGCGTATTGCGCTGGTGACGCTGCTTTGCGGAGCGGCAACGTGGCGGCCGAGTTATGCGGCGAAGCCATCCGAAATCAAGCGGCCGATGGAGCACGCCGCGAGCGGCCGAACCGAGCCCAAACGTCCCGAACTCCAGCACCGTTCTCCGGCCAAACTTCCGCTTCCCTCAAAGCCGCACCCGCGCCAGATAGTGGCAAGTGCGGCGAACCCCCACTCGCTTCCAGCAAGATCTGCTTTCACTGAGTCTACGTCCGCTGAGAAGGACGAGCTAACGCCGATTCGTGGGCGAGTCCGGCCGTCGCTTCCCCGGCCGGCGGAATCGCCGCTTAGCAGCGTACGTCATCGCGGGCTCAATCCTCCAGCGATTGGCGGATCTTTCGAACGCTCCAAACAGAATACTGCGGGACTGGATGGGCGTGAAGTTCATCGACGATTTTGACACATGGGATTGGCTATGACTTTCACCGGCAATCTGCGTAATCTTGCGATCCTGGCGCTCACGGCAATTTTGTTCCTGAGCGCCGGCTGTGTGGTCGGTCCCAACTTCAAGAAGCCCGCGGCTCCTGATGTTCCAGGTTATGTTCCGACGCCTCCTGCCGCCACCAGCAGTACTCCTAATGTTCAGGGCGGTGAAGCACAAGCTTTCGCTGCAGGACGCGATATTCCTGGCGACTGGTGGACTTTATTCCATAACAAGCCGTTGAATACTCTCATTGAGACGGCGCTGAAGGCGAATCCCGACTTGAAATCAGCTCAAGCGGCGCTGTTGGTGGCCAGAGAAACTACTTTGGCGCAACACGGTTTCTATTATCCCAACGTTTCTGCCGGCTTCTCGGCGGCGCGCGGAAAGTCTTCTCCCGATGTTTCTCCAGTCACCTTCTCGGGTGCACTGAATTACAGTCTTTACACGCCCGAAGTTGCCGTCTCTTACGTACCCGACGTTTTCGGCTTGAACAAAAGGACGATTGAGTCTCTCAAGGCGCAAGAGGAACAGGCGCGATTCGCTCTGGCTGCGACGCACATCACCTTGAGTTCCAACATTGTGGCCGGAGCGATTCAAGAGGCGTCCTTGCGCGGGCAGATTGAGGCCACCAATCAACTGATCTCCATAAACACGAAGATGCTGGAGATTTTGCGCAGCCAGCTTGGCAAGGGTTATGCCAGCGAACTCGACGTTGCGGCCGAGCAGGCTCAGCTTGCGCAGCTTGCCGCCACTCTGCCCCCCTTGTTGAAGCAGCTGGCTCAGCAGCGCGATCAGTTAGCCGTGCTCGCGGGCGGATTCCCCAGCCACGAATTGGGAGAAGAATTTGAACTTGCAAGTTTCCAATTGCCCCGCGAGCTGCCGCTGTCGCTTCCCTCGCAGCTTGTGGAACAGCGTCCTGACGTCAGACAAGCGCAAGAGAATCTGCATTCCGCGAGCGCGTTGGTTGGAGTTGCTCGTGCAAACCGTCTGCCCAACTTCGCGTTGACCGCGGATGCCGGAAGCATGGCAGTTGTACTGGGTCATCTGTTCACTTCGGGGTTTTGGGACTTGGCCGGCGGCGTCACGCAGCCCGTGTTTGACGGCAAGACCTTGCTCCACCGCGAGCGCGCCGCCAAGGCCGCCTACACAGAAGCGGAGGAGCAATATAAAAGCGCCGTGCTCACCGCATTTCAAAATGTCGCAGACACATTGCACGCGATCAAACAGGATGCGGATGGCCTGAAATCCGCGGCTGCCGCTACGCATGCGGCGGCAGTAACACTCGAACTGACCGAGAAACAATTCCATGCAGGCTACACCAACACTCTCGCGGTGTTGAACGCCGAGCAATCCTATCAGCAGGCCTTGCTCAGCCAGGTGCAAGCCGAATCGAATCGATATACCGACAGCGCCGCGTTATTTCAGGCCTTAGGCGGCGGCTGGTGGAATCGTCCAGATTTGCCGAAGAATTAACGATCCGCGAGTCGAAGCGCTCCGGCAAGCTCCACCGTGTGGATGTTGCCAGGACGATCTCGCGGGACCCCGTTGCAGTAACCAGAGCAAAGGCTGCGCGGAATCCTCAAGGCTTCCCGGCGGCGGCTTTTTTCTCCGCGGCGCGCGCACCCGCGAGGATGTCCATCAGCGCGTAGTTGCCTTCGTGGCAGGCGTATTCGAAAATCCGGCTGGCGCGTCTGGACATGGAAAGCTCCACGGTCCATGGCTTGCTGTAAACGGTGGGATCGTCCACCGTGGCTTGATACAGGATAGTCTCCGCATCCACGCGCCGGAAGCGCTCCACGACGTGGAGATTCTCGTCAGACATGCCGTCCAAGTAAGACACGCCAAAGCGGCTTTGCAAACTGCCTTTGAAATTCGTCGTGTCCACGACGAGAGTGCTGCCCTCCCAGTGGCCCCGCGAATCGCCGGTCCATTGACGCATGGTGGAAGGCAAATGCGGACGGCCGTCGAGCGGAATGACACGGGTTTCGTGATTCATCTCCGCCGCGATGGTGACGAAGCCGGGCGTTTGCACGATCTCGTAGTTGTTGTTGTACGGCTCGGGCAGCATGGGCGGACCGGAGGCGCCGAACAGTATGCAGCGTTCGGTGAGCAGCCGGTCCTCGGGGCCGTCGGAAGGATGCGCGGCGATGCGCGCGTGAAAGGCGTCGTACTTCACCTTGGCCTCGGGCGTAAAGGGCGGGATGCGACCGTCGGGGGGATCGATCACGATGGACGTACGCATGGTTTTGGAAACGTGCGTGCCGCGATCCATCCAAAAATTGTTATAAGCGCGCCGGCCCAGGTCCGAGGCTCCGCGCGGGCCCTCGATGAGATCGGCGTTGCCCTGTTGCACGCGTTGCTTGGCGAATGCGGCCGCTTCCTCGGGAGTGAAAAACTGCTTGTTGCCAAGTTCGGCGGGACGCTGGAACGGCGTGACAGTGGCGTTGGTCCAAACGCCTTGCAGATCGGGCTGCCCATCCTGCGTCCGTGGCGGCGTCCATTTAGCGGCGGACTGGCTGAACAGGTTCAGCGCGGCAAACGTTAGCGCGGGCAGGGCAAAAACCTTCAGTCGCATGGAACCTCCTTGAAACTCTAGCGGCTAGTCTACTGGTTCGAGACGCAACACCATCCCGTGCGGACCATCGGGGCGAGGCTTGTGATCGGGCTGCGGATTGGGAAACCCGGTGGTATCCTCGGCGGTTTCGGTCGCGAGGTATATATAGCCGTCCGGGCCCTGGCGGACGTCGCGAATTCGTACGTCGAGCTGCGTGAGCAACGACTCGCGGCGTTCCTCCTGAGGCGCCGGCTGATTGAAAGCGACGCGCTGGAGCTGCTGGCCGCTGAGCGCTCCGATAAACAGGCTTCCTTTCCAATAAGGAAAGCGATCGCCGGTGTAGAGGATGAGGCTGGAGGGGCTGATGGCGGGTACCCAAAACATGACCGGCATTTCCATCCCCGGCCTGTAATAGGACTGCTCGGAAGCGGTGTTGCCGTTATAGATGCGTCCGAATGAGACCAGCGGCCAGCCATAATTCTTGCCCGGCGCGAGGATGTTCAATTCATCGCCGCCCATGGGGCCGATTTCGCAGGACCACAGCGTTCCCGTTTGCTGATCCCACGCGAATCCGTAGACGTTGCGGTGGCCGTAGGTATAAATCTCCGGCCTGGCGTCCGCGCGGCCAACGAACGGATTATCGGGCGGGATGCCGCCGTCGTCGCGTAGCCGCAGCACCTTGCCGGCGTCGTTGTCGAGATGCTGCGCGGCAATGCGCGCGCTCGCGTCGTCGGTGGTGACATGAATGTCGCGATCGCCAACCGCGAGGTAGATCATGCCGTCCGGACCGAATGCCGCGCGCCCAGCCAAAGCGCCGCCGGCCTGCCACGCGTCAGCGATGAAGATGTCGTGGACATCGGTGAGCGCCTTGCCATCGAAGTGACCGCGCGCCAGTGCGAGCGTGGTGCGTTTGGGTGCGTCCTCTTTCGCCGTCGCGGTGTCCGAATCGTCCGCCTTCTGGTAGGACAAATACACGAAATGATTCTGGTCGAACCGCGGATGCACCAGCACGGAGTTGAGCGTCTGCGCGTGCAAGGAGGAAGCCGGCCAGCCCGAAACAGGATTGGGCTCGAGCGCGCCGTCGCGGATGATGCGTAAGCGCCCGGGTGTTTCGGTAACCAGCATGGTGCGGCCATCGGGAAGAAACGCGATGTGCCAGGGACGGTCCAGGCCGGTGGCCATCGGAACCACGCGGAAGCGATGGCGCTCGCCGGGTGGACAACCGCCGTGCGGCTGTCCGTTGGGAGAACATGGGCCAGGCGTGTAGGTATCGAAGGTCGTGGGCTGGGCGAGGGCGCCGTCCTGTTGCGCCATGAGGGGAACGGCGGCGAGAACCAGAGGGAGGGCTGCTAAGGTGAAAGTCCGCATGTTCTGTTTACCTCCTGGAGCGCTCTTATAGGACATGGCTCTTATATAACAGGAACGCGCCGTTTGCAAGAGATGCCGCCGGCCGTGTCGTTAGCACGTTAGTTGTCCGGTGAAATTAGCACGTTAGTTGTCTGGTCCAGGCCGGGCGGGGCGAAGCTGGCGATGTGGAAGCGAGCCAGCCAGAGTTGCCCGCCCGAGAGACGGAGCGGATGATGAAACTACAAGACGTGATTTTGAAAGCGATGGCCAAGAGGCTGAGCTGGATTGAGGCGGCCGAGATCGCGGGCATGAGCGTGCGGAACATGCAGCGCATGCGGGCGCGCTATCAGAAGGAGGGTTATAAAGGCCTTTTCGACCTGCGGCGGGGCAAGGTGAGCTATCACCGGGTGCCGTTGGCGACCGTGGAGCGGGTGCTGGCGCTCTATCAGGACAAGTATTTCGACTGCAACGTGCGGCATTTTCAGGAGAAACTGCGGGAACAGGAGGGCATCCAACTCAGCTACAGTTTTGTGAAGCAAGCCTTGCAGGGGGCGGGGTTGGTAGTGCGACGCAAGAAACGAGGTCCCCACCGCCGGCGTCGTCCACGGCGTCCTTTACCGGGGATGCTTTTGCACATCGACGGCAGCAAACATCGCTGGTTGCAGGATGAACGGTATTACGATCTGATCGTGATTCTGGACGATGCGACCAGCGAGATCTACTACGCGCAGCTGGTGGAGGAAGAATCGACCTTAACCGTGATGGCGGCTTTGAGAGCAGTGATCGAGCGCAAGGGACTGTTCTGCGCGCTGTACAGCGACCGTGGTAGCCATTTCTTTCTTACGCCCAAAGCCGGCGAGGCGGTGGATAAGAGCCGCGTTACGCAGGTAGGCAGGGCGCTGAAGGAGCTGGGGATTCAGATGATCCCGGCGTATTCCCCGCAAGCCCGCGGACGCATGGAGCGCAGCTATGGAACATGGCAAGGAAGGTTACCGCAGGAACTGCGTCTGGCCGGGATCCGGAGTCTGGAAGCGGCCAATGCATTTCTGCGGGAGCATTACATCGCCGCCTTCAACGCTCAGTTCGCCCTGAAAGCAGCCGAACGCGGCACCGCGTTCCGGCCGTGCATGCGGCGTGATCTGGACTGGGTGTTTTCGATTCAGACTGAGCGCGTGGTGGCCAAGGACAATACCGTCGCGATTCGCGATCGCTGGTGGCAGCTGGATAAGACGCGCTGGCGCCACACGCTAGCAGGTCAAACCGTGACCATTCACCAGCATCTGGACGGCACGGTCTCGATTCGTTATGGACCGCATGTGGTGGGCCGTGGAAATGCCGGGTCCGTGGAAGCGATGGAAAACCAAACCCAGGTTTCCCACCGCTCCCACCGCCCCTTGGAAATCGCCGCTGGCGATTCCCACATTCCCACCGCCACGGTGACGGGTAGTAAAGTTCCTTCTTCCAAGTCAAAGGCGGAGAGGGTGGCGTGAAACCAAACCGGACAACTAACGTGTTAATAAAACCGGACAACTACAAAAGCTACCGACAGAGATGCCGACAGAGATGCCGCCGGCCGCGGCGGGCCGCGGCGGGCCCGCTTGACGCGGAAGTCTCGGAGGGCTAGCATCAATGCCCAGGGGGTGCAGGGTGAAGATCATCGTTTCCTTAGGGATTGCGCTGGCCGCAATGTCCGCCCAGGCACAGGTCACGTTCACTAAAGACGTGGCGCCTATCTTGCAGAGCCGATGCCAGGTATGCCACCGGCCCAACACGTTCGCCCCGATGTCGCTACTCACTTATGAGGAAGCGCGGCCGTGGGCGAAATCGATCAGGCAGAAGGTGCTCGCGCGGGAAATGCCGCCCTGGTATATCGACAAGAACGTCGGCATTCAAGATTTCAAGAACGATGCCTCGCTCACCGACCAGGAAATCGCCACCATCGTGGCCTGGGTGAACGATGGATCTCCCAAAGGCGACCCCAAGGACATGCCGGCTCCCCGAAAATTTGACGATTCCGATCGCTGGCACATTCGCCCAGATCTTGTTGTGCAACTGCCGAAAGACGAGATTGTGCCCGCTCAGGCGTCTGACCGCTGGGTAGACGTCCTGGTCGATTCCGGGTTGACGGAGGATCGCTACATCAAGGGCATCGAAATTAAGCCGCTCAAGGGCTTCCGCGCCGTGCACCATGCCACGACTTCCATGAAACACGACGATGATCCCGATTCAGGCGACAACGTCCAAGGCGTCTTCCTCAATGAATACGCGCTCGGCAAAAACGCCGACGTGTTCCCGGACGGTGCGGGCCGTTTAATCAAGGCAGGGACGAAATTCAATTTCAACCTTCATCTTCACGCCATTGGCCAGGACACGGCCGTCAATATTGCGCTGGCGCTGGAGCTTTATCCCAAAGGATACGTGCCGCATTATATTGAAGTCACCGAAAAGGTTGGAGACCCGAAGGATATCGACCTCCCGCCTAACACCGATAACATCCGCTTCGATGGCTACCAGACATTAACGCAGCCTGCTCGGCTGCTGTCGTTCCAGCCTCATATGCACAACCGCGGTAAGGCGTCGTGTATGGAAGCCATCTATCCGAGCGGCCACAAGGTGGAAATGCTGAGCTGCGTGAGCAGGTACCAGTTCAACTGGCATTTGGTGTATATCTATCGAGAAGACGAACAGCCGCTGTTGCCCGCCGGAACCATCCTGCACCTGATTTCGTGGTACAACAACTCAGCTAACAACAAGTTCAACCCCGATCCGGACAACACGATTACCTACGGACAGCGGACCATCGATGAAATGGGCGGCGCGTGGGTCAGCTATTACTATCTTTCCGACGCCGAGTTCCAGAAGCAGGTCGCGGAGCGCAAAGCAAAACAGCAGACCGTGGCGGGTACTAAGTAATGCGGTTCGCCGCTCTGGCCTGCTTACTCGCGGCATTTGAGGCGAACGCCCAGGTGCAATACGCGCGCGGGCAGAACGTCGCTCCGATATTTGAAGGCTGGGAGCACAATGCCGACGGCACCTATAGCCTGGTTTTCGGTTACCTGAACCGCAATTACGAAGAGGAAGTCGACATTCCGATCGGCCCGCAGAACTCTTTTACCCTCCGCGGCGAAACTTTCGGGGACAAAGGCCAGCCCACGCATTTCTATCCCAGGCGGCAACGATTCCTGTTCCGGGTGGTGGTGCCGGCCGACTGGAATAAAGAAGAGAAAGTGGTGTGGACCTTGACTTCGCACGGCCGTACCGATCAAGCCAAGGGATGGCTGCAACCCGAATGGGAGCTTAGTCCGGACGTATTGGTGGAGAACATGGAAGGCGGCGTTCGCGATCCCAACAACAAGCCACCAACTCTCGAAGCCAAAGCCGACGTTGCCAGCGCGACACTCTCGAGTGGAGCCACGTTGACGGCCGTTGCCACCGATGACGGGCTGCCAAAACCATACCGTCGCAACAATTCCAACGCTGCGCGCAGTGACTCGCCGCGGCGTCCGATGGGCGTGGACATCAAATGGATTCAATACCGGGGACCGGGCAAAGTGACTTTCGATGCGCCCAATAGTCCGGTCGTGCATGGAGAAGCGATCCATTTGACCTCGAAGGCGACTTTCAGCGCTCCGGGTACTTACGTGCTCCGCGCAATTGCTTTTGACGGACAGTTGTTCACCACGCAAGATGTTACCGTGACGGTGACTGGGAATCCGGAGACGTCAGCGCAGAATCAACGCTGAAACTGGATTTCACGCTAGCGGCTCCTTCCGGCTTCTTCCAAGTCGTCTCGCACCACCTTGCCGCCCTTCATCACGAACTTCACGCGCTCCAGTTCGGTGATATCCGCGAGCGGGTCGCCTGAAACCGCAATGATGTCCGCGTACTTGCCTTTTTGAATCGTGCCGATCTGATTCTGCCAACCTAAGGCTTCCGCATTGATGATGGTTCCCGCCTGAATTGCTCGTAGCGGTCTCAGCCCGGCAATTTTCACCAGCGCCTCGATTTCCAGCGCCTGCGTGCCGTGAGCAAAAGTTGCGCCGTCCGCGCCGCTGCCGGACATAATTTTCAACCCTTGCGTGGCTGCCGCCAGGCGCGTGGCCCGTTCGAAGATCGGAATGATGCGATACTTGCCGCCTGTGTTGCGTGCATCGTTATCATCGATGCCCGGCTCGGTGTAGCGCACAATCGTGGGATCGTAATACAGCTTCTTCGCCACCATGGTGTTGAGCATCTCCTGGTCCAGGCCGAAGCCGTGCTCGATGGTGTCGCAGCCCGCGGTGATCGCGTTTTGCAGGCCCTGACCGCCATACACGTGGCACGCCGCCTTCTTTCCTAGCTTGTGCGTTTCGTCCACCAGCGCTTCGACGACCGGCAGCGGGTAAGTTACTTCGTATTCATCCTTGCCGTCGGGAGTGAACGAGTACGCTCCGGCCGGAAAGAGCTTGATCCAATCGGCGCCGTGCACAATCTGTTCCTTCACCGCCGCCCGAGCGTCCGCCTCCGAGCGGACCACCGTACTCGCCAATGGATTATCGGGGTGCTGCGGGTCCGCTGTCTTTGCGCCCCAAACGATTCCCAGCGTCGATACCTGGTAGCGCGGTCCGTCAATCCGCCCTTCGTTGATCGCGTTGCGGATCGCGATATCTCCGTAGCCGTTCCCGTGCGTGCTCATATCGCGCGCCGCCGTAAAGCCGGCCCGCAAGTTGGCCTGCACGTTCGCCACGGCGATGGTCATCGCCTCTTCCGTCGTAACCGTAGGGCGTCGCGTGTCGAACATGTGGGTGTGCGCGTCAATCAACCCTGGCAGCACGGTGGCGCGGCTCAGGTCGATCACTCGCGCACCCGCTGGAATCTTCACCGCGCCTTCCGCTCCCGTTTCAGCGATGCGGTCGCCCGAAATGATAATCACTTGTTTGGCCAGCATGCGCCCGGTCTCGGTATCGAGCACGTGGCCGGCGCGAATGGCTTCCACCCGCGGCGCCGGAGGACATTGGTAAACCCCGCCATCGGACCCAATACACGGCGTAGCCCCCGCGCCCCGCCAGTTCTGCGCCATCTTCGGCGCTTGCGCCCACACCGCGATTTCCATCAGGGTGGTGAGCGCGATCCCGATCACCAGCTTTGCTTGCATCGGGACAAGAATATCACCGCGCCGACTGCGGCACGAGGCCGCGCTTCTCGGGGCTCGATTGCTATCGTTTTTCCGGCGATGGCGGAGGCGCGAGGGTGAAGTGGCCATTGACGATGGGATTGCGTTCCTCGCCCTCGCAGTCCTCGTACACCATGCGGTGAATGGCTTGCACCCTCTCGTAGGTGCGCGTCAGTTCCCAGGGCTTCGTGAAATTCACCGGATCGATGATTGTGAACTGGTCCTCCAGATGATTCTTGTCGATCATCCGGAGCTTCTCGATGAAATGCGTCTCCGGGCTCAAGTACGTGACCAGTTGCATTTCCTCGATGCCGCCAAAGGCCAGAACCGGCGTGCCGCCCAGATGCATAAAATCAATCGCAGCTTTGACGGCCACGGTATCGATCACCAGCGTCTGCCCTTCCCAATGGCCAATCGAATCGCCCCAGACGGTGGGCCACAGATCGTCCTTGCCGGGATGCGCGCGCCCGTCGGTGTAAACGTGGCGAATCTCGCGGCTGGAAAAGATCAGGGCCGTCTCCTTCGGCGTGGGCAAAACTTCAAACATCAGCGGTGAGTCCAGCATCAGCGCCGGATATCCAAAGGTGCAGGCGCTCACGGCGCCGCCCGGATTTGCGCCATTGCGCACGGCTGCCATTTGTTTTCGCTCCACCGCGACGATCTTGTCGATTTTCGCCTGCACCGCGGGCTTATCCGGCGGCGACCATTGCATCTCCTTGAGCACTTGATCGAGCGACTTGTAAAAGCCTCCGTCCGGGCTGGGCGTCGCACCGACCTGCTGCCACTGGCCGCTCCAGTCGGGCAACGATAGCTCGGCCGACGCGGCTCGCGCGGCCATGCCGCCCGTGAGCAGCGCTGTCACGAGCGCGGCCAGTGCGTGCCCGCGCAAACTCACTTGCGGCCTTCCGCTGGTGGCGGTCCGCCGAGCAGCGGCCCGTTCGGCCCCGTTCCCGACAGGTACTCCCCGCCTTTGGAATTGTCGTGCAAGGGATGGATGTTCAAGGTGATTTTGTCACCCGGTTTCAGCGTTCCCGGCCGCCAGCCATCCCGCGCCAGATGCTCGGGACTGGTCATTTCAATACTCCACTCTTCTTCGTTCCCTTGGTCATTCTTCACCAGCAACTGGATGAACACGTGAGGATTGGTCCAGCGGAAATCTTTCACCGTGCCATGCAGCGTCACCGTCTTGGACTGATCGAACATCGTGAACGAATGGTGGGCAAGTGCCGGTATTCCGCTTAACGCGAGCAGGGCTGCCAGCGTGGCGGCAATGGCGAGCAGCGTGGAATGGGAGGCTCTGGTCACTGGTTCCTTAGAGCGGTCCGAAGATCCGGTATTTTGCTCTCTAGAGCTTGCTTTTACCACATGTGGGCGTGCCGCGCCAAGTCCCGTGGCCGCCTCGGACACCCACCCGGGCGCTGCTACGCGTACATGGCGAGACCGTCAGGCGTTAGCGGATCTGCTCTCGTGATTCGCGCACGCAGAGTTTACGGCGCGCCCAGGCAGTTGCCCTTTCGATCGCCGCCAATTTGTTCGAACGTGCAGGACGCCTGCTTGTTTCCGGTATACTGGTTCGACTTTATATCGGTGATTTTCACCTTGTACTGCTCGGCCTTCTTGGCATTCGGAACCATGACGACGATGGAACCGATTTTTGCCTCGCCGTAAGCACCAATGTATTGATTCTCTTGTTCAGAATCGATCGTGATCTGATATTCCTTTCCGACTTCGGCGTCCTGCGCCAGCAGCGGGGAAACCGAAGTTAAAGCAGCCACGAAGGCTGTCACCGCGAATCGCTTCGACATAAGGAACCTCCCTCTTTTAGTTGAGCCGATTGTCTTTCTTAAAAATAAAGACGTGCTGTGTGGGAATCATGTCGATGGCTTTATCCAGCCTGAAACCAAAGCCCGAAACTTCTCTCAGGATTTCCGCCGCACCCATTTTGTGGGCTGGAGACACGCGCGAGTTCGGATCCTCCGCTTTATATTCGACGATGAGCATCTTCGCGTCCTGTTTCATGGCTATATAAATGTGATGCATCATCTCCGCGGGATGAGAAAATTCATGGTACGCAATAATAATCAGGACATCGTCAACGCTGTTTGCGGGAAGCTCGGGATCCTCGGCGGATCCAAGGATCGGGACGATGTTTTCCAAGCCGGATTTCCGGGCCATCCGCCGCAGCCCATCGATCATTTCCTGCTGGACATCCACCGCGAAAACCTTCCCCGTAGGTCCCACGTGCTGTGCCGCGCGAAGCGAAAAGAACCCCGGTCCGGCGCCAATATCGGCAACCACGTCCCCTTTTTTAATTCCGAGAACGTCCAGGAGTTCCTCGGGTTTTTCGGTCTCGACGCGCTCAGGCCGGTAGAACCACCACGCCTCTTGTGGATTCGCCAGCTCGACTTGGCGCCCGTTCGGCAAAGTAACCGGCTGCGCCACGCCAGGCAGAGACAAACAGGCCAAAAGTAAAGGAAAGAGCCCGCTTTTGCGAGTCGACGTCATACGGCACTGCCGTCCTAACCAGCCCTGGCGAAAGACATTCATCCTAACACAGCACGGTGCAGCTTCAGACTGCACCCGGTAATCGGGGCTCGCCCGGCCGGGCGTTCAGGAGCGGCCATCGAACCGGCATCGGAGGCTGAGCCGCGGCGTCTGGTGCACTCACTGGAGCTTGTCGTAAACCACCCGGCCTCCCACCACCGTGAGCACTGACTTTACGCGCTTGATCGCCTCATCGGGCACCTTCGCCGCATCGAGGAAATCGTCGCTGAGGACTACGACATCGCCCAGCTTATCGGGCTCGATGGAGCCCAAGCGATCCTCTTCGCGGAAGAACCATCCGTTGTTCGCGGTGTACAGCCGCAGCGCCTCCATGCGCGTGAGCGTCTGGCCCCGGTTGATCAATACACCTGCCGCATTCTTTCCAGTCACCATGTAGTAAATCATCAGCCAGGGATCGAGTGTTGAGATTTGCGCCGCATCCGATCCGGCCCCCACGTGAATTCCGCTGTCAACAATCATGCGGAAGGGCGGTCCCGCCCCCGGAGCTCCGGCGAGATATTCATAAGGATGCAACGCGATGCCCGCGCCGAGAGCTTTGAAACGATTCACCGTTTGTTGGTCGATGTGCGGGACGTGTGCGATGGACCACCGCAAGTTGGCGATCGGCGTCACGGCGTTGACCTTCTCGAACGTAGCGGCGGTGAGTTGATCCTCGGCGAGCGAAAGGCTGTGCTGCTGAAAAGGCCAGCCCTCCTTTGCAATCAGTTGTAATGCGGCTTCGTAATTCGCCGGAGGGGTCACCTTCCCGAACAGCGGCCAGACGGTTGCAAATTCCCCGATCCCGGAGGTCCGCAGCATATCGTCGCCGAATCCGTCGAAGGCATTCAGCAAACGCTCGCGCAACAAGGGAACGGTGGGCTCGGTATCCATGCTGAGGAAGAAAATCCGCAGCCGCGCCGCCATCTTCCCCTCGCGATGGAGCGCCAGCACGGCATCGTACATGCGGAAGGGATCGGCGGAGGCCAGGCCGTCGAACACGAACGAATCCTGAATGTCGGGTAAGCCCGGAATGACAAACGCTCCCATGTCGACGTCCGTGGTGACGCCGACGCTGGCGGAATACGCGAGGGCATCGGCCGTCCCGCGTTCCTTGTCCTCCAGCGTCTGCACGGAGCGCAGGGCATTCAACGCCGCAATCGACGGTGCATTCGCGGCGATCGCGCCGCTGGCGCTCACCTCGATTCCCTTCCCCGCAAAAAACGCCTTACCCAGACTGTTGGTCGCCGCGGGACCGGTGAACGCAAGGAACAACAGCACCGGATGGTTGGGCGCGGCTTCGTCCAGTTCGGCCAGGGTCGGCAGCCGCTTTTCTTGGAACTGCGCCGGATTCCAGCCGCCCATGGCGGTGATGAATTTCCCGGGCGGAACGGATTTCGCGCGTTCCGCGATGGTCGCTTGAACGTCTTTGATGGAACCCGCCGTTTCCAGCCGCGTGTCGTAACCGGGGCGTAGGCCGAGCAATACGATGTGATTGTGATCGTCGATCAGACCGGGCACGGCGGTCCGGCCGTGGAGGTTAATGGTCTTGGTGCAGGGGCTGAGCTTCCCGCCTGAAAAATCGAAGCGGCCATTCTGGATAGTCACGGACGAGAGCACCGCATTGCGCGCATCCATAGTCACGATCTTGCCGTTGATTAGGCGCAGATCGCGAGAATCGGCGCAATTGCCGGCCGCGAACGCCGTCAGTGGAATGGTCAGCACTGCGGCCATGAGCGAGGCAGCATTTAGGGTTCCAAGATTCACCGTTCTATTATATGTATCGTGCTCGTAAGCAGCATGTGAAAAAAGGGAGTCCCCCAAATCTGTGTCCCTCTTGGTGGCGGCCTCGCGAACGGGCCGCCAGAGTGTCACTCGGCTCCCTCTTCCAGGGTTTGGCGCTGAATAAATTGCCCCAAAAGTGGAACGGCGAAGGAATATTTGCCATATCTATTTCTGTAGACAAGTCCGGCCTCGCCCAGGGACGCGAGCATTTGGTTCACATGGCTGCTACTGAATGCCTTAAGCAGGTATTTCTTGGACTGCGTAACGATTTCTTGAACCGTGAATTCCCCATCGCAATTTGGCAATGAGGCGACAACGCTGAGGAGATCGCGTTGTCGATCCGTAGCCTTGGCCCACCGCCCGGCAAAGAAGTCTGAGTCTAGCTTGCCAATAAGAGCCTTACCGGGAATGGATGCACTGGGGTACTGGACCCAAATATCGTAAACCTCGCGACATACAAACTGAATGAAATATGGATATCCTCCGGTGATTCCAATGATCGCATTCACGGACTCGTCATTCGGGGAGAAGGGACAACCGCGCTGTTGGGTTGGAACCAGAATGGCCTGCCGGCTATCTTCGTCGTTCAATTTATCTAAGAAAATCACATGAAACATGCGCTCGGAATAGGTTCTGGCTTCTACTAGCTTCGGGAAGAGTGTCGGTAAGCCAGTCAGCACCAGGAGAAACCTAATGCCCTTACGTTGGATGGATTGGAACACATCAAGTAGTAGAGACAGAGGGTATTGATCTTTCTCCGCGTAGTCGCTCAGGTTTTGAGCTTCGTCGTAGGCAAATACGATTCCTCGTGTTCCGTAAGCCGGAAGAGCCTGCCACACCATTTCCAGAACATGCTTGAGCTTGTCCGCGATCAATCCGGGAGTGTCGGTAAAGACCTTCATCAAAACCGAAAAAGTAAGCGGCTCCTGTTTTTGCTTGGTTCCGTGGAAACCAGCTCCGCGCTTCGTAACCGGGACACTGACATTCGAGGCCAATACGGATAGATCGGTGATTAACCGAATGGCCATGCGCTCTTCGCTTAGGCTGGCGGACTCGGATAAGTCGGTGCCGACCCACCCCCAGTTTTCCTGGAGGGCCAAAGGTCTGAATGTTTCCAAGAGAACAGTTTTACCTACCCCCCGTAGCCCCGTGAGAACCATGTTCTGCAAGATCGGATCTTGCCGTAATAGTTGCTTAAACTCGCTCTGTTCCTGCTCCCTTCCCGCTAAGTACGGCGGCATGTGTCCGGCACCGGGGCGGAAGGGATTCGTAAAGGAAGGCTTCGGCATCTTAGCAACTTTCATAAGCTATTACCCCAATGTATACTTTTAGTGTACAGACTAAATTTAGTATGGTAGAGTCGGGATGTCAACGAGAAACAAAGAAGCCGCGATCACCGCGTCAATGGCAGCCGGGGCTGTAATCCAAGCAGAAGACTTGCACCCACATTAATCCGGCTTCAGGCGGTAGACTTCAGAAGGAGATTCACAAATGAGGTACCACAAGTGGGTATTCGTCGCTTCATCCAACTGACGAACGGGTTCTCAAAGAAGCGGGAGAACCTTGGCCGCAGTTGCGCTCTTGGTACACGTGGTAGAACCTCGGGCGCACGCACAGATCGCTCCACGGTACACCAGCGATGGGAGCGGGGATCCACCGATCACGTCTGGAGCATACAAGAGCTACTCGCAGAGTGAGGAAGGGATGAAGTACGGCGACGATTCAGACCCCTGAGTATATTCAACAGTCTGGGTTACGACCTGATCCATATCGGCAAGAAACGTGGAATTGGCCTCAACCGCAGATTCACAGCTCACGACCGGTTCCAGCATGTTCAGCATATCGTCTTCCCTCTTCTTTTACTTTAAACGTAGCTGGAAGTATACTACAAGTCGCCATCGTACTATAGGGCGACAAACCTAATGTTTTCAAAAGCCTTGGAGCGGGCAACTAAATTCACGTTGCCCGTGATGTTCACGCGGCGATTTAGGAATGGAAAGATCGCTTCGGGGTTGGGCACTTTCGTTATCATCAACCGCAATGGATGGATCGTAACCGCTGACCACATCGTTGCTGACCTCGTTAAGTTCTCCCAGAGCCAGCAAGAGATGGCTGCTTATGAAGCAGAGAAGAAGAAGATCGAATCCGATCCCAACTTGAGAGATAAGGACAAGCGCCGCCAGATTCAACGGCTGCACGTTAGCGACGAATGGATTACCCATCAAGCGGTCATGTGGGGTCAACAGAACTGGGTCGTCAATAATGTCATCCGTGACGAACTGGCGGACGTAGCGATTGCCAAGCTTGAAAACTTCGATCCGGCAGCAATATCACAGTATCCCGTCTTCAAAAATCCTGGACCGCAATTCAAGCCAGGCACGTCTCTCTGCCGCCTCGGATTTCCTTTTCATGAGATTAAAGCATCGTTCGTAGAAGCCGAAGGGAAGTTCTCCTTAGATCCAGGAACGTTCCCCGTGGCCTTATTTCCCAATGACGGAATCCTAACCAGATTTTTCTTAAGGGACTCACTAGACCACTCGCGCCAGGTTCGCTTCATTGAAACTTCCACACCAGGGCTACGGGGTCAGAGCGGCGGTCCAATCTTCGATACAGAATGCCGGATTTATGCGATCCAGAGCCAGACGATATCGTTGCCGTTAGGATTCGCGCCAACCATCAAGCAGGGTAACCGAGAGATAGTAGAGCACCAATTCATCCACTTTGGATGGGGGTCGGATATTGCGAACGTTATAAACCTGCTCACGGCCCACGGTGTCGCCTTCGCGACGGATTAGGGACAAAGAATTGGCGCACTACCTGAAAAAGGGAGACGTGAAAAATGATGCACCGTAAGCTTTCAGCCGTACTTCCCGCGATGATGTTGACCGCCATCGGTCTGTTGATGGCCGCTGACGCCACGAGCGTTCTCAAGAGCAGTGGCGCCCTCGACCGGCTCATCAAGCAAACTGGCGTATACAACGCGTCCAGCACCGGGAAAACACCAAGTTTCGTCGTCGATCCCGCATGGCCACAACCGCTGCCCAACCACTGGCTGCTGGGCCAAATCGGCGGGCTCTATGTCGACCGGCACGATCATATCTGGGTCTACAACCGCCCTCGCACGATGTCCACGGATGAGGCTGGACTCGAAGGTCCAGTGCAAGGAGCTACGGACGAAAAAGGCCAGCCCATCGACGGGCTTGGCCAGGAGCGTGCCTATGGACCGGTCTCGGACTGCTGCAAAGCTGCTCCCTCGGTGCTGGAGTTTGATTCCGACGGCAAGCTGCTGCGTGCCTGGGGCGGCCCGTCCGATCCCGGATTCATCGGCGGAAAATGCAAGGCCGAGGCCGGCTGCATCTGGCCCAACAACGAACACGGCATTTACGTCGACCAAAACGATAACGTCTGGATTTCAGGAAATCAGGCTGCGCCGAAGGGCGGCACCCAACCGCGCGACGCGCCGCCTTGGACTTCCCACAAAGAGGGCGGCGATGGCTTTGTACTGAAGTTCGATATGGACGGCAATTTCAAGATGAGGATTGGCGGTACTCCCGCCGGACCGAACAGTAACGACACCGCTGGCGGCATTAACGGCACTCCGGTGCTCTATCAAGCGGCTGACATGGTGGTGGACCCCGCAACCAACCGCCTGTATATCGCCGACGGCTACGGAAACCGCCGTGTCCTGATCGTGGATGCCAACAGCGGAAAATATATCGGCCACTTCGGCGCCTACGGGAACAATCCAGTGGATGATGCCGCCGCGGAAGCCGCCGGGTCATGGATCGCCGATTCCTCCAAAGGCAACCGGAAACCGGCGTTCTTTCGTAACCCCGTGCATTGCGTCAAAATCTCGCGCGACGGCAAGATTTATGTCTGCGACCGGGGAAATGATCGAATTCAGGTATTCGACAAAAACGATCCCAATCTGGGCAAACCATGCAGCAACCCGAACGGCGCGGCCGGGACGTGTGGTTTCGTTGGCGAGCGCTTCATCAGCGATCACACCAACATCATCGGAACAGCGGTTTCGATGAATTTCTCCACGGACCCAGCCCAGAGTTGCCTGTACGTGGGCGACAACGCCAATATGACGATCTATATTCTGAACCGCGGCAATCTCGAGGAACTCGGCCAGCTCGGACGCCATGGGCGGTCGGCTGGAACATTCCACTATCTGCATCAGGTTAGCGTGGACAGTAAAGGCAATCTATATACGGGCGAGGTGGATACCGCGAAACGCATCCAGAAGTTTCTCCGCTTTGGCGCCACTGGGTGCAGCGGAACCGGATCGTCTACCGTGGGCGGGGTGAGCGCCAATTAATCGAGCGCGGTCGCCGCGGTTCTAACCCCTCGCGCTTCGGGTTCACTGCGCAACGTCTTCACAAACGGACTCCCCAGAGTTGCCAGCTTGCGCTCCAGGTGCTCGGTGCAATCGCAGTGCTCGCAGGCCCATGGCTCTGTTCCGTTCTGGTCGCGGCACTGCCTGCGGTCATGCGCGTCCTGCACCTTGACCAATTCGAAGTATTGCTCCCAATACGGCCGCTCCTCTTCAAGAGGCGTCGGACAGTAGCAGACCTCGACCCAGCGCGCTGTGCCATCGGAACACAACCGGGCTTCTTGCATGTTCCGGAGGTACTCGCCCCCGGCCACGGAACCTCTGCCTAAGGTCCCGCCCTCGATGGCGTGGAGAAGCGGCCGCTCGCAGCCTGGCTTGAGACAGGCACGCACCAGGTAACGCATGCTGTTTCTATTTTATGGTGCGAGGAGCTCCACCGGCACAGTATGCGGCGATACCTGCCGAACTTTTGTGGCGCGCCGGGAGCTAGAATGGACGGCAACCACTAGGGTGGAACCAACGAACGCGGTCACGTCCATAGGTGGGCGTTCCAAGTGAAAGGGTGGCGCATGAACAATTTTTGGCTTTGCGTGGGTATATTCGCTTTCGTTTCCGCGGGCGGAATCGCTCAAACCACGGAAGAACTGAATAACGACGGCAAGAACACGGAAAACGTGACCACGGAAAGCATGGGCTTTGACCGCAAGAGCTTTAGTCCGCTCAAGCAGATCAACAAATCGAATGTGAAGCGCCTGGTGCCCATCTGGAGCACGAGCCTGATGAACGATCAGGGCGAATTGGCGGCCCCAACGGTCTACAACGGCGTCATGTACATCGTGAATGGCAAGTGGAGTTTCGCTATCGACGTGGAGACCGGAAGGCAGATCTGGCGAACGCCTGTGCAACTGGAATCGGGCGTCACTCGCTCCGCGTACAATCGCGGCGCCGCGACCATCTACAACGGCAAGCTATTTCGCGTGACGATCGACAACCACGTTTTAGCGCTCGACATGAAAACCGGCAAAGAGCTGTGGAACCAGAGGTTCGCGGATTTACACGATGGCTTTTACTCCACTGGCGCGCCGATTGTTGCCAACGGAGTGCTGATTTCCGGCGAGAGCGGTGGAGAGTCCACCACACGCGGATTCCTGGATGGCTGGGACCCGGACACTGGGAAGAAACTCTGGCGGCGCTATACCATTCCGGCGCCCGGTGAGCCCGGATCTGAGACCTGGCCCAAGAACACCAACGCGTGGTCGCAGGGAGGAGGGCCGACCTGGCGTTCCGGCTCCTATGATCCGCAGCTTGACTTGGTGTATTGGGGCGTGGGTAACGCCGAGCCTTACGATCCCAGGCCGCGCGAAGGCTTGGACAGCCTGTTCACCAACAGCGTCCTCGCGATCCGGCCGAAAACCGGTGAGGTAGTTTGCTATTACCAATACACGCCCAATGACGTTTATGACGTGGACGCCACCGACGAACAAGTACTGGCTGATATTCGCGTTCGCGGCGAACTCCGGAGGGTGATGATTCAGGCGAACAAGAACGGCTTCCTGTATGTGCTCGACCGCACCAACTGCAAGCTCATCGCCGCGCATCCGTATGTCAAAGTCAATTGGGCCACTGAGATTGACCTAGCGACAGGACGGCCGGTATTGTCGGACGTGTACAAGCGCTTTGTCGCCGGGCAAGAAGTTGAAATCTTCCCCTCGCGCGGAACGAATGCGGTGCCAATCGCATTCGATCCTTCTACTGGACTTATCTACGCCAGCACGTGGAATGTTCCGCGCATCCAACGGGTCGCAAACCCTCCGAAACAGGCGGAAAACGGCAAAGACTCAACCGGGGTGATCGCGCGAGTCGCCGAGGCCAAGCCCGGAGAAGTGGTTGGCCATTTGGTGGCGATTGATCCGCTAAGCGGCGAAAAGAAATGGGAGATCCCGTTGACGGACCTGCCGAGCGCGGCCGGCATGCTGGCGACAGGCGGAGGCTTGGTGTTCACAGGGTATTTGACCGGTGAGTTCATCGCGCTGGACGAGGATACGGGTAAGACGCTCTGGCAGTTCAAAACCGGTTCCAGCGTCAATTCGACAGCGATCACTTACACGCACAACGGCCGGCAGTATGTAACCGTTGTATCGGGGATCGGTGGGATTCTTGCGACCCGCTACGCATCGCGTAAAGTACCTGCCGGCGGCTCCGTTTGGACCTTCGCATTGATGCCTGACTCGCGCTAGGCGCAAGCCAAGGCACGCGCTATCAGCGATCAATCTACTTGACGACCGCGACCGACCCAAACGCAACGGTTGACGTCTTCGTCAGAGCCTCATTTCCGGGCGATCCGCCATTCATTTGGAGAATATACGCTGTGATATTCACCATCGTGTCGTCGCTCATATGCAACTCGGCGACCGGTGTTGTGTCAGCGGCTCCGCGAAACAGCGAAAACATCTGCGCCATGGTCTTTGGACTATACTTCCGCGCGAAATCGCTCCCCATCAGCGGCGGCACGCGCTTGGCAGGACCGATGAATTTGAGATACGGAGCAGGAAGCGATTCCAAAGGCGGAAGCTCTCCCGCTTCGCCCTTGCGGCCGCGCAGCGTGTAGGTGTGGCACTGGCCACAGCTCTTTTCGTATGCCGTCCGGCCGGCTTCGGCTTGGCCTGAGGTAAACACAGCGGGGCGTGGCGTTTCCTGGCCTGCTGAGTACGACCCCACCGCGCCCAGCATGGTGCCGGCGAGAACGACCCTCATTTTGAACATCCGCGAACCTCCGAGGTGAATTACATATCTGTGGCGGCGACGATTGTGGAGAAGTTACTAGGTCGATAGAAACAAAACCCGTCACCCACCGAGGTTGCCCCGTTGTCGTCGTAGAGCCCGAATCCTTGGTGCGGACGAGAGGATTTGGACCTCCACTCCCTTGCGAGAACTAGAATCCGAATCCGAACCAGCGTATTCTGACGCGGGCGCGACACGAAAAGGCGTTGGAGCGACACACAAGAAACGCTCCGAATGCTGGCCAATAAGAGCTATCCGCTAGGTGCGTCTCGTGGCGAACGAATTGCATCTTCAAAGGCGTGGATATGCCGGAACTGATTACTCGCAAAACTCGCCTAGGCTTCATCGGCTTGGGCTATCTGGGATCGCGCATTGCGCGTCGCTTGGCGGGCGCCGGGTTTTCGCTGATCGTTTACAATCGCGATCGTGCTAAAACGAAGGGCTTCGTGGAATTGGGGGCAGAGATAGCGCCGGATGCCGAGGCGCTCGCGGAAAACGTTGACGTCGTGCTGTCCTGCCTGGCCAACGAGACAGCGGTGGAGGACGTTTACCTCGGCGCGGGCAAAGTGCTTGAGAGCGCGCGGCCCGGCGCCCGAATTATCGAAATGAGCACCGTCGCGCCGCGGACAGCGCGTCGGTTATGTGACGCTGCCAGGCTTTATGGTCTCTCGGTGCTGGACGTGCCGATTTCGGGAAGCACTTCGGCGGCGGAAAGCGGCCAGCTCACCTTGTTCTGCGGTGGCCCACGCCCGGTGTTTGATTCCGTGAAGCCGGTCTTTGAACCGATCGCAAAACAGTGGTTCTACATGGGGCCCAGCGGTTCCGGCGTCGCCATGAAGCTGGCAGTGAATACCTTGCTGGGTGTCGGCATGCAGGCGATCGCGGAAGCGGTCGCTTTGGGATCAGCCCTGGGATTGCCGCGCGATCTCCTGCTCGATACGCTGGCGAAAACTGCGGTTGTGGCGCCGGCGCACGTTGGGAAGCTAATTAGCGCCAAGTGGCATGATTACTCGCCCCAATTTCCCGTTCGGCTCATGTTTAAAGATTTCACTCTGATCCTGAATGCAGCAGCGGAGTCCGGACTTACTATGCCAGCCACCGAAGCCTCCGCGGTGATCACTTCCGACGAAGCATCGGCTGGGAATGAAGAAGACTTTTCCGCCGTGATCCGCCGCATGGAACTATCCGCTGCCGTCGGGTCGCTTTTGCCGCCGGTCGCTTAGCGATGGGAGTCGTATGCTGCCGGATCTATTGTCGACCCCTGCGGATTGGACTGAGACCTTCATTCGCATCGTTCTACGCGTCGTATTGTTCGCGCATGGAGCGCAAAGCGGATTGCGTCTCATTCTTGGATTCTCCAGCCGTCCGGCCGCCGTAGGCGTGGCAGTCACAATGCTGATGGCGATTCTGCCGGTGAACAGCCGGAACGGACGATTCCGGGATTGGTTCGGCGGTCGAAAAGCTCACGGTTACGAGTACCGCCCGCTTGCGATCACGCTCGCTGTTGCGGTAATGGTCCGAGGCGCAGGCGCTATTTGCTTGGATCGATTTCTCTTCTTCTTTGGGCGTCTGATAGACACCCAGGAAGCGATATTTCAATCAGGAGAATTACATGAAGCTACGTATGTTAGGACAAAGCGATTTGCACGTTACCCCGATCGGCATCGGAGCCTGGGCCATCGGCGGTGGTCAGTGGGAATTCGGCTGGGGTTCGCAAGACGATCGTGAATCGATTGCCGCCGTTCGAGCGGGATTGGATCGCGGCATCAATTGGATCGACACCGCGGCCGCGTATGGATTGGGACATTCGGAAACCGTGGTCGGCCGCGCGGTCAAAGGGTTAACGAAGCGGCCCTACATCTTCACCAAGTGCAGCTTGGTTTGGGACCAATCGCGCAAGATCTCGCATAACCTCAAAGCGGATTCGATCCGTCGCGAGGCCGAGGCCAGCCTGAATCGGCTGGGTGTGGACGCCATCGATCTCTATCAAGTCCATTGGCCCGCCTGGCAAGGACAACCAGAGAGCGCCTCGCCTGGTTCGATCGAAGAGGCCATCGGCGAGCTGGCGAAACTCAAGGCGGAAGGTAAAATCCGCAACATCGGCGTGTCGAATTTCGATTCGTCCCAAATGCAACGCGCGCTCAATATCGCTCCGATCACATCGCTGCAGCCGCCCTATTCCCTGCTCGACACCGATATCGAGGAGTCGGTGCTTCCCTTCGCTTTGCACCACCGCATCGGCGTGATCGTTTATTCGCCCATGGCCTCAGGACTGTTGACCGGCGCCATGACTCGCGAACGCATTGCTGCGTTTCCCGAGGTCGACTGGCGAAAGCACAGTCCCAATTTTCAGGAGCCGCTGCTCTCCCGCAATCTCCGGTTAGTCGAAACGCTCCGCAAGATCGGCCGGCGCTACAACACAACACCGGGCGAGGTGGCGATCGCATGGACCTTGCGGAACCCTGCCGTCACCGGCGCAATCGTGGGCGTCCGCAGCCCCAAGCAAGTAGAAGGAATCGCCGGAGCGGGCGATCTTCAATTGAAACCCGACGATCTGGAAGAGATCGAGCAAAGCATGGCGCTGCAACCGGCCTAATTATCTTCGCGCGATTGGCCGACGTCCGGTGAAAACCTGGCGTTGGCCGCCGGCTTCAGCTGGCGCCAGTCCCGATCAACTGAGACTTACCTTCTGGAGAAACTGGACTTCTTGCCCCTCGCTTTTCTTGCGCAGAGCTGCTAAGTCCGGCTGGTTAATCACTTCCAGGATCTTGGGGGCCGGAACGATGATTGACATGCCCGAGGTCACGTCGTAGGTGTATTGCGCACTCAGCCCCTGCATCGCGCCGTCTGACAGTTCCCACGGGCCGTGCATCATGCCCAAGAAACGCGCGTCTGCGGAAGACGCCCTTTCGTCTTTCTCTCGCACCCATACCGGAGAGCCGCGCAAACCTCCCATTTCGGAGACATAGGCTTCCATCGGTTCAAAGTTTCTCACAGGAATAGAAAGCGTCGGCAGCATCGCCAGCTTGCCGCTTCTCACAAAGGGTACGTGGCGATCCTCGTAAGCAAATCGCGTAAACAGGCCGACCGCGCTTACCTCGTCGCCAACGCCAATCGATAACCGATGCGCCCTAGCGCTCGAAGTGAGCTGATGTTCGGCGACCGGTTCGGCATCCATTTGATCCCACTGTGCTGGTCGAAACGGTGTCACGGCGGCATCCACTGCGTTAGGCTCCGTGGGATGAGCATACCAATGCAGATTGTCCGCTTCGAGTAATGCTTTATTGCCGTCCTTATAATTGAATCCCAGTATGCTCGGGCAGCACTCTAACCTCTTGGCGACCTCGAGTGTCGTCACAAGATACATGTGCGAATTGCCGTGCGCGCCAGGCACAGCAACCACAAATCCGGACCCTGCATACTGAGGGGTCTCTTTCCTAAAGCCTAATAGACAAGCCGAGTGCAGGATTCTTTCTGGTAGTCGCATATCGATTATTGCCGCCGGCCGGCGCTTTGACCAATTGCACGCCAGGGTCCATTGTCCACCACTATCGAAACCTTAAAAGGGCAATAAATTACTTGACTCACACAGACTCCAGTGCTATGCTTGAGTCATGGAAGCGGTTAAGTTCAACGATAAAAGCGGTTTGCAAGCCGCCATACAGTACTTTTCTGACCCTTTGGTATGCCTGAATGCTGTATCTAAAGCCAAGTGGCCAAACGGTCCTGAATGCCCGCGCTGCCAAGGCAAGAAGCTGTCGTTTCTCAAGACGCGGCTGATGTGGACGTGTCTCGGATGCCGCAAACAGTTTTCGGTTAAAGTCGGGACGATTTTCGAGGACTCCGCTATCGGTCTCGACAAATGGCTCTGCGCCATGTGGATGCTCGCTAACTGCAAAAACGGTGTTTCCTCCTACGAGATTGGGCGCGCCCTTGGAGTCACCCAAAAGACCGCATGGTTCATGCTGCATCGTATCCGGTACGCACAGCACACTGGCAGCATCAACAAAATGACTGGCACCGTCGAAGCAGACGAAACCTTCATCGGCGGCAAGGCGCGGAACATGCATCGAGACGTTCGCGCTCGCAAGATCACCGGCACGGGCGGAATGGGCAAGGCCGTTGTCTTCGGCCTGCTTGAGCGCGAAACCGGCAAGGTTCGTTTGTCCGTCGTGAAGAGCACACGGCGACATCACCTGCATAAGCAGATCAGCGAGAATGTTGAACCCGGTGCGGAGATTCACACTGATGCGCTGCACTCCTACGACAATCTTGACTCCGAGTACGCGCATAAAGTTATCGACCATGCCGAAGCCTATGTTGACGGCAACGTTCACACGAATCGCCTTGAGAATTTTTGGTCTCTTCTGAAACGTGCGATTCGCGGCACCTACGTTTCGGTTGAACCGTTCCATCTCTATCGCTATCTCGATGAGCAATCCTTCCGCTATAACGAGCGCAAGGACACCGATGCACAGCGGTTTCAGAAAGTACTAAACGGCATCGCCGGAAAGCGTCTGATCACAGGAGGCGGGGTGATGTCGGAGCAAAAAGGGAAGGACGCGGAAGAAAAAAAGCCGCCTAAGAGACCGCCAGGGTATCGGAAGTTCGAGAAGTTGCTTAAGCAGGTTGTCAAAGCGCCGCCGATGAAAGACCAAACAAAACACACCTAGAGCGGCTTACCCGGTAGCATAAGAAACTCTTTCTCTCCAGATGTCTCGCGCTTCAGTGTGATAGATATTCGTGAAGAGCTTCCGCGCACTCCCGCTGTAGCATACTCTGGTTCGCGGATACGCACAAAATCCTCGGTAGAATTGTGAACGTAGAAAGTAAATGTCTTTGCTTGGCTGAGCTCTGGGATTTCAATTATATGATCGCCTGAAGCTATCGTTCGACCGCCAATGAGTTCTGTTTCGGTCTTCCCCCTCTTCGCCTCTATGGATGTTAGATTGAAGCTAAGCGTTAGATCAAAAAGCGGGGATGCGTCGTAACTACTCAAATCGCATCGCCGAATGAACAGACCACCTATTTTCGCGTCCGGCCAGCGCTGTTGCTGACCTGACGTAAATTCGTAAAATCCCTTAGGAACCTCCGGGAACGTTTCTAACACATAAGTGGTCCCGTCGGCCAGCAATACAGGACCGGTCTCCCGGCAGTGTATAGAGACAGTGGCCAATTCTTTGCTTCCCGGCATAGGTCCGATAGTTCTACGCGAAGCTTGTGGGATTGCAGAAAAAACGGTTGCCTGGTTTGCTTTTATCCGCGAGAGTATCGCCTCATAACCTGCTATGCACGTTTGATCGGTGTGGGATTCTCTCGGGCTATACCAGCCACCTACGCCGTATACGTAGTAGATCCAATAACATTTCGACTTCTCACAGTTTGAACAATTAGCAGTACCAAGACCGAATAGCCTGTCTCCCTGCTTAATGCGCCCTACTGTATAGGGCGCAGATGGTCCAGTTAAGTCGAAGACGGCGCTCGGCCCAAAACCAAATTCGCCAGGCTTAATGAAATCTCCGGAATCAGACCGTCTGAATGCAGGAAGTCCCTGAGATGCTCCGGCCTCGTCTAGATTCCAAAAACTAGCCAAATAGGTCGGGTCGCGTACCAGTATGCTAGCAGACTCGTTCTTGCCTATTACTGAAAGCATGCCGGGATTAACAAGCCATAATTCCAACTCTGCTTGATTGACAGGCGGTGCCGGGGGGGGAGTACCAGCGCCGGACTGTGTGAGTGTGGCGGCGCTTTTCGCTTTGTCTGGTCCAAAAGATGCCACCAGTTTGGCAAAAGCCACATTGCTCTCGGCTACTTTTCTCTGCACGATGAGATTTAGTCTTGGAACACCCCAGAAAAGACCGAGCGAGAACGTCACATACCAAAATATTTGGGCACCCCTTGACAGACCATGGAGCGCGCGGGATCTGTGAAGCGCGAATATAAGACAAGCCCCTAAGATGTATCCCAGTTTGGGGAATAGCAGCCCCAGAATCCCGCCAAGTACGCCAAAGACCATAAGCGTGACGGGCTGCTCTATAAATTGCAATGACCTGTGCAGCCAACCGGGGACTTTACCCGAGGGGCACGTCGATAGCCAGTACCCGATGCCACGCGCCCATCGAAGGGTCTTAGATTCGTCGTCGGCCATCTGCTCGAACTTGTACCAGGAGTACGCAGCCATGACGCCTTGGACGATAGCTCCAACCAACGGCGCGTAATGCTCCGTAGTCGCGCTATGCCAGGTGGACATGCATCTGCGTCCTCTAAACCGGAATCTTTTAGTCTAGCACCTCCATGTGAGCCAAGTAAGTTGTCACCCTTAAAAGCGATAGGTAAAACCCACATTGGAGTAAATCAGACCACCTCCGGGACTGATCCGGCGAATGTAGGAGCCGGGCGTCATTCCCGCGAAGTTCACGGCGAGAATGACGTGCTGTACCGGCGCCCACCGGATCTCCAGGTCGCCCATGGAACCGATATAGCGGTGGCCCTGAGGCGTAAGCCCACTGAGTGGCGAAAGGCTATCGTTGAAGTACACGGGACCGCTGTTGTCGAAACCATACAAGCCGTCCCCGACTGTCTCGCGAAAAAAACCAGTTCCACGCGAGCGTGCCGTCGTCGAATCGGCGCAACTTCAGGCCGGAGAATCCATCGCGATTATTGGAAGCCGCGGAGGCGTGGGTAGTGCGGCGGCGCAAATCGCAAAGAGTCTAGGGGCCCGCGTGATCGGGGTCAACCTCATGAAAGACGTTGCGCCGAAGGGTGTGCCGCCTCTCGAAGAGTTCGTATTGGATTCGCTCGATCCT
>JASHQT010000170.1 GCA_030039005.1 Bryobacteraceae bacterium
GCCCGCCTGCTCCACTTCGTAACCGGCGGTCTTCAACTGCAGCTCGATCACGCGGCGGAGCTTTTCTTCGTCTTCAACCACGAGAACTGTTGGTTTCATTCCTTCTCCCGAGTTGGCAGAAACACGCGGAAGACGCTTCCGGCGCCGGGTTCGCTTTCCACTTCGATCTGGCCGCCGTGCTCGTCGACGATCTTGGACACGATCGCCAGGCCGAGCCCCACGCCGCTCGACTTGGTGGTGAAAAACGGATTAAAGATGCTCTCCCGGTCCTTGGGAGCGATGCCGCAGCCGCGATCGATCACGCTTACCTCCACAGTATCGCCGACCTGGCGCGTCTTCACGGTAACGGTGCCCTGCGGCGGGCTGGCCTGCGCGGCGTTGAGGATCAGGTTGTAGAGCACGCGCTCGATGAGCTGGCGGTCAAAGGGGAAGGGCGGAATGTCGGGCGAGTAATTCTTATAAATGCTGACGTCGAGCGGCGGCGTGTGTTTTTCCACCTGCGCCACGGCCTCGTCGATCACTTCGGTAATGTCGGTGGTGTCCAGGCGCAGCGCGAGCGGACGCGCGAAATCGAGGAAGCGGGTGACGAGCGCGTTGGTGCGGTCCACTTCGCTGGAGATAAATCCGGCCAGCTCGCGCGCCACAGCGCCGTCGGCGTCGACGCTTTTCGAAAGCACTTCGGCCGAGCCTTTGATGGTGCTCAAGGGATTGCGGATTTCGTGCGCCAGCCCGGCGGAAAGCTGGCCGAGCGCAGCCAGGCGCTCGGTACGGCGGACCTGGGCCTCGGCTTCGCGCAATTGCTGGTTGGCCTGCGCGAGCTCATCGGCGGCCTTCTGGGCCCGTCGCGTGGCGGCGCGATTGGCTTCGAGCAGTTCGTAAGTCAGGAAGCCTGCGATAGGGAACGTGGCCTCGCGGAGAATGAGGACCGGCCAATCGCTGACCGTATCTCCCCGCGGAAGGAAGAGCAGGAACGAGAGATATGCGCCGGAAGCGAGCGCTACGGACGCGACCACCCCTAGTAGCCCGAGCGACGTGGCGGCGGACATGACCGGCAGGACAATCAGCCAGTAATAGCTGCTGGCGATGCCGTCGGTCCAGCCCATGAGGATGTACCAAAGCCCGAGCTTGATCAAGAAGGACAGGATGGCGCCGCCGCGCGAGGCGAAGAAGGGGATCTTCGGATCGAGGACCTGCATCAGCCCGATGCCGACGAGGACGGTGGTGGCCTCGGGCGTTAAATCCGGCCCATAGACGGCGAGCGCGGAAAATAATGCAATCCAAACAATGTCCTGCGGCCGGATGATTTGCCACAAGCGGCTGCGCTCCACGTTGTCATCTTATCGCCCCAAGTAGGACGATGAGACCGCGACTGTGACACAATGGATTTGCACCAGGTTTCATGCAAAATCCAACTTCCCCCGAACTTTCCGAAGCGCTAGCTGCGTCCCTGGATGGCCCCGATAATGACGCTCCGGTCGACAATTCTTTTGCTGACATTCTTTCTGAGTTCGAACAGTCGCACCGCCGATCGAATGAAGGACTGGAGGGCACGGTGGTGTCCATCTCGCCCGAGTCCGTGTTCGTGGACATCGGGCGCAAAGTGGACGGCGTGCTGCCGGTGGAGCAGTTTCGCGACCCCTCCGGTGAGCTGACGATTCACGTCGGCGACCGCATGCTGGTGAGCATCACCGGACGCGACGAAGAAGGCTCGTACACGCTCTCGACCATCCGGGTGGAGCGGCCCAAGGATTGGAGCGGGCTGGAGCGCGCGTTCGCCGAAAAGCGCGCCATCGCCGGAACGGTCACCGAAGCGGTGAAGGGCGGATTGCGCGTGGATGTCGGGATGCCGGCGTTTTTACCCGCTTCACGCAGCGGTACGCGCGACCAGGCCGATCTCGAGAAGCTGGTGGGCCAGGAGATCCAGTGCCGGATCATCAAGCTCGACACGGCGAGCGAAGACGTAGTGGTGGATCGGCGCGCGGTTCTCGAAGAAGAAGAGGCGCGGGCGCGTGAGCGGCGCTTCGGCGAGTTGCAGGAAGGCGCGGTAGTCCACGGGACCGTGCGCAGCCTCACCGACTTCGGCGCGTTTGTCGATCTGGGCGGCGTGGACGGGCTGCTGCACGTCACCGATATGGCGTGGCAGCGCGTCGCGAAACCGTCGGACGTGGTGGCGGTGGGCGATACGCTCGAAGTGAAGGTTCTCAAGATCAATCCGGAAGGCAAGCGCATCTCGCTCGGATTGAAGCAGCTTGCGCCGGATCCCTGGACGCTCGCGGCGGAGCGCTTTCGCACCGGCGATCGCGTGCAGGGCAAGGTTTCGCGGCTCACCGATTTTGGCGCATTCGTGGAGCTGATCCCGGGCGTGGACGGGATGATTCACATCTCCGAGATGTCGTGGGCCAAGAAGGTGCGCAAGCCGAGCGATGTTTTGAAAATCGGCGAGATGGTGGAAGCGGTGGTGTTGGGCGTCAATGCGGCTGATCGCCGGATTTCGCTGGGGCTGAAGCAGGCGCTGGGCGATCCGTGGGAAGACGCGCTGAAGAAATACCCGGTGGGCGCGGTGGCCGAAGGTCCGGTGACCAGCCTGACCAATTTCGGCTGCTTCATCGACCTGGGCGGCGGCATCGACGGCATGATTCACATCTCCGATATCACCAGCGAGAAACGTTTGAACCATCCACGCGAGGCGTTGACCGTCGGGCAGATGGTGAAGGCCGTAGTGCTGGAAGTGGATCGGGAGCGGCGGCGGATCAAGCTGGGGATGAAGCAACTGGAGCCCAGCAGCGCGGACGAATACATCGCCGAACATAAAGTCGGCGACGCGGTGACCGGGCGGATTGTCGAGGCTTCGGGCGCCCGAGCCAAGGTGGAACTGGGTGAGGGCGTTTTTGCGGAGTGCCGGATGCGCGAGGAAGCATCGAACGGGACAGCATCAGCGGCTGCGGAGCCGGCGGCGACGAAGCCCGATTTAAGCTCGTTAACTGCAATGCTTTCAGCGAAATGGAAACAAGGTCCGGCCGCGGCGCGGGCGAGCAGTGAGCGGGCCCGTGCGGGGCAGATCCGGAGCTTCCGGATTGCGAAGCTGGATCAGGCAAATAAGAAGATCGAAGTGGAATTGGCCGGCTGAAGCCGGTCTCGTGACGTTTCCCCCTCCCTCCCGTCTAATTGACTGTTGCCAGTGATACAGGAGACCGCGCAGACC
>JASHQT010000171.1 GCA_030039005.1 Bryobacteraceae bacterium
ATCGTGATATGGTAACTATCATTCGTGATCGCATCCAGGCGGATATCAAGAAGGGCATGACGCTGGAACAGATTCAGGCGGCTCGGCCCACCATGGATTACGATGCCCGGTACGGCGCGGATAAAGGCTTCAATACGACCAATGAGTTCGTGGCGGCCGTATATAAGAGTCTGGGAGGCAAGTAATCAGCCTGCATGCAGCTTTGCAAGTTACGGTATATTATAAAGTTTAGTCGGGAACAAAACCCCAAAGGAAACAAAATGAAACGAACACTGTTGTTCTTGGTTGTCGCTGCGGCTACCATGTTGAGCACGCAAGTCAAAGTCTACGCGCATCACTCATTTGCAGCCACCTATTTCGAGGATCAGACCATCACGATTCAAGGCAAGCTGGTGCAGTTCCTGTACCGCAATCCCCACTCTTTCGTGCACGTCGAAGCCCCGGATGACAAGGGCGTGATGCAAACTTGGGCGGTCGAATGGGGCGCCGGCGGCCAATTGAGCCGCGATGGCGTTACGCGCGAGACGCTCAAGCCGGGCGATGAGGTCGTCATCAAGGGCAATCCGGGCCGCAATCCAGACGACCATCGCATCCGCATGCAGAGCATCACGCGACCGTCCGACGGCTGGAGCTGGAAGGGCGTCGTCCAGTAACTGTGGTTTCTGTGGCGTTCACACTCGTGTGAACGCTCCGCTCGCCATGACCCATCCCCTACCTCGCCGTAGGATCGCGCGGAGCTTTCTCTGTGGCGTTCACACTCTCTGTGGCGTTCACACTCGTGTGAACGCTCTTCTTCTTCTCTTCACCGCCCTCCTAACCCTCCCCGCGTTCGCCCAGGTGGATTTCACCGGCGAATGGTCGCCGCTTTATCACGAAGACGGGCCCGAGCGCCTTCCGGGCCCCGAACTCGGCGACTACACCGAGCTTCCCATCAACGCCGCCGCCCGCATGGCCGGCGACACCTACGACGCCGATCGCATTTCGGTGGTGCCCGAATACCAGTGCCGCCCCCATGGCGCCGATTATTCCATGCGTGGCCTCGGCAATCTGCGCATCTGGCGCGAAATCGACCAGACTTCGCAAAAGCTGGTCGCGTTCCACACCCACATGCTCGCTTGGGACAGCGAGCGCACCGTTTGGATGGACGGCCGTCCGCATCCTCCCGCTTGGGCCGAGCACACCTGGCAGGGATTTTCCACCGGCGTCTGGGATGGCAACATGCTCACCATTACCACCACGCACCTGAAGACCAATTACATGCGCCGCAACGGCATCCCGCGCAGCGACAAGGCCGTTTTCACCGAGCATTGGGTGCGCCACGGCGACTACCTGACCATCATCACCGTGGTCGACGATCCGGTGTACCTCACTGAGCCTCTGGTCCGCAGCGACAACTGGTTCATCGATCCCGGCCAGAACATCGGGATCTTCGGCTGCGAGTATGCGCCCGAAGTCCCGCGGCCCGAAGGCACGGTTCCGAATCATTTGCCCGGCAAGAATCCGTTCCTGCATGAGTTCGCCGATTGGTACGGCCTGCCGTACGAAGCTACGCGCGGCGGCGCGGAAACGTTGTATCCGGAATATCAGAAGAAAGTCGCCAACGAGTACCATCCGCCCGATCACTGCACCCGCTATTGCAAATGCACGTCATTATTCGATTGCAACGTCGGCTCCAAGTAGGGCACGCACTCTTGCGTGCCGCGTCGGCACTCGTGCCGGCGCTCGGGCTGCTTCTCGCCCAACCCCCCTCCGTCAACCCCCCTGTCGTTAATCCAGATGCCCAACTCACTCTCGCCCCCGCCCAAGGCAGCGTCCACGTCATCTTCGGCGACGGTGGCAACATTACCGTCCAAACCGGCAAGGACGGCGTAATGCTGGTCGACACCGGTTTCGCCGAGCTTGCGCCCAAGGCCATGGCCCAAATCCACACACTATCCGATGGCCCCATCCGCTGGATCGTCAACACCCACGTCCATACCGACCACACCGGCGGCAACGCCGAAATGGCCAAGCTGGGCATGACTCGCGAATCTATCGGTCCGCCCCGCATCGTCGCGCACTCGAACGTCCTCAACCGCATGACTTCGCCCGCGCCGGGCGAGCCGAAGGTCGATGAAGCCAATTGGCCCAACGACGAATATTTCCAGCCCACCAAGGATTTCTACTTCAACGGCGAGGCCGTGATCGTCTACCATGTGCCCAACGCCCATACCGACGGCGATAGCTTGGTCTTCTTCCGCAAGTCCGACGTGCTCGCTACCGGCGACGTCTTCACGCCCGATCATTACCCCATCATTGACCTCGACCGCGGCGGTAGCGTCCAAGGCGAAATCGACGCGCTGAACAAGATGATCGACATCACCGTTCCCGCCAAATATCAGGAAGGCGGCACCATGGTCATCCCCGGCCACGGCCGGCTGTGTGACGAAGCCGACGTGGTCGAGTACCGCAACATGCTCACCATCCTTCGCGACCGGTTTCAGGATATGATTCGCAAGGGCATGACGCTCGAACAGGTGAAGGCCGCCAAACCCACGCTCGATTACGACGGCCAATACGGCGCCACTACCGGCATCTGGACCACCGACCAGTTCATCGAAGCGGTCTACAAGAGCATCAGCCAGAAAGCGAGCGCGAGCAAATGACATCCCGCATCGCGCTGTTTGCCGTCATCGCTGCCGCAATTTTTAAAATGTCGCCGGCCCTGGC
>JASHQT010000172.1 GCA_030039005.1 Bryobacteraceae bacterium
CGAACAGCGTGAGCAGTAATTTCGTCGCATTCATGGATAATCCCCTCCCAGGATTCGAATGGTTACGTTTTTCGCGCCCTATTCACCCACGAAAATCGCAGGCCGGAGTCCACTCGGCAGGGTGTTTGTTTGCGCAGAGTTGCGGCTTCGGCGCCTCTTGAAAAGGGCAGGACTCTCCTAAATTTCGTGAAGACGACTCTCGCGTGCGCTTGTCTTTCATCTGAAACTACCTATCGCAGTCCGCGGGCCTGCTGCCACGCTTGTTTGCTCCGACACCTCAGGCCGCGCCCGGCAAGCTGCGTCCCGATATCTCGTGGATCTCTGATGTCGCAGGGAGTCTGCTTGTTCGGAAGTCATTCTTGCATCAATTGCCTGCATTCGGCGTGCGCTTTGCATTGGTGACAAGTGAAGGGAAATGAGCCATGTGGACTGTTCAAGACGCCACGAGCAACAGCACGGACCGTGAGCTCGTGGCAAGCGCTCGCGCTGGAAGCCGAGAGGCGATGGAGGAGTTGATCGGGCGTCATTATTAAACGTGCGTCCGAGTGGCGTCTCGAATCCTCGGCGATCGCATCGAGGCGCAAGACCAGGTTCAAAATGCGTGCGCGAAGGCCTTTGAGCGGCTTGATCAATACGAAGGGCATGCCGAATTCCGTACCTGGCTCTGCCGCATCGTCTCCAATCAATGCTTGATGGTGCTGCGAACACGGCGACAAAGACAGTTCTTTTTCCTTGACGCGGATTGGGTGCGAGAGAGCGGCTGTTCCATCGTATTGAAGGCGCGAGGACTCAATGCCGAACAACAGATCCTGGAGCGGGAAGCTATGGAATTGCTTCAAAGGGAAATGCGCCGTATTCCTTCTTCTTTGAGGACAGTGCTGCTGCTGCGGCATGTGGATGAGCTCAATCTGCAAGACATCGCCCGGCGCTTGGATCTAAGCGTGGCGGCGGCGAAGTCACGGTTGCAACGCGCGCGGGGCGAGCTTCGCAACCGGATGTTCCAGTGCTACGGAATGGACCCGACTACACGCCGCACTCTACCGCGTAGAGCGACTGAACGGGCCGCCTAATCCCTGCTCGGCTACGAATTGAGCTTAAGCTAGCGGCCGGCCGCGCGCGCCACCATGATTTCGCCGTTCTCTTCGTCTAACTCAGATAAGATCAGGCTCTTCGTCGCCGGATTAAAAGTGAGACTCTTTGTATCGATGAAGAGGGGTTTCTGCAGTTCTCTCACGGTTTCGATCTTTTCTGTCGCGAAACGGTAGAAGACGATCGATGGGGCTGAGCGTTCCAATCCGGCAAAATAGATGCCCTCGTCGCTGATGGCCCAATGACGATTTACGTTGTATTCGCCCGTCCCTGGAACCAGCGCTTCGGGCCCGCCCGTAACAGGCATTTGGTAGATGCCCAGCTCTGGCGCTGAGGGGATAAAGTACAGAGTCCGCCCGTCCGGCGACTCAAAGGCCTGACGGCCGCCCCGGGTGGTTACGGGAATCGCCCGGCCGCCTTCCACGGGGCGTTTCCAGATCCGGACTTCGCCGCCGTGGTCTGAGTTGAAGTACACGTAGCGTCCATCGCGCGACCAGGTAGGCATCCGTTCTTCGTCGGAATTGACGTCCAGCAGGCGAGGTGGGCCGCCGACGGCGTCGACGATCATAATCGCCGAATGACCGTTCGGACGGGCGTCGAACGCGATCCGCCGGCCGTCGGGAGACCAAGACGGCGATCCGGCCGGCCTTCCCAGAAGACGGCCACCAAAATCTTGGCCCAAATGCGTTCTTTGCACTGGCGCACTGCCATCTGCATTGGCGATCCAGATCTCCCAAGAACCCGTGCGGGTGGAAGACCACACTAGCGATCGGCCATCCGGGGAAATGTCGGGATCGATGTTGACCCCTGCTGCCGCAGTAAGCTGCAGCGGCTGCGCGCGCGAGTTCGTCACTGGCACGCTCCAAAGATTTATGTGATAGATCGGAGTCGCATATAGCACCATACTGCCGTCCTTGGAGGCCGAAGGGCTGGTGATCATGTTTCCGGTAACAGCGAGTGGCACAGGCTCCTTGGTGTTCAACGGTTCCATCCACAGCCGGAACCCGCCCGCGCGGTTGGATGAGAACAGCAGCGTCTTGTCGCCGGCTCCCCAGCTGATGCCCCGAATGTCTTGACCATCGCTGGTCATGCGCTCTTCGGCCCCGCGCTTCAGATCCAGCACGAACACGTCGCAGACTCCCGCACTCCTTTGGCGCGAGAACGCGAGTGTCGATCCATCCTGAGAGAGAGAGGGGTAGAAATCGTGAGCAGCATTCGGATGCGTGAGTTGCTTTCTCTGACCTGTATTCAGCGATATTTGCCACAGCGGCGTTCCCGAAGACGCACCTTGGCTATCAGACACGATCAAGGACTCTCCGTCAGCCGCCCACACCGGTCCCGGAACACCAGCCGTATATAGTGGATCAGATCTCCAGTTGAAGAAGTCTCTCAGATCGATCTGCGTGACTTTGCGCTCGATACCACCCGCCGCCGGGATCACCATCACGTCGAGACCGCGCTGGGAAACCCTGAGAAAGGCTAGCCACCTGCCGTCGCGCGACCATGCGGGGTGCAGATCGCTGGCCGGGTCGCGCGTGAGCCGCAGCGGCGGTCCGCCGTTCAAGTCGGTGACGTAAATGTCGAAGTTTTTCTGGTTGCCGTCCGCGACAAATGCGACTCGGGCGCCATCGGGCGATAAGGCGGGATCGAGTTCCTTGCCAACGCTGTTGCCTGTCAGGGGGCTGACGAGAAAGTCCGGCGGAGCCACAGGTGAGGCATGCCGGACCCGCACACCAATCCAGACGCCGGCGACAATAACCAGGCAAGCGATAGCGACCGTGACCCAGCGCAACGCGCCCTTGAAGCTGGCGGCCGGCCGCTTGCCGGGCAACACTCCGTTTGAAACGTTGGCGAGTCCGGGCGCGGAATCGTATTCGGCCAAGGCCTGGGCAACGGATTCGGCGCTCGGACGTTTTGCCGGGTCTTTGGCAAGCATCGCTAGGATGACCGCATTAAAATGCTCGGGCAGCGCGGAATTCAATTTGGATGGTGGTTGAGGTTCGGCGGCTGTGATGGCTTGCAGGGTCTCAAAAGGAGACTTAGCGTCAAATGGATGCCGGCCGGTGGCTAACTCGTAGAGTATGAGGCCAAAGGAGAATACATCGGTTGCACCGTTCAATACTTCGCCTTTGCACTGCTCCGGGGACATGTACCGCCAGGTACCGGCAAACGCCCCAGATACCGATGTCCAGGCCTTCTGACCTTCTCCAGAATGAAACCATCGAGCCAACCCGAAATCCAGGACTTTGACCCGTCCGTCTGGCCCCAGCATCACGTTCTCCGGCTTCAAGTCCCGATGCACGACTCCAGCCGCATGCGCCGCCGCGAGAGCTTCGGCGATCTGGCGGCCGATCTTCGAAAGCTGACGCACAGGAATTGGCGTCCCGCAAAGCTGCCTCAGCGGCAAGCCCGGAACCAACTCCATGGCGATAGCGATGGTGGATTCGGCGCGAATCACCTCGTAAATTGTGACGATATTCGGATGATTTAACGCGGAAGCCGTTCTCGCTTCACGAACAAATCGTTCTGCGGCGCCTTCCAGCCCGACCGATTCGAGGTTGAGAAACTTCAGGGCCACTGTGCGTTCGAGTTCGATGTCGCGTGCGGCGTACACGTCCCCCATGCCTCCGCGGCCAAGAAGTTCGGTGATGACAAAATGACCGATCGTAGCGCCTACGCGGTCGCGCGGCTCGGCCGGCTGCTCGAACGCCTCGGTCAGCATCAGCACTTGACGGATGACATCGGGATTTGAGCCCGAAGACTCGAGAAAAGCGAGCCGTTGACTCTTAGGGAACTTTACGGCTGCCTGAGCGAGTTCCAGGACGTTTCGCCACTCATCCTCATTTAAAGTTCCAGACATCTGCGCCGCCGGTTAATTGGGCCATCCCCTTTCATCCACCGGCGCGCGAACGGCTAATGGCGAAAGGCGCTTGGTGTGCACAACCAGTGTGAAGGTACGCAATCTCCTCGGCAGTTCGCGCTTCGTCAACTTTCGCGCTGGCATCGTGGTTCCGACCGCGAGAAGGCGCCACACTCGAACTCCGTCCAGGGAAACATTCCAACCGGTTAGATGACACCCATTATAACGGAAAGCCCAACTTGCTCACGGGGATTGCACCTCTGTTGCGCCGGTTCTTCCGAAGATTCTTCTCCCGGGGCGAACTGCCTGCTCGCGAATCAATACGTCGTGCCGATCAATGTGGCTGTCAGACCGGTTCGCGGGGTCGTCATGTTGCCAGCTGGCGCAAAAGTGCTTGTCGCCGGGTCGAAGAGCTCGATCAGCTTGCCGCCGCTGGAGCCGGTTGCCTCGACCACTCCGCCCGCGAAGAGCACCATTCCGTCGTTGGAGGTATTGGTATTGAGAAGGAACGTCGCGTTCGGTTTGTCGCGTTGTTCCGTCATGTCTACGGGGGCGGCGGAGAACGTTTCGGAACTGGGGTCGAATAGCTCAGCGGTGTTGGCTCCATTGAACCCACCGGCCACGAGAACTTGACCGTTGACGAGGGAGACCGCCGACGCATAACGCCGGGGCACAGTCATGGGACTCAGGGTGTAAGTGAATTGATTGCTGTTTGGACTGAACAGCTCAGCGGTCTTGGTGGGGTCATAGTAAGGGTTGAATCCGCCCGCAATCAGGACCTGCCCTGTTGTGAGCAGCGTCGCGGATTGCGCTTGGCGTCCTTCATGCAGGTTGCCTACCTGGCTCCATTGCATGGTCGTGGGATCGAAAATCTCCGCTTCGCCGATGCCTATGGTGCGGCCTTGTGAGAGAGCCCCCCCCACCACAAGAATGCGCCCATCGGCCAGGGAAGTTGCTGTGTGGCGCATGCGGCCCACATGCATTGGAGATAAGCTCGTAAATGTGTTCGTAACGGGATTATAGAGTTCTGCGCTACTCAGCGCGTTGCCGTTTTGGCCGGCTCCCCCAGCGATCAACACGTCACCAGCAAGCGGTCCAGTCTTAAAGAGCGTAGCCGTGTGTTCCGCCCGGGCTGCGATCATCGAAGGTCCGGGGCTGAACTGACCGGTGGCTGGGTTGTAAATTTCCACACTGGATTGCGGTGACGAACTCTGATCATAGCCGCCGGTTACCAGGACGCTGCCATCGGCGAGCTGTGTCGCCGTGTGCAGCTGGCGCGGATTCGCCATGGATCCGGTCAAAACACTGGTGTCGGTAGCGGGATTCCACAACTCCGCCGAAGTCAAAGTTTGCCCGTTCCAGTTCTTACCGCCTGCCAAGAGAACGCGAGGAGAAACTCCGGTCGCGATATTGACTTGCAGGATCAACGGCCCTTTCACCACGGACCCTGCCGCATACGCGGGATTGGTATCAAATTCGATCGTGCCTTGAGAGCCGGGCGCCGCGCCGTTGGCGCTGATTGTCAAATAGCCGGGACCGGTGCCATGGCTTTGCGAAATGCTGAGCCCCGACGTGCCCGGCCCAAAACCCGCGGTCCAGGCAAGATCGCCGGCGCGCGACTCCGCGGGTACCCAAGGACTGTCCGGAATATGGGCCTCCAAGTAAACGTAGGCCTTGCCTTTAGGCAAAAGGGTGATTGAGTTCGTGCTGATGGTGAATATAGGCGCCATTAGGGGAACTACGTTGTAGGGCGAGGAGAGACTATTAGAGTGATTGCACCCCACACGGCCAGAACAGTCGCCGCCTGGGTTGTAAAATATGTTATCTACTCGGGTGCGCGCGATGACGGAGAACTCGCTCGTCCCTTCCGGAACCTGGTAGATGCTCGCGTTGTGGCTCTGGAAGTACTGGCTATCGGTTTGTGTTTGCCGATTCGGTGAAGATCCGGTGGTGCCAAAGTTTTCTACCCAGCTAGATTCCTTGGCGTCCATGTTGATAAAGGCATCGGTGCTTACTCTCTGCTGGCCCCAGGCCACCGTATACTCGACCCCGACGAACGGCGCAACTCCTCCAAGACCTCCGCCGATGGTGAGTTGTCCCTCGTCGCCCTGAGGGCTACTTGGCGACACAGCGAAGAGTTGAAAGTTCGGATTACTGTTGAACGGGGCAGCCAGCGATGTCTGAAAATCTCGGCGATGTGTGACCCAGCCACACGCGGTGGTGAGGTTGCTATTCGTGCACCCTTGAAAATTAGGCGCTGAAGCGGGATCCCGCGCAATGAGATACCAGTCCCTGTTGGGATCGGTATCGTTCAGCCGATAAGTGCGGATATTTTCGTAGTGAGTGCCGGACTCGAAAACAGACGAGTGCTGGATGCGCAGAAGAGGTGTGTAGTCTCCGGCGAGCGGCTCCGGCGTCGAAGAGGTCGAGGACAGGGATAGTTCTTGATCTTCCCATTGCTGCAGGGCGTCGCTGCATGCCTGCTGATAATCCTGCGCAGTGCTCGTTGCGGAAGCCGGGACGGTATAACAAGTGAACTCATCGAGGACGTTGTCCGAGCCCAAATGCACGGCCATGATGCTAAGCTGGTTGGCCTGCTGCGGGGATCCCGTAGCCGTACCCGCGAAGTCAGTTTCACCTGTGTCCGGCACAATTGGCAGGTCGAGTAAGCCGTCGAAGTCCTCCCAATCTGCGCCATTCATAACAATGATGGAACCTTCCCCTAAGGCTTCGCGCGCCGAGACGAGCGCTTCGGGGGTTGGGTCACTCGCCAGAGTAATGGTCGTGGGGCTGGGCCCGGTCTGAGCTGGCACACGCGGTGTGAGCAGCAGGATCGTCCCTATAAAGAGGAACGGTATGCCAAGCAGGCGCCTTGGTCTGGGGCGATATGGATATGCCTTTGTCATGAGTTTACTTCTCCTTTTTTCTTCCCGATTGTCCGCGGTGGCTGATTCCCGAGTCTTGCAAACCACGTGAGTTGTTCGTTCGGGACTCACGCGCGACACTCAGGATGCAAGGCAAGCTCCAGCTCTATTTGCCTAAGAAAAAGATGCTCAACAAGTATGCTGCTTGTGATTGTTTTTGGGAATTCCCGACTTTTCGTGAAACCTAAGGTCTCCGCGGCGGAAAAGGTGCTTACCGATTATTGTGTCTTGATTTTCCAGCCCAGCGTCGACGCCGGAATTTCCAGCATAGACTCGGCACCATTTCTAGCTACAAAAGGAAGGAGAACAGCAAACTACCTCGGGCCAAAATTCCTTGGCACCTCTGCTGGCCTTCTGCATCTTAACCACCGGAGGTTTCATATGCTTCACAGCTTGGCAAGAAACTGGTGGGCGCTGGCGCTGCGAGGAGCCATGGCCGTCTTGTTCGGTCTGCTCACTTTCTTCGTTCCGGGAATCACCCTGGTGACTCTGGTGATGTTGTTCGGTGCTTACGCTCTAGTCGACGGAGCGTTCAATGTTGTCGCCTTCTTCCGCGCGGCCGCACATCACTGGGCGCTTCTGGTGGAAGGTGTGATCGGGATCGTCGCGGGCGTCCTGACGTTCGTCTGGCCCGGCATCACCGCAATCGCTCTGCTTTACTTGATTGCTTATTGGGCAATCTTGACGGGAGTGTTCGAGATCATTGCGGGCATCCGTCTCCGAAAGGCGGCCGCAAACGAGTGGCTCCTGATTGTGCTCGGTGCGCTCTCGTTAGTGTTCGGTTGCCTGATTCTGCTCGCGCCGGGCGTAGGTGCGTTGGCTATCGTCGTTTGGATCGGGGCCTACGCTCTGGTGTTTGGAATTTCTCTGCTGTCTCTGGCATTCCGACTGCGAGGACATCGACAACTCATGGCCCAGCCAACGTAGATGGATCGCCGGCTCCCTGCGAACGCTCAGATGTCGACTCGTGCTCGCAGTTGTAAGCCCTCCAGACTACCC
>JASHQT010000014.1 GCA_030039005.1 Bryobacteraceae bacterium
TTTTCATTGCGCGTATTGTTCCAAATCTTTAGCGGCAACATGACGGCGAAGATGGAACTCGCATAGGCCGCAACAAGGGTCCATCCGGTCTCATGCCAGATGGGCGCGACGAACACGCGGTTTCCAATCGGCAGGGAGTGAACCTCGCCTCGCAACAGCCCGCAAAAAATAACGCTGAACAGGCAGCCAAGCTGGAACATCAGGCGAAGCTGATACGGCCGCTGGCGGAGGCGCTGCGGATTGAGACTGAAAATCGGGGAAAAACGCCAGACGTCTTCTTTTTCAGGCGCCAGATCGCGCAGCAAACCGCCCAGGACACCCACGCCCGCGAACAGCAGCATGGTCAGCAGCTCGTGATGGAACAGCACCGCCGGAAGCGAGATCAGGATTCCCGAAAGCAGCCCGGTGACGTACCCGCCCACCAGGCCGGCGAGCAGGCTGCCTTCCAGGCCGAGGTCCACGGCGTCGTATTTGGCCTGATTCCACACGCGAAACAGGACGCTGGCGCCGTACATGGCCCAAAACATCAGGGTCAGCTTGACGCGCTGCACCAAAGTGCGGTCCTCGCGCATCAACATTCTTTGAAATGCCCCGAAGCGCGAAAGGATGCTGGCCAGAGACGCCGCCACCGCTACCCGCAGCAGCAGGGTCAGCCACAGTTGTTGGGGTTCCATGAGGCCGTCTGGGCCCATTATAATGAATGCAATCGGGCCGCTTCATCTGGAAAATCATGTTGAGCAAAGTCGCTGAAGCCAATTTTCCTAGCCGGTTCGGCCATTTCCGCATTTATGGCTTCGAAGGATCTTACGGAGAAGACACAGAGGAATGCGTGGTGCTGCGGATGGGCGATGTCAGCACCGGCGACTCTCCCTTGGTCCGCATCCATTCGCAATGCTTGACCGGCGATGTGTTTCACAGCCTGCGCTGCGACTGCCGGTCCCAACTGGAGCTTTCGCTCAACCTGATCGCCGAGGAAGGCCGTGGGCTGCTGATTTACGAGCACCAGGAAGGCCGCGGGATCGGCCTGCTGAATAAGCTCCGCGCGTACGAATTGCAGGACGGTGGCGCCGATACGGTGGAAGCGAACGAGCGCCTCGGTTTCGAGGCGGATTTGCGCGATTACCGCATGCCCGCCGACATTCTGCGCTACTTCAAGATTCGCAGCGTGCGGCTGCTATCGAATAATCCGGACAAAATCACCGCGCTCGAAAACGCGGGGATCCACGTGGCCGAACGCATTCCCTGCATCGTTGTGCCGCACGAGTCGGCGGAGGGGTATTTGCGGACTAAGAAGCAGAAGATGGGGCATCTGCTGGACTGAGCAACCCGACCGTGGGGCGCGGCCCTATTGCTGTAACGCGAATTGCACCGAGATCTGGGTCGACACTTCCACCGGCTCGCCATTCAGCAGAGTCGGCGAGTAGCGCCACTGTCGGACGGCGTCGATGGCGGCTTGCACAAGATCGTGGTCTGGTCCACTCAGCGCGTGCACGTTGAGCACGGATCCATCCTTGCCGATCACAGCCTGCAGATCCACCGTTCCTTCGATGCCCGCGGCCTGCGCAACCGGCGGATACTCGGGCGTCACTTTTTGGATTAGCTTCATGAACTGCACCATCCCGCCCACTCGAATGGGGGTGGGTGCGGCAGACTGCGGCGCGCGCGGCGTTCCGGGCGCCGAGACGCGCGCAACGAACCGGGCGCGCGGCAGGTCCAGTGTGACGTTCCTGGCTGCGCCTTGTCCGGCATCGAGCGTAATCGACATCAGGTTGGGTTGAAATCCCTGCGCCACTACGGTCACTATGTACTGGCCGGGAGGCAGGTTCGTGAACAGGAACTTGCCCACGGGATCGGTTACCGAGGTTTCTTTAATGGCGAGATCTACCCGGTCATTGACGAGCAAGACGCTGGCGCCCGGCACCACGGCGCCGCTGGGATCGAACACGGTGCCGGAGTAGCTTGCCGCTTGTCCCTGCGCGCGGGTGCGCACGGAGGCGAGCGACAGCAGTAAGCAAAGTGCAACGGCGACAGTTAGGACTCGCGCCCGGGCCGAAGTGGGGCGGCGGTCGATGGACGGATTCAGCATGGCGGTCAATCTCCTTTCGAAATTCGACGGCCGCGCCATGGCCAGCGCGGCCGACCAGGGACGGGGAGGCGGCACGAGAGTGCGAGCCAGAGCGATGAGCTGGTCCGCGTAGTCGGCGGGTGGGACGCCCGAGCCAAGCACTCTATCGTCCGCGGCGCGTTCGCTCTCTTCGCGCAAGGAGCGGACAGCCAGCCAAGCCAGCGGATGGAACCAGTACAGCGCGCAAGCCAGCTCGCCGCAGATCCGGAAGAGCCAATCGCGCCGCGCCACATGGGCTAGTTCGTGCAGAAGCACCAGGCGCAAACGATCTTCCGGCCATTCCGCCGCGTTGGAGGGAAGCAGTATCTTGGGGCGGAAGAGACCCCAAGCCAACGGCATCGCGCGTGGGCTATCGGATGCGATTAGCCGCAGCGAAACCGGAGCACGGAGCGATGCGGCAATTCCGGTGAGTTTTCCAAATGCCGGATCGGTAGCGGCCCGCCGGACGCGCGAGCCGGCGCGTGACAACTGCACCAGAGCGGTCAGCAATCGCGCGAGCATGGCGATCGCGCCCAGGCCCCAGATCCACAGGACCATGGGGCGCGGGGACCATGGGCCGGCGCGCGTTGCCATGACCCTTATCGCCGCCGGGGCAGCAGCCAGGGGAGGGTCGCGTTGCATCGTGCCCAAAGCGGCGAAACCGCTGACCCGCCACTTCGGCGTCGCGGGTTCAATCAGCGGCAGCGCCAGCGAGCACAGAATCGCCGCCGCCCAGACCTGATGACGGATGGCCGCCGAACGGCCGCGCAGCAGCCAGCAAGCGATCCAGGCTGCGCCGAACAACAACAAAACTTTGATGGCCAGAAAGAGCGCGAAAGTCATTTGTCCCTCGCTTGCCGGGCCTTCTCGATGCACTGGGACAGCCGGTCCAGGTCTTCCTTCGACAGCCGCATGGCTTCGCCGCCGATGAGTGCCGCCGCAGCCCGCTCTCCCGATCCCGAAAAAAACGTCTCGACCAAATGGCGGAGCGCCGCGCGGCGGGCGCGGCCCCGCGGAACGACCGGGATGTACTGATAGCGGAGCCCTTCCTCCTGGTGCCGCACGTGCCCTTTTTCTTCGAGCACCCGGAGCTGGGCGCGTACGGTGGAATAGTTCGGCTCGCCGGGCAAGTCCGCCAGAACCTCGGCGACCGTGGCACGCTCGCGGCGGTACAGCACATCCATGATCTGACGCTCGCGCCGCGACAAGTGTGCTATTTCTCTAGCAGACATGCTATAAAAATAGCACTTGAAGCGGAGGCTGTCAAGGAGAGATTGGCCGCTAGACCCGCCGGAATTCGCGGCCGAAAGCGGCGTCAAGCGAGGCATCCCGGCGCCGGCGAAGAATGTCGCGGACCCGCGCGGCCACGGTTTCATCGCCCGAATAGAACCGCAACGCGGCCAGGACGCCCGCCGCTATGGACGGGCTTTCCTCGCTGAGCAGCGCGAGCAGAAATTCGAGCGAGTTATCGCTTCGGAGCAGCGCGATCGCGGTCAGCAGCATCCGCCGATGCTCGCGCGCCCCGCCGCTTTCCCAGGCCTCGCGCAGCACCGAGAAGGCCGCCGGAAGATGCGACTCGCCCAGCGCCAGCGCCGCCTGTTCGGCCATGTCTTCGTCCTTCGAGGTGAGAAACTTGGCGACGAAGTCCACCGAACCGGCGGGGTCCAGGCTCAGCAAAGCGGTGAAACATTCCCCCGTCACCTCGATTTCTTTGTCGCCGGTGAGCGCTTTCAAACGCAGCAGCAGGATGCCGTCGGGACGGCCCGAATCGGCGACGGCACGAATGGCGCCCGTGCGCGCGGGGATTTCGGGATCGGCCAGCAGCGTCACGCATTCGAGCAGCGCGTCGGGATGGCCCATGCGCGCCAAGCCTCGCGCGCAAAGCCCCCGGAGCGGCGCCGCGGCATCGACCGGCGGGCCGAAGCTGCCCTCCTTTTGCACGTGACGAATCCCAGCGAAAAATACGCGCGCCGCGGCGTCTTCGAGGATCACCAGGGCCTGGACGATGGCGATCATCGCTTTGCAGCCCTGGTCGAGCTTGGCGGGATCGCGCATCAGGCGTTCGAAAGCCTGCGCCAGATCGGGGGCGAGCGCCGCGACCTCTAGGCGCTCGGCGGTTTCGGCTACGGCGGCCACCACGTGATTGCTTTTGTGGCCCAGGAAGGGCGCCAGATCGCGGGCGAGGTCGTATTTCTCCGGAGCCTGACGGATGGCGTGGATCGCCGCCAGCGCGTCTTCCGTAGAAGGCCGGGTAGTGGGCCGTTTGGGCACCAATCCAATATAAAATTGAATTAGACCGCATGCCTGCCGCGCTCACCGAACGTCCGCCCGCTCCCGCGGCGCAATACCCGCCGCGCAAACGCTGGACGCGCGCCGAATGCGAACGGGCGGAAGCCGCCGGGATTTTCGACCAGCAGCATCTCGAGTTGATCGAAGGGGAGCTGATCGACGAAACGATGAGCAAGAATCGCCCCCATGTTGGAACAGCAACTCTGTTGATGACGTGGCTGATCCAGGTCTTTGGAGGCCGGTTTGTTAACACCGAAGCTCCAATAGACGTTGCTCCGGAAGACAACCCGACTAACCAACCGGTGCCCGATCTGATCGTGCTGGAACGGGCATACGCAGAATCATCCAGCTTTTGGGTCGAGCACCCCGCAGCCCCACGACTTGGCGCTGGTGATCGAAATTGCGGCGGACACCTCGCTGGCCTTCGATCTCACGGTCAAAACCGCACTTTATGCCCGCGCCGGCATCGCCGAGTATTGGGTGCTGGACATCCTCGGCCGGCGGTTGCTGGTCCATCGCCAGCCGGAAGGCGGCCAATACGTGACCGTTACGTCCTACAGTCAGGACGAGAGCGTCGCACCCCTCGCCGCACCCGGTTCGAGCCTGGCGATCGGCAGCCTTTTCCCCGAGTAATCTATGCCTGCGACGCTCACCGAACGGCCGCCCGCTCCAGCGGTTCCTTGCCCGCCGCGCAAGCGCTGGACGCGCGCCGAATACCGGAAAGCGGAGGAAGCGGGGATATTTGACCAGCAGCATATCGAGTTGGTGCTGATTGCTGTTCCATCGCCAGCCGGAAGGCGGCCAATACGTGACGGTTACGGCCTACAGCCAGGACGAGAGCGTCGCACCGGCCGCGGCGCCCGATTCCAGCCTGGCCATCAGCGGTCTCTTCCCGGAATAATTATTTTGTATTCAGCTACTTAAGAAACATTGCACGAGCCGCGTGGTTTGCGCGTCAATGGTTATGTGACCCGTCTCGCGCTATGGGTGTCCCTTGCGCTGCTTCCAGTCCCGGCCTTGCCTGCGGATCTGAATTCGCTGCTCAAGGGCATCGAGGATCATTACAACCACGCCAAGACACTCGAAGTGCACTTCATCGAGTCCTACTCGGTCCAAGGCCGTGCCCGCAAGAGCGAATCGGGCCAATTGACGCTGCGCAAGCCGGGCCGCATGCGCTGGGATTACACCTCACCCGCCGGTAAGCTCTTCGTTTCTGATGGCAAGGACGTGTACCTTTACACGCCGGAGGCGCATCGCGTGGAAAAAACTAAGCTGAAGGCGAGTGAGGACATGCGCGCGCCATTGGCCTTCCTGCTTGGCAAGCTGGATTTCGAGAAGGATTTTGAGGATTTCGAGCTGAAGCCGGAAGGCGCCGATTCCCTGATTACGGCCAAAGCCAAGAGCGATAAGCTGCCCTACGATCACATCGAGATGCTGGTTACGCCCAGCGACGCAATTCAGCGCCTGGTGATCAACGGGCAGGACCAGTCCGTGCTCACGTTTCAGTTTGACGGCGAGAAGCTGAATCCGCCGGTCACCGACGCGCTGTTCCGGTTCCAGATGCCCGCGGGCGCCACGCTGGTCGCCTCCGAAGGAAGCCAATAATGGCCGAATTCGTCCTCAAGTACGCCGATCCGCGCGGCGAGATGCACCAGCAGGTGGCCGAAGCCGGTTCCGAGCGCGAGCTGCGCGACCGGTATTCCTCGCAAGGCTTCCTGATCTATTCCGTCAAACCACGGCGGGAGATCGCCGGGATGGCGATCGGCGGCGGCAAAAAGAAGATCAACCTGGAGAAATTCCTGATCTTCAACCAGCAGTTCGTCACGCTGATCCGCGCCGGCCTGCCGATCCTGAAGGCGCTCGATCTGCTCTCCGAGCGGCTGACCGACGCCAAGCTCGCGCCGCATATCAAAGCCGTGCGCGAGGAAGTCAAGAACGGATCGCTGCTCTCGGATGCGTTCGCGCGCCAGGGCGTCTTTCCTCCGATCTACGTGACTTCGGTTCTGGCGGGCGAAAAGAGCGGTTCGCTGGGCGAAGTGTTGGACCGGTTTATCACCTATCAGAAGCTCGCGCTGGCGGTGCGCAAGAAGCTGTTGATGTCGCTGATCTATCCCTGCCTGCTGATCATCCTGGTAATCTGCCTGATGGTCTTTCTGATTACCTTCGTGGTGCCGAAATTCGCCGAACTGTACAGCAGCATGCAGGCGCAATTGCCCTTCGCGACTCAGCTTCTCATCGACATCGGCACCACGGCCCGGAATTACATTCTGGTGTCGTTCCTCGGGGTGGTTCTGGCGGCGGTGGCGTTCCGCTTCTGGTCCAAAACGGCGAAGGGCGAGGAGCGGGTGGATCGCTGGCGGTTGCGCACGCCCCTGGTGGGAGAGATTTGGATCAAGTATCAGGTGGCGCAGTTCGCCCGCGTGCTGGGCACACTGCTGGTGGGTGGAATTCCGCTGCTCCAGGCGCTAGAGACCGCTTCGAGCTCGCTCGGCACGCGGCTGCTCAAGAACCACCTGGCCGAGGCCAGCCAGAAGGTCAAGGAAGGGCAGGCGCTTTCCGGCGCGCTGCAAAAAACCGGCATTTTCCCGGGTCTTTCGATCGACATGATCGAAGTGGGCGAATCCACTGGCGCGCTGCCGCAAATGCTGGCCAGCGTGGCCGAGTTTTATGAGGACGACGTCAACACCCGGATGACGGCCACCCTCTCCCTCATCGAACCCGCCATCATGATTTTTATGGGTTGTTTCGTGACCTTCGTGTTGGTGGCGCTTTATTTGCCGATCTTCTCTTTGGCGGACACGTTGAAATGAAAAAGCCTGGGAATACGAGGAAGACGAGGGAGACGGGGAATACCTCGCTGCATTCCTCGTCTCCCTCGTATTCCAGAAGGTGTTTCCATGGCCGCTAAGGATACCATCCGCTTCACCCAACCCTCCGACGAGATCGCGCAGGCCAAGACCCTGGCCGCGCGCTACCGCTGCGATTTCGTCGACCTGCGCGAAGTCCGCATCGATCATGACCTGTTCCACTCCGTGCCGGTGGACCTGATGTTCCGTTATAACTTCGTGCCTATCCATTCGCAAAACGGGCACTTGGACATCGCACTGGCCGATCCGCGGAACCTCAACCTGATCGACGAGCTGGCGATTCTGCTGCAGAAGAAGCTGCACGTCAAGGTTGCCACGCTGTCGCAGATTTCGGACCTGCTCAAGAAAACCGAGCAGTCCCAGCGCGTGCTCGAAGAAGTCACCGAAGGCTTCACGCTCGACGTGATCGGCGAAGAGGAAAACCAGGACGAAACGCTGTCCATCGACAAGCTCACTGCCGACAGTGACATCGCGCCGGTGATCAAGCTGGTGGACACCACCATCTTCAACGCGCTCGAACGCCGCGCAAGCGACATTCACGTGGAGACGCGCGACCAGGAAGTGGCCATCAAGTACCGGATTGACGGTGTCTTGCATTATGCGATGCCGCCCATCTCCAAGGACTGGCATTCCACCATCATTTCCCGCCTGAAGGTAATGAGCGAACTCGATATCGCCGAGCGCCGCATACCTCAAGATGGTCGCTTTCGGGTGCGGTACAAGACCCGCCTGATCGATTTCCGCGTGTCCATCATGCCTACCATCCACGGCGAAGACGCCGTGCTGCGCGTGCTGGATAAGGAATCCATGAGCGAGAAGTTCGCCAAACTCTCGCTCGACGTGGTGGGCTTCTCGGATTCCGATCTGGTGAAATTCCGCCGTTACATCAAGGAGCCGTACGGGATGGTGCTCGTCACCGGGCCCACCGGCTCGGGCAAAACCACCACGCTGTATGCGGCGGTGAGCGAAATCAAGAACGACGAAGACAAGATCATCACCATTGAAGATCCCGTGGAATACCAGATCAAAGGCATCACGCAGATTCCGGTGAACGAAAAGAAAGGTCTGTCGTTCGCGCGCGGGCTCCGTTCCATCCTGCGTCACGATCCGGACAAGATCATGGTGGGCGAAATCCGCGACCAGGAGACGGCGCAGATCGCCATCAATGCCGCCCTCACCGGTCACCTGGTGTTCACCACCGTGCACGCCAACAACGTGCTGGACGTGCTGGGCCGCTTCCTGAACATGGGCGTGGAGCCGTACAATTTCGTTTCCGCGCTGAACTGTATCCTGGCGCAGCGCCTGGTGCGCGTCATCTGCAATTACTGCAAGGCGCCGGTGCAATATCCGGAGTCCTATCTGGTCGAAAGCGGGCTCAATCCCGAAGAATGGCGCAACACGACGTTCTACGAAGGTCCGGGGTGCTTTGAATGCGGCGGCACCGGTTTCCGCGGCCGCACCGCGATTCACGAACTGCTGGATTTGAGCGAGCGCATTCGGGAAATGATTCTGGACCGGAGGCCGACGTCGGAAATCAAACGCGCGGCGCGCGAGGAAGGCATGACGTTCCTGCGCGAGTCCGCCATCGAGAAAGTGCGCCAAGGGGTGACTACCTTGAAGGAGATCAACAAGGTCACCTTTATCGAGGGCTAACCGAACCATGCCGCTTCCGAGCATTCTGTCCAATCTGTTGCAGGATCCGCCGCCCACGCACGCCTTCGAGCTGTCTGAAGCGGGCCTGGCGTTCGCGCCTGTTTCGCATCCCGCGCTCGCGCGATTCGACGCTTTTGAGCCCGGCGTGCTGCTGGCTTCGCCCGCGCACGAAAACATCCAGCAGCCGCAAGCGGTGCTGGAATCCATCCAGAAGCTGGTGCCTGCCAACGGGCATCGCAAGCGCCGCGCTGCGGTGATCCTGCCGGACTACTGCGCCCGCGTCGCGGTGCTGGACTTCGACACGTTCCCTTCCGACCCCGAAGAACAGCAGGCGCTGGTGCGCTTCCGCCTGAAGAAGAGCGTGCCGTTTGAAGTGGAGACGGCGGTGGTGAGCTATATCCAGCAGCCGCACCCGGAGGCAGCGAAGAACGGGCCGAAGGTGGATGTGCTCGCCGCCGCCATGGCTTCCGACATCGTCCGGCAATATGAAGCGCCGTTTCGCCTAGCCGGCTTCCAACCGGGTTTGGTCACCACGTCGTCACTCGCGGCGCTCAACCTGCTTGCCTCCGAGGGCATCGCGCTGCTGGTGAAGCTGAGCGGGCGCGTCCTTTCCGTGCTGGTGCTCGACGGAAATACAGTCAACCTGGCGCGCTGCCTGGAACTCGAGGGCAGCGAGCTGGAAGACATTGAATCCATCCTGCATCCCACCATCGCGTACGTCGAGGACCAACTGAAGGGCCGTCCCAACCAGATTTGGCTGGCCGGATTCGGCCCCAATGCTCGCGAAGTGGCGGCGCGCTGGCAAAACGAGTGGGGCGTTCCGGTCGAAGCCCTCCACTCGCGCTTCGGCCAGCCGGATCAAGGCAACGCCGGGTTGTTCGGCTATCTGGAGTCAGTGGCGTAGGAGATGGCGTAAGCATGGCATTGCGAGTTCCCCTCAATCTGGCCAGCGAACCATTCCGGCGGGACCGGCCGCTGGTGGTGGGTTCGGTGGCGCTCGCCGTCGGGCTCACGCTGGTGCTGATTTATCAGGTGTTCGCCATTGTCTCCGAACGCCGCCAAGCGGCCGATATTCGCGCCGCGATCGCCCGCGAGACTGTGCAATTGCAGCGCGTCGCCGCCCAGCAAGCCAGGCTGAACGCAACGTTGCGCCAGCCCGAGAACGCCGAAGTCCTGGAACGCAGCCTGTTCCTCAATACCCTCATCGAGCGCAAAGCCATCAGTTGGACCAAGATTTTCGGCGATCTCGAAAAGGTGATGCCATACAACGTGCGCCTGATTTCGGTGCGGCTTCCCGAGGTGAATACGCACAATCAGGTTCTGCTCGACATGGTGGTAGGCGCCAAGGAAGTGCCGCCCATCCTGGAACTGGTGAAGCGGCTGGAAACTGCTCCGCAGTTCGGCGACACCAGCGTGCAATCGGCGGCGCCACCTTCGCAAACCGACCCGTATTATCGCTATCACGTCACGGTGACCTATGCTCAGAAGCTTTAACCGGGCGTCGAACAATCCGCGCGCGTTGATGCGCTACGGGCTAGGCGCGCTGGCGGTGGCCAACCTCGTGGCGCTGTATTTTGTGATTCGTCCTCCAGGAGGTTCGGCCCAGCAGCTTGCGGCGCAAGCGCTCGATTTGCACCTCCAGATCCGCCAGCAGCAAGCCACGCTCGACCGGACGCGTCAGCTGGCGAGCAAAATCGCGCTGGGGCGCGGGGAAGGCGACAAGTTCATGACGAGCTACATTCTGCCCCGGCGCACGGCGTATTCTACGATCATGGCCGAGCTAAACGACCTGGCCGGCCAATCCAAGGTCGCTGCGCGCGACAGCGCGATTGCGCTCCAAGCCGTGGATGGAAGCGACACCCTCGATATGATGCAGGTCTCGGCGAATTTCGAAGGCTTGTATCCGGATCTGATCCATTTCATCAACCTGGTCGACAAGTCGGACCGGCTGCTGATCATCGAGAGCCTGAACGCCACTCCGCAGCAATCGGGCGGCCGCATCAACGTCACGCTCAAGCTGGATACCTTCGTGCAGGAGGACGGATCGTAAGCCATGAACGTGGTGCCGAGTAAGGTAGGCGCGGATCCGAAGAAGATCGCTATCCTGGGTGTCCTGGTGGCGGCAGCGGTGTTCCTCTATTTCTACAACAGCAGCAATCCAGGTGGCGATTCGGCTTCGACGCCCGCCCCCAGCCGCGCGCGCGGCGCAGCGTCCGCCCCGTCCCCGGTTGAGGCGCAACGCGGGGCCCAACGGTCATCATTCCGTAGAGTGCAGGAGGACGCCGGCGGCTCGCGCGAGTTCCGGCCGTCGTTCAAACCCAAGGATGTCGATACCGCCAACATCGACCCGACCCTGCGTCTGGATTTGCTCGCGAAGTTGAAAAAAGTAGACGTGGACGCGGGTACGCGTTCGCTGTTTGAGATCAGCGCCACGCCGCCGCCCGCGGAGATCGGCGTAAAGGAGCCGGACATAATCGCGATCAAGCGTCCATTCGTCGGCCCCATCGAGCAAAAGCCGCCCGCGCCGGCCCCCGAGCCCAAGGCGCCGCCCATCCCGCTCAAATTCTACGGTTTCATCAACAAGAACAAGGCCGACGGCGACCGGCGAGCGTTTTTTCTGGACGGCGAAGATATCGTGATCGCCGGCGAAGGCGATATGATCAAGAAGCGCTACAAAATCCTGCGGATCGGCGTCAATTCGGCGGTAGTGGAAGATACGGAATTCAAGAGCAACAACCAGCAGACGCTGCCGCTCGAGGCCGAGCTGAAGGGATGAAGAGGAAGCGGAGCTGAAGGGATGAAACCGGCAGTACGACGGGGAAACAACGAGTCGGGCTTCGCGCTCCTTCTGGTGCTCGTCATGGCCGCGGCGGTCGCCATCACCCTTTACATGGAAGTGCCGCGCTTCGCGTTCGAATCGCAGCGCGACCGCGAACAGATGACCATCGATCGCGGACACCAGTACGTTCGCGCCATCCAGCTCTTCTACCGCAAATACCAGCTTTATCCCCAGACCCTGGACGATCTGGAGACTACGCGCAACATTCGCTTCCTGCGCCACCGGTACTTAGACCCGTTGACTGGCAAGCAGTATCGCTTGCTGCACGTGGGGCCGGCCGGACAGCTCACCGACTCGCTGGTACAGCCTCCGCCCCCGTTGCCCGGATCGAGCGGCGGAGCGGGCGCGAATGCTTCTCAGACTTCCCCGAACGGGCAGACTTCCCCGAACGGGCAAACTTCGCAGACTTCACAAACATCTCAAAGCTCGGGTTCGGCGAACAGCGGACAACCCGCCGATCCGAATAATCCTAACGACCCCAACGCCCAGCAGATCAATCCGCTGGACATGGCCCAGAAAAGGCCCAGCGATCGCATCATCGGGTCTCAGAGCGAAGCCGCAGCCGGCAATCCCGGCGACCTCCCCGGCGAACCTTCGGGTGACCAGCCTCCGCCCGAGCCGGATCCCAATCAGCCTCAACAGCCGCAGCCGGCACCGCAACCAGTCGTCGGGCAACCGGTGCCCGGGCAGCCCGTAGCGGGCCAGCCTATACAGCCGGGCGATCCTAATCAGCCAGGACAGCCCGGCGACCCCAATCAGCCCGGCAATCCCGCTGAGCCGGGCCAAACCGGCGTTCCCGGTCAATCTGGGATTCCCGGCCAGCCCCCACAGGTGCCCGGCCAGCCGGTGGCGCCAGTGCCATTCGGATCGCCTCCCAACGCGAATCCCTCCACTGGATTCGCTCCGAGCGCTTCTCCCTATCCGAACCCAGGTTACCCGCCATCGGGGCCATCGGGAGGTTATGTGGGCGGCGCTGGCACGGCTGGCTACCCCGGTGGTCCCGGAAATCCAACGGGCGCCGCCGGCCCGCAAAGCGCGGCCAGTATGATTCAGAACCTCCTTACTACGCCGCGGCAGCCACCGTCTTCCATCGCTTCCGCGTTCACCAGCGGGAATACAGGCGGGATTGCCGGAGTCGCCAGCACTGCTGACGGCAAGGGCATCCACAAAGTCAACGACCGCTCCAAGTACAAGGAGTGGGAATTCATCTACGACCTCAAGAAAGATAAGAACGTGGTGGGCGCCGCTGCCGTCAACGCGCAGCAGAATGTACAGCAGCAGATGCAGCAAAACCAAAGCGGCAGCAACTCTCCGTTTGGAAGCGGTCCGAGTTCGAGTCCGTTTAGCTCCGGCCCGTCCACTTCGGCCGGTTCTCCGGGCTCAGCGGGGTCGACCAGCGCACCTGCCACGGCGCCCCCGCCCTCGCAGTAGCTAGATAAACATCTCCTCGTCGCTGGTGGCACGGTCCACCGTCGCACGGTTGCCACGCGCCAGCGCCCCCAGCGCGGCGCGCACGCCCGCCGCGATCCCGTTCACTTCGCGCAGCGGCCGCATGATGCCGTCGTGAACCACGGCCACCGTCTCGTGCGCGCGGCTTAAGGTGTCGTCGATCACCAGCTCGACGCGCTCCATCTGCAGTTTGGCGCGCGCCGCTGCGTCACCCACCACTTCCTCCACGATCGCCAACTGGCGTTTGGTGGAATCCAGGATTTCGTTGGCCCGCGTGGTGACCTCGGTGATTTGCTTACCGCTCTGCTCCACGGTCGCGTCGGCCTTGGTGACCAGGCTTTCCACCTTCGGAAGCAGCGGATTGATGGATTCCTGGAGCGCCTTGGTGGTGCGGTAAATTCCTGCCAGCATGCCGGCCTGAATGCACAGCGCAATGGCCGCGATGATGACAAACGCTGCCATCACGTACAGCAAAGCGATTTCGCTCATGATGTTTCTCCGCGGATCTTACAAACGGTCGGCGTCGTTGGGCGTGGCGCTGACTGCCTCGCGATAGGCCTGCTTGCCGGCTTCCACGGCAGCCATCAGATTGTCGCGTTGCTTGGTGACTGTCGACCGGCCGCGTTCGATCGCGTCCGAGGCCTGCTCCCGCACCTCGGCGGTTCGCCGCTTCAAAAACTCCTTGCCTTCATCGGCCTTGGACCGTAGCAGGTCCCTGGTTTCGGGTCCCGATTTCGGAGCAAACAGCAGCCCCGCCGCCACCCCCAGTCCTAACCCCAGGAAAAAATACGAAAACTTGTTATCGTCTTCCATGCCTAGCCGTCCTTTCTTTCCGTTCAGGCTCATCTCTACAATAGCAGTCTGGAATCTGCTAGCGTAGCCTGTAATTTGATCTGTTTCTTATGGCGAAAACACCGCCTCAGCCGTTAGATCGCGAGAAGCTGCTAAACGTTGCATTACGAGCGCTCGGCGCGCGGGCGCATTCCACCGGCGAGCTGCGCGAGAAGCTGCGCCGCCGCGCGCGAAACGAAGCCGACGTCGACGCCGTCCTGTCCAAAGTCAAAGAAGCGGGCTACCTCAATGACCGGCGCTTCGCCGAAAGCTACGCCGCCGCGCGCCTGGAGGACCAGGGCCTGGGAAAAATGCGCGTGCTGCGCGACCTGCGCCAGAAGCGCGTCGCGCCGGAGCTGGCCACGCAAGTGACCGAGCAAACCTACGCCGAAACGAACGAAGCGGACTTGATCGAGGAGTTTCTGCGGCGCAAATATCGCGGCAAGAAGCTGGGCGAGTTCCTGAGCGAGCAAAAGAATCTGGCCGCGGCATTCCGGCGCTTGCGCTACGCGGGGTTTTCCGCCGGCCAATCGATCCGGGTATTGAAGCGCTTCGCAAAGCAGGCCGAGGCGCTGGACGCGCTGGAAGCGCAGGATGCATCCGACGCGTCAGCGGACGAAGACCGTCACCAGCACTCCCGTGACGATTAGAATCGCCCCCAGCACATTGCCCAAGTGCGGCTTCTCGCCTAAAAATACGAACGCCATCACCACCGCCAGCGCCACGCTGAGTTTGTCGATGGGCGCCACGCGCGAAGCCTCACCCAACTGCAGCGCCCGGTAATAGAAGAGCCACGAAAGACCGGTCGCGATGGCGGATAGAAACAGGAAGACGAACGTGTGGCGCGAGATCTTGAAGATGTCCGCCGCGTTGCCCTGCAGCGCCACGATGCCCCAGGCGAAGAAAACGATAATCGCCGTGCGGAACGCGACTGCCAGGTTGCTGTCCACGCCTTCCACGCCGATCTTGCCGAAGATGGCCACCAGCGCCGCGAAAAACGCGGAAAGAACGGCGTAGCCGGCCCAATTCATTTTGCGGACACCACTACCGGCTCCGCGTTTTTGCTCCAGCCCGATAACTCGATCTGGCCGCCGTTGCGGACCACGCCGTGCATCATACCCGTGGTATTGAACGGCGTCGCAACACGGCCGGCGCGATCGAGCGCGATCACTCCCCCGTCGCCGTGCTGCGCCGCCAATTCTTTCAGGATCACCTCATTTGCGGCTTGTTCCAGCGAGACGTGCAGGTAGCGCACGCGCGCGCAAATGTCCGACGCCACGGTATTGCGAATGAAGTATTCGCCGGTACCGGTGGCCGAGACCGCGCAGCTATCGTTATTGGCGTAGGTGCCCGCGCCGATGATCGGCGAATCGCCCACGCGGCCCGGCATCTTCAGCACCGTCCCGCCCGTGGACGTACCGGCCGCGAGATTGCCCGCCATATCCAGCGCCACCACGCCGACGGTCCCGTGGCCGTCGCCCGCTTGTTTCTTTACCTCCGGCTTCTCCCGATCCTTCTTCTTCTCCGCATCCTGAAACCGCTTCCATTCGCGGTCGGTGTAGAAGTAATACGGCGAAACCAACGGGACGCCTTGCGATTTCGCGAACTCTTCGGCGCCGTCGGCCACCAGCATCACGTGCGGCGTCTTCTCCATCACCAGCCGCGCCAGGTGGATCGGATTGGCGATGTGCTGCACCGAAGCCACCGCGCCCGCCTGCAACGTGCGGCCGTCCATGATAGCGGCGTCCATCTCCGGCACGCCCGCCTGGGTGTAATAAGCGCCGCGCCCGGCGTCATAGAGCCCGGAGTCCTCCATCACGCGGACCGTGGCTTCCACCGCGTCCAGGCTGCTGCCGCCGCGTGCCAGGATCGCGTAACCGGCTCGCATGGCCGTCACCATTCCGTCGCGCCGCGCTTCGATCGTCTGCGGCGACATTTTGGAATAGTCGCCCGCGCCGCTATGGGCGACGAGAACAAAATTGCTCACCGATTGCGCGAACGCAAGAACAGATATCGCACCGAGCACAACCGTCCTCATCATGCATTCATTGTGGACGATTCGAAGCGGCCCGGTCGCGCGTCAGTTGACTAGCGACGGCGGAGCGAAATGCGCCAAGCGGCGGCGCAGCGTCTCGTAGGCCCGAAACAGCAGCGACTTGAGGGCGGGAATGGAGCAGCCGAGGTTTTGCGCGATGGCCGCATAATCCATGCCCTCGTACTTGTGCATCAGGACCGCCGCGAGCTGCTTCGCCGGCAGGCTTTCGATGGCGTCGCGAATCTCCAGGGCGTAGAGTTCCGCGAGAAGCCGTTCGTCAGCCCGCGGCGTCCGGTCCGCCACTTGAATTTGATGCGGGTCGTGCAACGCCACGTCCAGGCTCAAGTGCGCGGTTTCCCGCCGGGAATCGCGTCTCCAATTCAGCGCGACGTTGGTGGTGATGCGGAACAGCCAGGTGCTGAACTTGGCCTCGGGCTGATAACGGTCGCGGAAGCGATAGACGCGCAGGAAGACATCCTGCGCCAGTTCTTCGGCAATCGCCCGGTTGTGCACCAGGCGATACAGATGATTCACCACGCCGCTGCGGTGCCGCGCGAGAAGTGTCTCGAAGCTGGCTTCGTTTCCGCGGCAAACGTTCACCATCAAGGCCGCATCCGGATCGGCACCCTGCACTGAGACCATGCCATACAGAACGTAGGCCGCTCACGCCCCGTTTCCATCCGGCTGTAATGATTCGTAAACTACTGCGAGCGTTCCTGGTGCTCGGGGAAAATCGCGTAGCCTTCGGGCGGCGGATACAAGTTAGCGAGGAGGACCAGCCGTTTGCGCATATGGCGGCTGGGCAACTGGCGAGGCCCGGTTTCCACGTCGATGTCGCAGCAGATGCCGTGCAGATACAGCGTCAGCGTGTCGATGAGCGACTGGCGCACGTAATCGCGAAAGACCTTGGTTTCCTTGCGGAAGTTCGTGTCGCGGCGCAGCAGCGCCTGCTTCATGTGCCAGCTTTCTTCATCCACTTCGCCATGCACGCGCGCGCTCAATTCTTCGCGCAGCAGCCCGCTGTATTCGAGCAAGGCTTCCTCGGCGCAGTGATCGGCGGCCAGCGTCGCCAGCACGTGATAGAAACGATAGTGATACTCCGAAACGTCCTGGTCCTTCAGCGCGAAAACCAGCACTTCTTCATGATCGAAGCGGACCTGGCTGGCCCAGGAAGCCCGGCTCTCGGGCGGGCGTTCCGTGACCACGAACTCATCCCCGTGCAGCGCCCCTTTTTCCTTGCCGTCTTTTTCTTTGCCCTCTTTCTCTTTGCTCTCCACGCGTTCCAGGTATGGAACCAGCATGATGGAAACCTTCGGCAGCAGTGCGGCGAGGGAAGGCGGAAGAGCGGCGATGGGCTCCTCCAGGTACTCCTTGAGATCCTCCTCGCTGAGCGGAACAGAGGCGCAGAAATAGGAAAAGGTGTTGCTGAGCGGGATCATTTCGCTGCGGAAACGCTCCGCGAACTGGCCAACGCTGAGCTTGGAAAGATCGGCTTGAGCGGACATCGAGTGGGATGGGATCGATTTCATTCTAGCACGCGGGCTCCAGACATTCCTCGCAGGTTAGACTTTCCAGCAGCGCCCAGGTAACGTTACTTCCAAGCTGCCTAGTGGTGTCCGGCTGCCCGAATCACCACCTCTTGCTCCGCGGCTTGGCTCTGGGTAGCTTTTTCCCTGCGCGCTAGCGCTTTTTCATTGATTCGCGCTCGGCGCTCGGCGACTTTGCCGGCCTCGCCCAAGTCCCGCTCCTTGAATTCCGGCAGCACCTCTTTGGAAAACAGCTCGATCGACGAGCACAGCAGCTCGTGCGGGATCTTTCCGGCTTGCGAAATGCACAGCACCTGATCGATTCCTGCCTGTTCGAAATCGCGCAGGCGCTCGCGCAACATGGCGGGCGTGCCGACGCAATCCTGGATGCGGCCTTCGGGAGGAGCGAAATCCTTGGGGTGGTTCTTGAATTCGTCCCAGATATCGGTTTTGGCCGGGCGGTGCTCGCCGAAAAAGCTGTAATGCCCGAGGCCATAAATGAAAAAGCCGTAGCTTTCGGCGCCGACTTGCTCCACGCGCTCGCGATCGAGATCGCACAAAAACGGCGCGGCCACCGCGAAATTCGGGTTCACCGCATAGCCCAGCGGCTCGCACTCGTTTTCGATGACTTCGTAATAATCCCTCACCCAATGCCGGGCTTCTTCGGGCGAGACGAACGAAAACGTCAGCGCGCCCATGCCGAGCTTGGCGGCCTGGATGATCGACTCGCGGCGCGAGCAAGCCATCCACAGCGGCGGATGCGGCTTCTGCAACGGCTTGGGCATCACGTTGCGGGCGGGAACCTTCACGAATTGGCCCTCATAGCCGGTAAACGGGCTCTCCACCAACATGCGGACGGCGACGCGCATGCCTTCGAGTTGCATGTTCTTTTTTTCGGACTGCGGCACCAAAAACCCGCCCAATTCCGTTTCCGTGGCGCCGGCGCCGGTGCCGAATTCCACGCGCCCGTCACTCAAGAGATCGAGCGTGGCGATGCGCTCGGCGATGCGCGCCGGGTGATTGATGGACGGCGGCGTTTGCACGATGCCGTGTCCGATGCGCACGTTCTTGGTCCGCGCGGCCACCGCCGCCAGGAACACCTCCGGAGCGGAAGAATGCGCGTATTCCTCCAGGAAATGATGCTCCGTCGCCCAGACGTATTCGTACCCGGACCGATCCGACAACACCGCCTGTTCGAGCGCATTCTTCAGCAGCGTGTGTTCGGAATCGCAAGCCCAAGGCCGCGGGAGCTGATGCTCGTAAAAACCGCCGAATTTCATAAATGTTTCAACCGCATCCATTGTATCCGAGCCGGGCGGAGCCGTTATGCGCCATGATGGTAGATATCGATGGAGAGTTCTCGTCCTTTTATCGTGGGAATCGGAGGCACCACGCGTCCCGGTTCATCTTCCGAGAAAGCCTTGCGCTATGCGCTGGCACTCGCCGCCGGGCAAGGCGCCGAGGTGGAACTGTTCGACGGCGCGAGTATCAACTTGCCCATGTATGCGCCCGAGTCGCCTGCGCGATCCGAAGCCGCCCAGCGCCTGATCGCCGCGTTGCGGCGGGCCAACGGCGTGATTCTTTCCACACCCTGCTACCACGGCTCGATTTCGGGATTGGTGAAGAACGCGCTCGATTACACCGAGGACATGTGCCGCGACCCGGAACCGTACCTGGACGGCCGTGCAGTGGGGCTGATCGTCTGCGGACACGGCTGGCAATCCACCGGCATGGTCTTATCGGCATCCCGTTCCATCGTGCACGCCCTGCGTGGCTGGCCGACCCCCATGGGTGTGACCATCAATACCCAGGTGGAACGGTTCGAAGAAAACGGGGCAGGCCTCTCGGAACAATCGGCGCAGCAGATGGCCATCATGGTGAGCCAAGTCATGGAATTCGCGCGTCTGCGCGCGCTCATTGCGAATCTGGATCCTAGCGACGCGGCCGCTTCCAGCGCTTAGCACCGCCTCCCTCGCAGTCGCGGCTCCGTCGAAACTGCTGAGCCGCGCGCGTGGCACGCGAAACGAACTCCTCCAGCCCTGGTCTAAGAGCAGGATGCGTCGCATCGCTAAAGCGAGAGTTCTTGTCCCTCGCGGCCAAAACGAAGCACTCCTCACGACCGCCGGGCGTGAACTGAAATTGACCAATCTCAACAAGCTGTTCTGGGCCGGAGAAGGCATCTCCAAGCGGGATCTGCTGCAATATTACGCGGACATTTCCGCGGTCCTGCTGCCGCATCTGAAGAATCGCGCCATGGTGATGAAGCGCTATCCTAACGGCGCGTCGCAAGCGTTCTTCTTTCAAAAGCGCATTCCCGAGCCGCACCCGGAATGGATTCAAACCTGCGAAATCCGGCACGCTTCGGGGAACGTGATCCAGTTCCCCATGGTGCAAGATTTGGCGTCGCTGCTCTGGGTGGTGAACCTGGGATGTATCGACTTGAACCAATGGTATGCCACCTGCGACGACGTCGATCGGCCGGATTACCTGCATTTCGATCTCGACCCCGGCGAGGGCGCCTCATTCAGCCAGGTATTGGAAACGGCGCTAGCCGTGCGTGCGGCATTGCTGGATCTCAAAATCCCCAGTTTCCCGAAAACCAGCGGATCGCGCGGAATCCACATCTACGTTCCGATTCGCCGCGGACCGCTCCAAAAGCAAGTCTGGGGATTCGCCAAGCAAATGGCGCAGGTCTTGGCCGCGCGCTTCCCCCAGCTCATTACGGCTGAATACCGCGTGGCCGAGCGGCCGCCCAAACACGTGCTGGTGGACTACAACCAGAACGCCTGGGGACGGACACTGGCATCCGTGTATTCCGTCCGTCCCAAACCTGGCGCCGTGGTCTCGACGCCTGTGGGCTGGGATGAAATCGAACGTGGTTTCAAACTGGAGGATTTCCGGATCGACAACGTCCCCGAACGCGTGCGGCGCCGCGGCGATCTGTTCCATCCCCTTCTTCTCGTACGACGGCGTGTGCGGTTGGAGCAGTTTCTGTGAAGCTGCCACTACGCATTCCCTATCCGCCGATGGAAGCGAACGTCGCCGAGGAGCTTCCCGCGGGCGCCGAGTGGCAATACGAGCCCAAGTGGGACGGATTCCGCTGTCTCGCCTTTCGTGATCGCGACGAGGTAGAACTACAGTCCAAGGCCGGAAAACCCCTGACCCGCTACTTCCCGGAGCTTGTCGCCGCGCTGGCCAGCCTGAAGTCCGAGCGCTTCGTACTCGACGGCGAGATTATTATCCTGGTGGACGGCGAGCCGTCCTTCGACGAATTGCTGCAGCGCATCCATCCGGCCGCCCGCCGGGTGAAGATGCTTTCCGAGCAGTATCCCTGCCTGTACATCGTCTTCGATCTGCTGGCGAATGAGCGCGGCGAAGCGCTGGTCCAGGACCTTCTTGGTCGGCGCCGGCCCCAACTGGAACGCTGGGCGAAGAAATTCCTGCGTGGGCGCCGGCTCGAGCTATCGCCCGCCACGCGCGACTTCGAGGAGGCCAAGCGCTGGTTTCGCGAGATGCGCGGATCGCTCGATGGCGTGATCGCTAAGCGCTTGGACCTGCCCTACATGAGCGGCACGCGGGGCGGGATGCAAAAGATCAAGAATCGCCGCACCGCCGATTGCGTGGTCGGTGGGTTCCGTTACGCAATCAAAGGCAAAGTGGTGGGTTCCTTACTGTTGGGCCTATATGACGGCGGCGGCAAGCTGAATCACGTGGGATTCACCTCTGCGATCTCAACCGGTCAGCGCAAGGAAATCACGCGCAAGCTGGAAGCGCTGATCGCCGAGCCCGGATTTACGGGCAAAGCACCCGGAGGTCCCAGCCGCTGGAGCAAGCGCAATATGGACGACTGGAAACCGCTCGCGTCGAAACTCGTGGTGGAGGTGGAGTACGATCACTTCACCGGCGGCCGGTTCCGGCACGGGACCAGACTGCTGCGCTGGCGTCCGGACAAGTCGCCGCTCCAATGCACGCTGACGCAGGTGGAGCGGGAAACCCGGTCGTCGTTGTCGTTATTGAAATAGAGCCATTCAAGCAACCTCGTCATGTGGTAGTCCCCGAAAAGGTAGATCAGCGCAACTGCCGGACCGAGTCGACGGGCAGACACAGCGCGTAGGGCCGTATCACCCATCCAGTACCCAATAACCGCTACTGGGTGCTTTTTTTTGCTTGCCTCCGGCGTGCCGACAGCCACATGATATCGTGACGGCCGACTTTTTCGGAAGCTTTTGGAAGCCACCTCGAATCTGTTAGTTAGGAAACCAAAAAGGGGCTTCCGCCACTACACTTCTTGAGCAACTTCCCATCGGCTATGAAGCGTCAATGTATAGTGGGAGAAGATGAGCAGCTTTGGTGCAACAGTTGCTTTGCCATATTGTGGCGATGGTTCTTTCGCCCCTGTGTCGTCTCGGGTGAACATCCTAACTGACCTCGGGTGAACATGGTAGAGACCTTTGGGGACTGCCATCCGATAGAGAAAGAAGAAGTGACCAATGAGTGACGGGAAAATTTCCAAGGAGGCACAAGTGATCTCTTCCGGTTCTGCTAAGCCTCAACGAATGAAGGCTACCGCCACTGATGCGGCTGCACTTCAACAGGTGGTCACCCGGGCCACGGAAGTGATCGGCAGTGCCGATGAAGCATTGCGATGGCTTGGCACGCCCGTTCGCGATCTTGATTATGCGACACCCATTTCACTGCTCGCCGCGCCGGATGGAAAAAACCGTGTCCTGGTGGTCCTTGACCGACTGGAGCACGGCGTCCTGTGATTACTGCGTATCGGTTGTGTTCCAGCCGGTACGTTCCGAGCAGCGGCATAGGAGCCGCCCTTCACGGTGGGACATGGAACGCATCTGGCAAGCAGGTAGTTTACACTGCAAGCTCCCGGTCGCTCGCTGCGCTGGAAATCTTGGTCCACTTTTCTCTTCTGCCAACTGACTTCGTCTTAACCGCCGTGGAGATCCCAGATGGGGTCAGGATTATCGAGGTGGAATCCCTCGACGTATGGGATCCTGCTGACGACGCTCTTAATGACCGACAGGACATCGGGACGTATTGGATCAACGGGCAGGAGTCAGCCGTTTTGAGCGTGCCATCGTCGATCATTCCGGCTGAGCGCAACTACGTCCTGAATGTCGCTCACAGAGACTTCGCGCAGATTAGATTTCTTGCTTCGGAACCATTCGATTTTGACCCTAGGCTGAGAGCCGCAGTCTGACGCCCGCAGGAACATCAACCAACATTCCGCTGACTACCCGTCATTGACTACGAGTCATTTGACACCTGCAGCGGGCGGATATAGGATCGGAGTCACGAAATATGTCCTGGAGAACCCTCCCCACGCTTGCGTTCGCCGCCATCGCCGCGGCGTCCCTGCTCGCACCAGCGAGCGCTCAAACCTATAGACCGGCCCGAACCCCCGACGGTCATCCGGACGTCAACGGCATTTGGCAGGCCATGAATACGGCTGAATGGGACCTGGAGGGCCACGCGGCGCAGGCCGGGCAACTTGTCCCCCTAGGCGCCGAGGGCGCCGAGCCGCCGGGAATCGGAGTCGTAGAAGGGGGCGCGATTCCTTACCTGCCCGCGGCGCTCGAAAAGAAAAAAGCAAACTACGCCGACCGCCTGAAGCTGGACCCCGAGGTGAAATGCTATCTGCCCGGCGTTCCGCGCGCCAATTACATGCCCTTCCCGTTCCAAATCGTGCAATCGAACAAGGTGATTCTGATGTCCTATGAATACGACGGCGGCGTGCGCACCATTTACATGGATAATCCCGGACCGGCGCCGGTGGACAGTTGGATGGGCTGGTCGGCCGGGCACTGGGAAGGCGACACACTGGTGGTGGACGTCACCGGCATGAACGATCAGACGTGGTTCGACCGCGCGGGCGATTTTCATAGCGACATGTTGCACGTGGTGGAGCGTTACACGCCCGTCTCGCCCACGATATTGAACTACGAAGCCACCATCGAAGATCCGCAGACGTTCTCGCGGCCCTGGAAAATCAGCATGCCGCTGTACAAG
>JASHQT010000173.1 GCA_030039005.1 Bryobacteraceae bacterium
GGCGCCGACGGCAAAATGCTGCTGTTCACCTCCGGCGGCAAGTTCGAGAGCGTGTTCGACGGCAGAGGCGCCGGATGGGACAAGAGCTCCGACATCGACGTGCAGGTGTTCGCGCACAAAGCGCAGTAGTTCAGAAAATCAGCTTCAATCCAAACTGGATCTGCCGCGACGTGGTTGCCGTCGCGGTGATCAGTCCCGCCGACGGACTATAAGCGCCGCTCGAGAACACGGTTGCGTTGGGCGTGGCGAAGTTCGCATGGTTGAGCGCGTTGAAAAGTTCCGCGCGGAACTGCAAACTGGTGCGCTCTGTGATCGCGGTGGTTTTAAACAGCGAGGCGTCCAGATCCGCCAGCCCCGGCCCCGTCAAGACCCCGCGTCCGATATTTCCGAATGTCCCGGCCGCCGGCAGAATAAACGCCTTCGGATTGAACCACTGGTTCGGATTGCCCGTGATGATTGGTCCAGTGAAATTCGGATTGAGAGACGGGCGGTCGGGGTCTCTGGTATCGCCGTCGCCGGACTGGTTCGACCCCACCTCCGGAGTGAACGGGAAACCGCTCATCAGCGAAACGATCGCGTTGAGCTGCCACCCTCTCACCAGATGATCGCCGAACGAGCCCAAGTTGTTCGCAAGCGCCCTGCCTCTCCCGAACGGCAGATCGTAGGTTCCCGATAGGCTCGCCGAGTTGGGAATGTCATACGCCGACGGTCCCCAATCGCGCCGGACATCGTAGGGGTCCAGGATCATTTGCGGCTGGTTGTTGGCCTGCGCACCGGTCAGCGCCGAGTTCATGTCTAGGTCCTTGGAGTGCGTGTAATTGGCGCGGAACTGCAGTCCGTTGCTGAAGCGATGGAGCACATCCAACTGCAGCGCGTTGTAGCTGCTGTTGCCTTCGGTGTACCAGAAAAATCCCGCGCCTAGTTTCGGATTGGGCAGGGCGGCATTGGGTCCGGGAACGTAGAGCGTTCCTTGCGGCACGATGCTGCCGCTCTTGAGATTGCCGCCCGCCGAGCAACCCGCCGAACTGGTGCAGACCGTCGGCGGAATGGCGTTAGGATCGACGCTCACGAACCCGTGATACCCGAAAGAACCCACGTAAGAGGCGCGCAGCACGGTGTCGCGGGCGAGTTGCTGTTCGATGGTGAAATTCCATTCCTGGACGGTCGGGGTTTTGGCGTTGGGCTGGATACCCTCCGGAGCGAAAATCGTAGCGGGCGACGGCGGCACGCCCGCTGTCAATGGAACCTGCGATGGCAGCAATCCTCTGAGCGTCACGGTGCCGTTATACGGAGGAAGAGAGTTCAGCAGGAAGCTCAAATCGTCGATCAGCGAGTAATACATGCCCCAGCCGGCGCGAACGGCGGTTTTTCCGTTGCCGAAAACATCCCAGGCGAGGCCGGCGCGTGGGCCGAGCAGGTGCGTGGCGTTGTTGTGCGTGAAGACGGAATTGCCCACAATTGGGTTCGTCTCTAAGAATCCGTTGGAGCCCGGGATGTAATTGGCGGCGCGGCCGGATTCCTCATTCCAGCCCGTGGTGAATTCGTAGCGCAGGCCGGCGCTGAGCGTCAGGTTGGGCGTCAGCTTGATCGCGTCCTGGAAGTAGCCCGCGCCGAACAGGCTGCGCCATCCGAGCTCGTTGGCGTCGGGAACCACTTGGAACGTGGTGAGAGTGCCTTGGAGGAACGCGGCCAGGCTGGCGAAGCTCGCCTGGCCCAACTGGCGGGAGGCCGTGTCGTCGTTTTCCTGGATGCGCTGGAACCAAAGGCCCGCGGTGATCTGCTGGCGGCCTTTGATGATCTGCACGCTATCGGTGTAGGTGAACAGATTTCTGCGATTCCAGACGTCGGAGGCGTTGTTCGGCCCGGCGGACGTGATGGTGCCGCCGTTGGTGGTGGTGACGCCGCCGCCGATCACGATGCCGCCCGGTCCTAATCCGGTAACGAAGTCAGTGTCGGCGGGAAAGCTGACGAAATCTACCGGGTCATAGGCGAACGAGGCGCGCGAGAATCCGGCGCGAAATGTGTTCAGAATCTCGGGCGAGATGACGTGCGTCTCCTCCACGCTCGCCAGTTGCGTAGCCAGCGGCTCGAACGCCCCAAACAAGGGGTCCGATTGCGGAATGGTGCTGTTGCCGTCGTCGATGGTATAAGCAGCCGAGAAGGTATCGCGATCGCTCAGGATGTAATCCGTCCGCACGGTTCCGAAATTCTCCAATACGGTTTGGCGGGGATTGTTGTAGGACAGTGCCACTCCGCCGCCCAACGGCGAGCCGTTCGGCAGCGGCCAGAGCTGCGTATAGGGCAGCATGCCCGGAGTGGCCAGCAGGCGTTCCGCAACGGTGGGGACAATGCTCACGCTGCTCTCGGCCAGCACCTGCCGGAAGCCTTCCCAGTTTCCGAACAGGAACCATTTGTTTTTCTTGAGCGGCCCTCCCAGCGACGCGCCGAACTGGTTGCGGCGGAAGGGCGGAACAAAATTCTCATCGAAGAAGTTGCGGGCGTCCAGGTCGCTGTTGCGCAGAAATTCGTACAGCGTCCCGTGCAACTGATTCGTTCCCGATTGCGTGATCGCCATCACCTGCGCTCCGGCGCGTTTGCCGTACTCGGCGCCGTAAGTGTCGGTGAGCACGTTGAACTCGCGAATGGCGTCCACGCCCAGCAGCTCGCCGCTCGCGCCGCCGGGTGTGATGCCGAGCTGGCTGGTGCCTGTGTACTCGATGCCGTTCACCAGGAACAGGTTTTCGTACGTCCGGCGGCCATCGACGGAGAACGTGTTGCCTTCACTCGTGCTGGTATTCGCGCTCTTCATCGCGCTATAGTTCACGGCGCCTGGATTCAGCGTGATCAGATCGTCGTAGCTGCGGCCGTTCAACGGCAGATCCTTGATCTGCTTCTCGCCGACAACGCCGGAGACCTGTTCGGTGGTAGCGTTGACCAGCGGCGTCTCAGCCGTGACGCGCGTCGCCACCTCGCCAGTTCCAAGCTGGAGAGCGAAATTCACCACGGCCTCTTGACCCACTACCAGCGTCACGTGAGCGGGGCCCGACAGAATGAAGCCGACGCTGACGGCGGTCACTTCCTGCGGGCCGACCGGCAATCCCAGTACGGTGTAGTCGCCCGAACTGTCCGTAGTCACCGTTTTCGACACACCCGTATCGAGGCTTTTCACTGTTATGGTCGCGCCCGGAACCACCGCCCCGGAGGGATCCGTCACGCGGCCTGTGATGGAAGCGCCGACGGTGACCTGAGCCTTCGAAGACGCCACGCTCAGCGCCGCAACAAGCGCGACCATGGCCAAACCCGAAAACCCACACTTGGAGCCTCTCAGCAAAACAGCCTCCTACCCACGAATCGAGTTGATTCAGCGAAACAGTACTAACGATTATATGCGAGACTCGGCCGGTCGAACGCCGCTTCTGTCTCAACAGAGATACACTAAATGGCGGCAACGAAAGGCAGGGATGCAATGGTGAAAAAGCTAACGATGGTCGCGTTGGTTGCGTTTGTGGGTGCGCTGGAGTTGGCCGCGCAAACGCCAAAACCCGTTCGCACGCAATCGGGCCTGGTCCAGGGCGCGATGGAAGACGGCGTCACGGTTTATAAAGGCATTCCGTTCGCCGCGCCGCCGCTCGGCGATTTGCGCTGGCGTGCGCCCGGGGCGCCCGCCGCATGGGCCGGAGTCCGCAACGCTGACAAGTTTGCGCCGGGATGCACCCAGGTTCCGATCGCATTCGAGGCTCTGGGGATGGAAAAGGTCCCGGTGAGTGAGGATTGTCTCTATCTCAACGTCTGGACGCCTGCCAAGTCGCCGCGCGAAAAGCTGGCGGTGATGGTCTGGATCTACGGCGGCGGCTTCACGGCGGGCGCCACTTCGATCGGCACTTACAACGGCGCAAATCTGGCCAAGAAGGGCGTGGTTCTGGTGAGCGTGGCGTATCGGCTGGGCGCGTTGGGGTTCATGGCCCATCCCGAGCTGACGGCCGAGCAAGGCGGCCATTCGGGTAATTACGGACTCCTCGACCAGATCGCCGGATTGCAGTGGGTGAAGCGCAACATCGCCGCGTTTGGTGGCGATCCGAATCGCGTCACCATCTTCGGCGAATCGGCCGGTGGGATTTCGGTGAGCATGCTTTCGGCATCGCCGCTCGCCAAGGGATTGTTCCGCGGCGCGATTTCCGAGAGCGGCGGTAACTTCGGGCCGGAACGCGAGACGCCCGCCGAAGGCGGGGCCAACATGGATTCCCTCGCCACCGCGGAGAAGAACGGGAAGGCATTCCTGGCCAAGCTGGGCGTCACCTCCATCGCCGACGCGCGGAAGAAATCGGCGGAGGAAATCCTGAAAGCTTCGCCTCCGGGATTGGGCGGCTCTTGGCCGAACTTCGACGGCTACGTGCTGCTGGGCGATCAGTACAAACTCTATTCGGAAAAACGCTACAACGACACAGCCGTGCTAATCGGTACGAATTCCGACGAAGGCGCGCTGTTCGTCGCCAGTGCGAAGTCCGACGCCTACCAGAAACAGATTCACGCCGGATACGGCGAATACGCGGACAAAATCCTGGCGGCTTATCCCGGCGCGACAGATGCCGAAGCCCTCCGTTCGGCCCGCGATATGTTCCGCGACACTGCCTTCGCCTGGCCCACCTGGACTTGGGCGCGGCTCCAGGCGAAAACCGGCAAAGGCAAGGCGTACGTTTACTATTTCAGCCATCGGCCGCCTTATCCCAACATGCCGATGTTCGCGGGCTGGGGCGCCGCGCACGCCTCGGAAATCGAATACGTGTTCGACAATTTCCCGGCGGCCATGCCCGCTACGGCCTCGGATCGCAAGGTCGCTGACGAGATCTCCTCGTATTGGATAAACTTCGCTAAGACCGGCGATCCCAACGGAAGCGGGCTGCCGAATTGGCCGGCCTTCACCAATACCAGCGCGCAAGTGATGAACCTGGACGATCCGTCAAAATCCATCGACGTGCCGAATCTTCAAAAACTCGAAGTGCTGGATGGATACTTCGCTTGGAGGCGCGAAGCGGAAAAAGGCCAATAACCGCTTACCGCCCGGGCGGGTAGCTACCCAGCACCCGCAGGAAGTCGGCGATCTCCGCCAGGTGCCGCAGGGCGTTTTGGACGCGAGGATCGGTCTCGCGCCCCAACAGGTCCAGGTAAAACAGGTATTCCCAAGGTTTCCCGCGCAAGGGCCGGGATTCGATTTTGGTCAGATTCAAATCCCGCAGCGCGAACGCGCTCAAGGCGCGAAACAGCGCTCCGGGAATATTGCGCGTAGTGAACACCAGTGAGGTCTTCCATTCTTTGGCGCGGCCCGGCGGCGGAAGTTTGTTGGAGGGATACAGCAGAAAGAAGCGGGTGAAATTGCTGCGATCGTCCTCAATCGAGCGCTTGAGAATCGCCCCGCCATAGAGCGCGGCAGCCACCTCGGAAGCGATCGCCGCGGCGCCGGGCTCCCTGGTCTCCATCACCATCTTGACGCTGCCGGCCGTGTCGTAGAACGGAACACGCGCCAGCTTCGGGTAGCGCGCGAAGAACTTGAGGCACTGATTCAACGCGACCGGATGAGAATACACCTTGCAGAGATCGCGGAACTGAGTGCCCGGAGGGGCGATGAGGTTGTGGACGATGCGCACGTTGGTCTCGGCGGCGATCCGAACGTCGAAATGCAGGAGATGATCGTAGTTCTCATACACCGAACCAGCCAACGTATTCTCCATCGGGATCACCGCGGCATCGATCTTTCCCGTGCACAGGGCTACAAACACCCCCTCGAAAGTGGGGTAGGGAACGACTTCCGTCTTCGGTCCTAATAGCTGCCGCGTCGCTTCCTGGCTGAAAGCGCCCAGTTCCCCTTGGATTCCGGTGCGCCGCGGTTTTAGACGTTTCTTGTAGGATTGTTTACGCATCGTTATCAGATGTACCGTTTCGAATCTTCATAGTCACGGCCATTTTTTTCCTGACACTTGAATTTTTCGACTATGCGCTAACCCACCAGCCAGGCGAGCCTCGTGGCCGAGTGCGATAAACTCTTGTCAAGCCTAAATCTTGTTCTGAAAACCGAACAAAGGCCGCTTTCTTGCCTTGCTCTTTATGGCTATGACCGATATAATTCGACCCTGTAGCGGATCTCGCGAACGCCCTCGAATCCGAAACCGCACCCTGAGGCGTCGTGTCTAGGCGCTCGCGAGAGCATCATATCATGGAGGATCCTGGACAGAAACTACGGCGCGTGAGGGAACGCCTCAATTTGCGGGTTCGTGACGTAGAGTTGGCCAGCCAAAAGATCGCGGACAAATACCACAACGACGATTTTGCCGTACTCATCAACCGCGTTTCCGAGATCGAGAATCGCAATCTGGTTCCCAGCATTTACAAGCTATACTCGCTCTGCGCGATCTATCGCCTTGATTTACAAGAAGTTCTGGAGTGGTACGGGATCTCGCTCGCGGCGCTTCCCGCTGACGCGGCAACCGTAGAGGTACCGCAAACGCATATATTGTCTTTTCAAAGCAATACAGGCCAAAGCGGCCAAGGCGAGGTCTTGTTGCCCCTAGCGCTCGATCCGGGCCTGGACCCGCGCCGCACCACGTACCTCACTCGCATGGTACAGCGCTGGGGTACGCTCCCATTGCTGTTTCTCGATGCGCTCAACCCGAAAGAGCAGCGCTATGCCCTAGTGGGTACCGACGATTGGTTCATGTATCCTTTGCTTCCACCCGGCACGTTTGTCTCCATCGATGAGACGCAGCGGAAGATCGCCAACTCCGGCTGGAACAACGAGTTCGAAAGACCAATTTACTTTTTTGAGCATCGCGAAGGGTTCGCATGCGGCTGGGCCAGCCTGAACGGCGAGCAATTGACGCTGATCCCCCATCCGATTTCGAACTGCAGCCCGCGAACTTACAAATATCCTAACGATATTGACCTGATTGGCCAGGTCTCGGGGATCGCTATGCGTCTGGATCAGGCTCCGCGACGCCGGTCGCGGCCTTGAGCAGATCCAGGAGAGCGGCAAAATCAGCCAAATAAAGGCGTCTCTCGGTTGCGCGGACGCCGGTCGGCAGGAGGTTGCGGTAAGGCGCCAGCCGCATCCAGGTCTCGACCACAAGCCGCCGGTCCTCGAACAGACCCGAAATATAAAGATCCAGGTCGGCCTTCTGTTGTTCGATGTTAAACGACAACCATTCCCCAAAAACCGCGTTGTGGCTGTTTTTCAGGGCCTTATTGGCTTCATCCTCTCCGAATACCAGCCCTAATCCGTGGTGCTCGTATAATCCGCTATTGGGATTCCGCAACGAAGCGAGGTAGACGAGCCTGCCGAAGACAGAGGGGATTTGGGAAATTGTATTGCGCCAAAGGTCGGCGGCGGCGCTGCGATCGAAGGCGACGCTCGATCCGCTGTAGTCTCGCATACGCGATACATGAAATCATACACCGGATATCCCCAGCAAGGGAAGATCGCCGGCCCGGAAATTCTCGATGCGAGATGTTCTCTTTTCAGAACCGCAATGGAGGAAACTATTGCCTGATTGCGACTCTGCCGGTGGCCCGCTCATCGGCAGATCGATTTTAGAATTCGTTTCGCTTCTTCGAGCGCGGGAAATTGCTTTTCCGCGTCCTTAAATTCGCGCGTATGAACGCAACGCCGCGCTCCGCGATGCTCGACCGGGAAGCGGAGATGCAGCATCTCGTGAAACAGGACGTATTCGACCGCCAACCGGGGAACGTCCCGGCGGTCGAGCAGCCGGCTCAATACGATCGCGTTGTGCGAGGGATCATAATGCCCCAGCATCACGCGCGAGGGTCCGCGGCTCCAGCCGAGCAGCGGCTGCGCCATCAGACCGTGGAAATGAGCCTGATTGAGCTCGTCGAAAATCTGCTCCAGATCGTAGCATGCGCCTTGCGGGCCGGAGACGAACTTTCGCCCGCGCGTCTGTTTCACCAACTGCAGGCTGCGCCGCATCTCCTTGCGATTGAGATAGCGCCGGTAGCGTTCGGCGTGCATGCGCGGCGTGGGCCGGCGCAGAAGTTTCGCGAGCAAAATGTGCGTCAGAGACTCTAGAATCGCCGCGGGAGCGCCCTCCAACACATCGGTGATCCGAAACTCGAGCCCCGACTCGTCCCAGCGCACCGAGCTATTCGCGTTGGCAAAGCGGCAAAATTTCAAACGAATCGCAGGCACCGGCGTCCGGGGCCTTAGCTCACGAAATACGCGAGCCAGGATTTCCTCCGGCGTCTCAAAAAAAATAGCGCTTTGCAACACCTTGCCTAGAATAACTCAGGTCCAGAATAACTCAGCGCTGAATCCGCGCCGAGCCGCCTTTGGCGAACGCACGCACTTGTTCGAGCGTGGCCATGGTGGTATCGCCCGGGAACGTGCTGACCAGCGCGCCGTGCGCCCAACCGAGTTTGAGCGCCTCCTCGGGGGATTCGCCGGCGAGCAGTCCGTAGAACAGCCCGGCCGAGAAGCCGTCTCCGCCGCCTACGCGGTCGTAGACGTCCAATTCGCATTGGGGCGCCGAATACGTTTGCCCCGCAATCCACGCCGTGGCGCTCCAGGTGTGGCGGTTGGCCGAGTGCACCTGGCGCAGACTGGTGGCTACTACTTTCAACCGCGGATAAGCTTTCACCGTCGCGGCGATATCGGCAAGCCCCAGTCCCTTCTGGATATCTTCTTCGTTACCTACCAATACGTCGACCTGCTGCACGATGCGGCGCAGCACCGCGATGGAGCGTTCCTCGCCGCCCCAGACACTCCACAGCTTGGCGCGATGGTTGAGATCGAACGAGACCACCGCGCCGGCGGATTTGGCGGCTTGCATGCCCTCGATGATCAGTTCGCCCGTGGTCGGCGACAGCGCGGCGAAAATGCCCCCGCTATGAAACCAGCGGACGCCGCCCGAGAAGATCGCCTTCCAATCGAAATCGCCGGGCTTCAGCAAGGCGCCGGCTTCATTGGCGCGGTTGTAAAACACCACCGGAGGACGAACGCCATAGCCGCGATCGCTATATACCGTGGCCATATTCGGCCCAGTGACCCCGTTGTGCTCGAAGCGTTTGTAAAAGGGCTGCACGCCCATGGCGCGCACGCGTTCGGCGATCAGGTGGCCCATGGGATAATCCACCATCGCGGTGGCAATGCCCGTGGGAACGCCAAAACAATCGGCCAGATTGGCCGCAACGTTAAATTCGCCGCCGCTCACGTGGATCCGGCAGTGGGTAGCCTTGCGGAAGGGGACGACGCCGGGATCGAGGCGATACACTAATGCGCCGAGCGATACCAAGCCCAGAGCGCCGTCGCGAGGTATCTCGAGACCACTCAAATCCCAACATAGCAAACATGGCGGCGCAAGACGCCTCGTAAATACACCGGGAGTTATTGCGCGGACTGGTCCAGCAGCAGGATGTCGACGCGGCGGTTTTCCGCGCGGCCAGCCGGGGTTTCGTTGGTGTCCCGGGGATCGTTGGATCCATCGCTTTCGACAGACAATCGAGATTCCGCGATGCCGTAGCGCGTGGTCAACAGCTCTAGCAGCTTGACGCTGCGAGCCGCGGAAAGCTCCCAATTGTTATGGAAACGCTTGTTGTGAATGGGAACCGAATCGGCGTGTCCGACCAGGGCCACTTTGTTAGGAACGCTCGCCAGCACATCGGCGATCTCGGAGACCATGGGGAACGCGGCGGGCATGACGCGATCCTCGCCCGATGGAAACAGGATGGCTTGCGGCAAGCTGATCACCAGCCCACGCTTCTCCAGCCGTGCGTCCAACCCCAGCGCCCGCAAACTCTCCTCGGCCTGAACAAGCACTGGATTTTGAGCTGGCGAGGGAGCAGGCTGCGGCGGCTGAACCGGTTTGGCAGGAACTGAGGCTGCGGCCCGGATTTGCGGCGGCGTCTGCTGCGGCTTTGCGGTCGCAGCCGAATGCACGCCCTGCGCTGCGACCGCGGCGAACAGGATCAGCAAAATCGTGATGAGATCGGTATAGCTGATCAGCCAGCGCTCGCGCTGTCCACCGTGTTCGGCTTGCAGGTATTGGGGCTTGAGCTTAGGCATGCGCCGCCGGGGGCAGGGCTTCGCGAAGACGCGTCCGGCGGTCGCGGAGGTAGGCGTTCAAGCGCAATCGAATGATCGCTGGATGGACGTTGTCGGCCAGCGCGAGCACGCCCTCCATGATGAGCTCCTGGACCTCGAAATTTTCGGCGATCCGTGCGCGAATTCGGTGCGCCGCCGGCAACAGGATCAAATTGGCCAGGGCCAGCCCATAGATGGTGGAAACGAAAGCTGTGCCAATGCCGAATCCGACCGATTGTAGATTCGCGAAATGCCGGAGAACTTCAATCAATCCGACGACAGTGCCGATGATTCCGATCGCGGGAGCGAAGCCGCCCGCCACTTCCAACACTTTGGCGTCCGCTTCGCCTTGACGTTCTCGCAGGCGCAATTCGGTTTCGAGCACAGCCTCCAGTTCCGCTCGGTTCCCAATATCCAAGGCGATCTGGACCGCCTGTCCCAGGAAAGGGTACGACGCCTGGGGCACCAGCGATTCCAGAGCCAGAACACCGCTGCGGCGCGCCGTCCTGGCCCAAGAAATAATCTCTTCCACTAAGGCTTCGCGGTCCACTTCTTCCGACGACATGAGTTCCCGGACCCGCTGCAGAGAGTGGACGAGGGAACCTCTGGGCGTAGTGACAAGCATGACGCCGACCGTGCCGCCAACCACGATAAATGCACCCGCTGGCTGCAAAAAATAGGTGACCGAGATGCCCGCGGCGGCGATTCCTGCCACGATGGCCCCTAGCACCACCAACAGACCGACAAGAAACGCCACGTCCACGCGCCGCGGGCGAGCTTGCTCCTGCTTTTTTGCCGCCAATGGGCGCGCGTGTTCCGTGAGCGCCGCTGGGGAAGTGGCCATATTGACTGCTGGGATCACAGCACCCTGAGGTCCAACGCGCAAGTTGTTGACCCAACGTAGCATCGGATCCTCGAGGAGCGCCAAATTTTCGACGCCGGCGAATGCACAGGCACGCTGCTCAAGCCGGTAACGCGGGTAGAATCAATCCCCGGCACTCGCCCAGGCCGATGCGACGAAAATCTGACGCTGCGCACCAGCCTTTGAGGCTCACTTCGTCGCCGTCTTCGAGGAATTGGCGCGATTCGCCGGTGGGAAGTTCGAGGGGCTCGGCGCCCCGGCGCGTGATTTCGAGCAAGCAGCCCTCGTTCTGCTTGGCGGGACCTGAGACGGTGCCGCTGCCGATCAAATCGCCCGCGCGCAGCGGGCAGCCGTTGCTGGTGTGATGGGCGATCATCTGGCCGAAGGTCCAGTAAAGGGACCCGAAATCGCTTTGGCTGAGCTGCACGGGCTGCTGCATTTTCGCCGTGCGCAGCCAGACTTCGAGCGTGATTCGAAACGCTCCCGGGCCAGGCGCGCCCAGACCAGGCGAGCGAAGGTACGGAAGGGGCGCGGGATCGCCGGCAGGCCGCTCGGCGGCGGATGCACGAAACGGCTCCAGCGCGTCGAGCGTGACGATCCAGGGCGAGATGGACGTAGCGAAGCTCTTCCCCAGAAACGGTCCTAAGGGCTGGTATTCCCAGCTCTGGATATCGCGCGCCGACCAGTCGTTCAGCAGGCACACACCGAACAGATGGTCCTCGGCGCTCGAAATCGGAATGGGCTCGCCGAGGGGATTTCCCGGACCGATGAACGCGCCGGCTTCCAGCTCGTAATCGAGCATGCGCGTCGGAGCGTAGACGGGCGAACCGCCGTCGACAATCTGGCCCTTGGGGCGGCGCACCGGCGTGCCGCTCAGCACGACGGACGATGCGCGGCCGTGGTACGCGATCGGGATCCATTTGTAATTCGGCGCGAGCGGTTTATCGGGGCGAAACAGGCGACCGACGTTGGTGGCGTGGTCGAGCGATGCGAAGAAATCCGTGTAATCGGGAATCTCGCAAGGAAGCAGCAGCTCGATTTCGGTAAGCGGCAGAATGGCGCTCGCAGCGGCGGAAGAATAAGTCGTCAACAGTTCGCTAATGCGAGCGCGCAGCCCCGTACGCTTGCGGCGCGACATCTTCATCACGGCAGCGAGAGACTCGATGCCGAGCGCCTCGCTCGCATCCAGGGCCATATCGCCGATCCGAACGCCTACGCGCAGGCGCTCCTCGCCGCGCTTATGAAAACTCGCGTAGGGCAGATTTTGGATTGGGAAATCGTTCTCGGGGTGGTTTGCGGACTCGATCCAGCTCGCGAGGTTGGGGTCGTGGGTTGAATCCATGGTGTGGAATCCATCGTGCCCGCGTTCATTATCCGGGGTCGCCAGAGGTTTGGCAAGTAGACGACGAGGACGCTACAGACCGCGCTAAAGTGAATATGCGGATGGACAACGAGCAAATTCAGGCCGCCATCAAAAAACTCCAGGACGCCATGGTCGTGATGGCGCATATGGAGACCCGGCAGGCAGAACGGTTGCTGAGGCAGGAAAGAGAAATCGAAGAACTGACGCTACCGCGTGCGCGGGTAGATCAGACCGTGCTGCGTCTCCGCGAGGAAACCGCCGTATTTCAGCGCAGAACCGAGCAAAATCTGGCCGAGATTACGGGCAAGCTGAATGGGTTGATCGGTTACGTCGCCGGCGGTGGTCCTGAAGGCCTTCGGCCATAGCGGGTTTCGTTGCGGATTTGCAATCGCTCCGCAATGCGTTTGAAACATGCCCCAGCGTACTTGTACTTACAAGCCTTCCGTTGGAACATCTTGCGCCGCAGTACTCCCTTGAACAAGCATTTTGTGTCACGAATGTTTTTTCCACAATTCAACGGACTGTAACGCCCTCCACGCTACAAAGAGGGCATGAAGTGCGATCTGCACGTCCATACGCGGCACTCGGGCATGTGCAACATTCCCGGGTTCCAACGTTTTTGCCGCGAAAGCTATAACGATTCCCAGGCGGTCTATGAGATTTTGAAACGCCGGGGCATGGATCTGGTGACGGTGACCGATCACGATTCCATCGACGCGGCCGAGGAACTGCGCCGCTACCCCGATTTCTTCCTCAGCGAGGAAGTGACGTGCACCACACCGTCCCGTACCGAAATCCATGTCGGCGTATACGGCATCGAGGAACGGCATCACGTCGAATTGCAGCGCCGGCGCAAGGACGTGCCGGCTTTGGCCGCCTATCTCGACGAGCAAGGACTGCTGTTCAGCATCAATCATGTTTTTTCCAGCCTGACCGGCCGCCGCACCGATCTCGATTTCGAGCTGTTCGAAGACCTGTTTCCCGCCATGGAGACGCTGAACGGCCACATCCCTGGCGCCAACAATCGGGCCGCGGCACAACTCGCTGGGACCTGGCAGAAGGCCCCGGTGGCGGGCAGCGACGCCCACACGCTCGAAACGCTGGCATTAACGTATACGGAAGTGGCCGGCGCGGATGGGATCGCCGAATATCTCGACGCGCTGCGAAATGGCCGTGGGCGAGCGGCGGGCGCTTCCGGCAGTTACGCCAAGCTTACGCGCGCGGTACTGGGCATCGGCGCAAGCCTGGTGCGCGAACGCCGCTGGGCGTTCACGCTGGCTCCCCTGATGCTGGCCGTCCCGCTCGTGACGTTGGTTAACTACTTCTGCGAGTTGAGCTTCCACGCCCGCTGGTCGCGCGCCATCTGGCCCGCGCCGCTGGAGGAATCCGCCTGCACCGAAGCCGCCGAAAGCTGAGCTTTTCGCTCCGTCATCTGCTCCCGGAACGCCTTGCATGCAAGCGTTTTGCGTTGCTATAGTGAGACTAAAAGCGAAGCAGTGATCCTAAATCACAACACTTGAATCGCCGATATAATCGCGCGGGAGGTAACAGCAGCATGTCTTTGGTATCGGGCATCCACCACGTCACCGTTTGTGCGTCTGGAGCCCAAGAAGACGTAGATTTCATGACGCAGGTCTTTGGGCAGCGGCTGATCAAACAGACCATCCTTTTCGACGGACGCTATGCCCATTACCACCTGTATTATTCGAACGCCAACGCCGAGCCGGGTTCGGTGTACACGACGTTTCCCTATAAGCGGGTTCCCGGGCGCCCGGGCTCGGGCCAGATCCAGGCTACCGCTTACACGGTGAAGAAGGGGACCACGAAATTCTGGGACGAGCACCTGACGCATCACAAGATCAAGCACAGTGGCATTCAGGAGCGGTTCGGACAGAAGTTCATCCGCTTCAGCCATCCGTCCGGATTGCAGCTCGAAGTGCTCGAGGATCAGGCCGATGAGCGCAAGCCCTGGACAGTGGGCGAAATCGGCACCGACGTGGCCACGCATGGATTCCACGGACCGGTGCTGTCGGTGCGCGAGATCCCCGAAACCGAGCGCTTCTTTGTCGAGGCACTGGGATTCAAGAAGACCGGCGTCGATGGAAACTTTCATCGCCTGGAACTGAACGGCGGAGGCGCCAACAAGACCATCGTGCTGCTACACGAACCTGACCGTCCGTCGGGGAGCTGGGGATTCGGCGCGGGCTGCGGCCATCATGTGGCGCTGGATGCAGGCACTGACGAAGGCCTCGCCGAGCAGAAGGGCATCTACGAAGAGCTAGGCTACACGGACTGCTCCGAAATCAAGGATCGCAATTATTTCCATTCCATCTATTGCCGTTGCCCGGGCGGAATTCTGGTGGAGTGCGCGGCCACGGCGGAAGGCGGATTCGCCCGCGATGAGCCGTACGACGCTCTTGGCCATCAGTTGCTGCTGCCGCCGTGGTTCGAAGAACGCCGCGATGAGATCATGGGCATGCTGGAGCCGATCACGATTCCGGAAAACAACTTCCCGCATATGATCGAAGCGGTGCACGTCAATATTGCGACACCGGGCGGAACGCCTTCGGCCGCGGACGCGGTGGGCATCGGGCCTTCGCGCCGCCAGGCCGTGTTCATCGGCGGCGACGGTTCGCAGAAAAAGTAGGGCAGGCACTCTTGCCTGCCAAGCACTCCTGCATGTGGCGTTCAGGGGCGTCCCCTGGGCCCGTGTGAGCGCCTAAAATAGCAGCGTGAGCATCGAATCAACGCGACCCCGCGTTCGGGCTGTCGGTCCGGCGCGGGGGTCTTCGCAATTTGCGGGTGTGTTGCTGCACGGGCGCGGCAAAACACCCGAAGAAAAGATCGATCTAGCCGCGCGATTCGGCAATATCGAGGGGATCCGCTGGGTGGTGCCCGAAGCGGAAACGCCCGGGAGTTGGTATCCGGGCCGATTCTTCGATCCCCGTGAAACGAACGAACCCTACTTGACGGAAGCTGTAGCGCGATGCCACGAAGCTGTGCTCGAAGCCAGCGAATTTGGACGCTTGCCGCCGGACCGGCTAGTGATCGTGGGCTTCTCACAAGGCGCGTCGCTGGCCCTTGAATACGCGCTGCGCCATCCCACCCGAGTGGGATCCTATATCGTACTGACCGGCGGACTGATGGGCGTTCCGGGATCGGACTGGAAGGCTCGCGCCCCGAAATCCTTGTGGGGGGTTCGCATGCTGCTCACGGGAAGCGACGTCGATGAATGGATTCCCGAAGCCTCCACGCTGGAAGCAGCACGCCTGTTTCGCGATCTGGGCGCGGACGTGCAACTGCGCATCTATAAAGGCCGTCCGCACATCGTGAGCGAGGAAGAGATCGCCGATGCGCGCGCATTCCTGAGCTGGATTCAGATGGCAGCCGGTGTGAGATAGAGTAGTTAAACATGAAACTGCTGATACTCGCGCTCGCGATTCCGTGCCTCTATGCGCAAACGGGAGAACGCTGGGTGAGCACGTGGGCCACATCGCCGCAACAATTCCGGGCTTTCGGCGGTGGGGCCAAGCCTAGCTTTCACGATCAGACCATCCGCATGGTCGCTCACACTACCATCGCCGGATCGCGCGTACGCATCGAGCTTTCCAACGCCTTCGGCCCGGCGGCGGTCAGGATCGGCGCGGCGCACATCGCGCTGCGCGACAAAGATGCGGCGATTGTCCCCGCGTCAGACCACGCGCTGATGTTCGGCGGCCATGCTTCGGTTTCAATTCCTCCGGGCGCTCTCGAGCTCAGCGATCCGGTGAATCTGGATCTTCCGGCCGGGAGCGACGTAACTGTTAGCCTCTACCTCCCCGAAGAGACCAGTGCCGACACCGTGCACAGCGTCGGACTGCACACCACGTATGTCGCCAAAGGGGATGCCACGGCGCAGACCGCGATGGCGGACACCTTCAGCCAGTCGTACTACTGGCTCGCGAACATCGATGTCGCCGCGGCCCCGAACGCGGCGGCCATCGTCGCTTTCGGCGATTCGATCACCGACGGCGCCACGTCCACTGCCAATACGGATCGGAGCTGGCCGAGCTTTCTCGCGCAGCGGTTGGCGGCCAACGGAGGCGCAAACATCGCCGTTCTGAACCAGGGCATTTCGGGCAATCAAGTTCTGCGCGATGGTGCGGGGGTGAACGCGCTTGCCCGCTTCGATCGTGATGTGCTGGCGCAACCCGGCGTCAAGTGGATGACGATTCTAGAGAGCATCAACGATATCGGCATCCGATTGCGAGCCGGTGCTCCGGCCGCCGACGCCGTGACCGCCGATGACCTGATCGCCGGGCTGAAGCAAATGATCGAGCGCGCGCATGAGCATGGAATTAAAGTGATCGGCTGCACGCTCACGCCGTTCGAAGGCGCCGCGTACTATAGCGACGCCGGCGAGCAGGTTCGCGAGCAGGTGAACGACTGGATCCGCTCGGGCGGCGCTTTCGACGCGGTCGTCGATTTTGACGCGGTCACACGCGATCCGGCAAACCCCAAGCAAATTCGCGCCGACTTCAACATCAAGGATCACCTGCACCCGAACGATGCCGGGTATAAAGCGATGGCGGATGCGATCGATCTGGCGCTGTTCGGAGTGAAGGCCGCCGCGGCAAGCTCGCGCTAGCCCACAGAGGCGCGGGCGCACTTCCACACGAAAAGTAAGCTCGCCCGCATCTTCGTTGTGGGCGACTGACATAGAAGACGCGCGACTTTATTGTCTAGACCCTCTCGAGCAGCGTGGCCATCCCCTGCCCCACGCCGATGCACATGGACGCGATGGCGTAGCGCTTGCCGGTGTTCTGCAATTGATGCGTCGCGGTGAGGATGAGTCGCGCGCCGCTCATGCCGAGCGGATGGCCGAGCGCGATGGCGCCGCCCGCGGGATTCACTTTCTCCGAATCATCCGGCAGACCGAACGCGCGCGTCACGG
>JASHQT010000174.1 GCA_030039005.1 Bryobacteraceae bacterium
GCCCGCTCTGGCCCAAGCCGATGTGGGCGTGGCCATGAACACGGGCACCATGGCTGCCAAAGAAGCGGGAAACATGGTGGATCTGGATAGCAATCCCACCAAGCTGATTGAAATTGTGGCGATCGGGAAACAGCTCCTCATTACCCGCGGCGCCCTGACCACTTTCTCCATTGCCAACGATGTGGCGAAATACTTCGCCATTATCCCGGCGATGTTCATGGCCACCTATCCGTCGCTCGCCATGCTCAATATCATGGGATTGCATACGCCCCAGAGCGCGGTGCTCGCGGCCGTCATTTTCAATGCGCTGATTATCATCGCGCTGGTTCCGCTCGCCCTGCGCGGCGTGAAATACCGCCCGCTCGACGCGGCCAGTCTGCTGCGGCGCAACCTGTTGATCTATGGCATCGGCGGCATCATCGTGCCGTTCCCCGGAATCTGGGCGATCGATCAACTGCTGGTGTTGTTCCGTTTGGCATAGGAGTATTGGAGGATTTATGTTGTCTCAACTTTGGCCGGCGCTTCGAATCAATATTTTTCTGACCATCTTGCTGGGGATCGGTTATCCGCTTGTCGTAACCGGCATCTCGCAGATCGTGTTTCCGCACCAGGCCAACGGCAGCCTGATTACGAAAAACGGCCAAGTCATCGGTTCCGAGCTGCTCGGGCAAAGCTTCAGCAAGCCCGAATACTTCCAGCCGCGCCCCTCGGCGGCCGGCAACGGCTACGACCCTACCGCTTCGGGCGGGTCCAATTATGGTCCAACGAATCAGAAGCTGATCGACCGCGTGAAGGCCTCGGTGGATCAATTCCACAAGGACAATCCCGATTACAAAGGACCCATCCCGGCCGATTTGCTCACCGCATCCGGCAGCGGCCTCGACCCCGATATCAGCCCGGCTTCGGCCGCGGCTGAAGTTCCGCGCGTTGCCAAAGCCCGCGGAATTTCCGAGGATCAGCTCAATCAACTGGTGGCCGAGCACACCCAGACCCCGGAGCTGGGGATCCTGGGCGAGGCGCGCGTGAATGTGTTGGATCTCAATCTGGCGCTGGACGCGCGCTATCCGAAAAAGTAACGCGATTGCAGCCTTTTGCGTTAGCGCTTGCGGGCGCCTGGTGCGTCGAAGGCCCGCAAGCGCTATTTTTGTCTTAGGAGCATGCCATGATTTTGTGCGACCTGTGCGGTCAAGAGAAGAAATGCCGGCCGAGAGAAATCGAAGGCCAGGAGTACGACATCTGTTCAGAATGCTGGACTCCGATCGCGGCCAAGCTGGAAGGGAAGGGAAGGACGCCCAAGGAAACGGTCTTTCTGCCGCCCGCGGCAACACAGGCGCCGGAGCCGAAAGAAACCAAGCCGGCGCCGGGTGAGCCGCCCAAGATTTGGGGCCGCGCGATCCACTAGCCGAGGCTGCCATATATGGTACCTTATATGGCATGCTGACCAAGACCACGGTCTACCTCGATTCCGACACGCTGCTCGTGCTGCGCCGCATGTCGGAAGCGCAGGGGCGCAGCCAGGCCGAGCTGATCCGCGACGCCGTGGAGAATTTCACTCGCAACACCAAGCGCCCGAAGATCCCTGGTGTTGGGGAGTTTGATAGCGGGCGCACGGACACTTCCGAGCGCGCGGACGAACTTCTGAAGCGCGCCGCCAGACGCGGGCGATGGCGCTAATTGCGGATTCAGGCGCCATCTATGCCATTTACGATGTCCGTGATCGTCACCACACGGCCGTAGCCGATGTCATCGGCCGGGAGCGCGGCGCCATGCTGATCCCGATGGCGATTCTCGCCGAAATCGACTATCTGCTCCGCATCCGCCTCGGCGCTCGCGCCGTCGCGCGATTTCTGGAAGGCATTGCTGTGGGCGGCTTCATTCTCGAACCGTTTACCACCCAGGATCTTGCCCGCTGCCGGGCGTTGCTAGAGAAATACGCGGATTTGGATATTGGGCTGGCCGACGCCGCGGTGATCGCGACGGCCGAACGGCTCGGAGTCCGTCGAATCCTCACGGTTGACGAGCGCCATTTCCGCGCGCTCCGAAGCTGGGACGGAAAGCCCTTCACCCTGCTTCCCGCCGGCGGCTCATGAGTGACTCGTTAAAATTGCAGCAGGCGCTCGGCTTCCGCCGCCAGGTTTTCCACCTGCGGCAGAATCTCGTTTTCCAGTTGAGGATTGTACCCGACCCAGGTATCCAGCGCGCCGACGCGGCCCACCGGCGCATCCAGGCGATCGAACAATTCATTGGCGATGCGCGCGGCGATTTCCGCGCCATAGCCCCAAGACAAACAATCCTCATACGCCACCATCACCCGATTGGTTTTTTCGACTGACGCCCGAATGGTCTCCCAATCGTACGGCGAAAGCGTACGCAGATCGATCACCTCGATGGTCTTATCGGGATTGCGTTGCTCCACCTGCGCCGCGGCCTGCAGCATCTTCTGCACCACCGCGCCGTAGGTAATCACCGTCAAATTCTGCCCGGCTTTCACCACGCTCGCCTTGCCGAACGGAATGGTGAAATCGGGCCCCGGATGCTGCGAGCGATTGTAGATTTCGCGATACAGCTTCTTGTGCTCCAGGAACATCACGGGATCGTCGGAACGAATCGCCGTGCGCAACAGCCCGCAGGCGTCCAAGGCGTTCGAGGGCATCACGACGCGCAAGCCAGGGAGGTGTGTGAAAATCACTTCGCCGCACTGGCTGTGATAAATGGCGCCGCCGCTCAAATATCCGCCGATGGCCACGCGCACCACCACCGGAGCGCTGAAGCCGTTGTGCGAGCGCCAGCGCAGCGTGGCCAGCTCGGCGCGCAATTGCATCATCGCCGGCCAGATGTAATCGAAGAACTGAATCTCCACCACGGGCTTCAATCCGCGTTCGGCCAAACCGATGGCGCGTCCGATGATGCTGGCTTCGGCGAGCGGACTGTTGAACGAACGCGCGCTGCCGTACTTGACCTGCAGACCCGCGGTGGCTTTAAACACGCCGCCTTTGCCCTTCACCTCGGCGAGATTGGCTTCGCGGCTGCAATCGGCCACGTCCTCGCCGAAGACAATGATGCGCGGATTGCGCTCCATCTCTTCGGTGAGCGTGAGATTGATCTCATCCAGCATGGTGCGCGACTCGCCAGCTAGTTGCGGCGTAGCGTCGAATTCGGCGGAGGTGGGGTCGATCTTGTCGGAATACAAATACTGGAGCGCGGAACCCTTCAAAGGCGCGTCGGCGCGGATGGCGCGGTCGGTGGCCTGCTGGATCTCCCGGTCGGCTTCGTGGACCAGCACCTGCAATCCCTGGCGGTCCAGAACGCCCTCCGAGATCAGCCATTCGGGGAAGCGCAGCAGGGGATCGCGCTGCTCCTCGGCTTCGCGCTCGGCCCGGGTCTTGTAGAATTTTTCGTCGTCCGACAGCGAGTGCGAATAGGGACGAGTGACACGGGCGTGCACCAGCGCCGGGCCCTTGCGCGCGCGTGCGTACTCGGCGGCTTGCGTCAACGCGTGATAGGAGGCGACCACGTCGGTGCCGTCCACTTCGATGCGCTTCAAACCCGGAAATCCGGCGACGAGCTGCGCGACGTTGCCGCCCGCGGTCTGGCTTTCCACCGGAACCGAAATGGCGTAACCGTTGTCTTCGATCAGGAACACCAGCGGCAGGTTTTCCAGACACGCCGCGTTCATGGCTTCCCAGAATTCGCCTTCGCTGGTGGCGCCTTCGCCACTCGAAACCAGGGTGACTTCGTCGGATTCGGCGTCGAGATAGCGGTACGCCTGCGCGCAGCCCGCGGCTTGCAGGAACTGGGTGCCGGTGGCCGAGGAGCGCGAGACGATGTGCAGTCCGGCGTTGGTCCAATGCGAAGGCATCTGCCGGCCGCCCGAGGCCGGGTCCGCATCCGCGCCCACGGCCGCGAGCAGCATGTCTTCGGCGGTGATGCCCAGCATCAAGGCCAGGGTTCGATCGCGGTAATACAGGTAGAACCAATCGTGCGCGGGGCGGAACACCAAGCCCGCCGCGGCCTGCACGGCTTCGTGGCCGGCGCCGCTGATTTGGAAAAAGATCCGGTTCTGGCGCTTCAGCAGAATCTCGCGATCGTCCAGGCGCCGCGCCATGTACATCGCGCGGTAGGCGCGGATGAGCTGGTCGTGCGAGAGCGAGAGCTCGGTTTGAGAGAGATCGACTTCGGACCGAACGCGAGTGGGCGTAGCCATGCGCTTATTGGATGCTTTCCCCGCCTATAGTTTACCAGCGGATTGAGCCAGGCCACCGCTCCACCGTACTTCGGCGACTGGAAACCCGCCCCGCGCCCCGTCAACTGATCCTCGGAAGCTCGCGTGTCATCAGCCCAAATAGGACGAGCGAGGCCGTCACGGGTATCGAGGTCCAAAAGTACATGACTACGGGTGAATTCGGCCAACTGTTGTTCGGTTGATAATATGCCCGCAGCACGTCCACGGGAATCGGATACAGAAGAGCCGCACTGAGCGCACCGATTCCCAGCAGCCACCACAGTTTTCGCCGCGCGGCGTAGGTCAGGAGAATGGCGACGCCGGGGTATTCCATCAACTGATAATGCGTCCAACATACCGGGGAGGCCGCAAGTGCGAGCGCCATGACCGCCGCGCTTGCCAGCGGGACCTGCGGAGCAGCCAGTCTGAATCGAACCCGTCGCGCGAGGACAACGCTTCCCACGGCCAAAGTAACCAGAGCCACGGCGAGTGAGACGGCGCGCTGGCCCCCAGAAAGCTCCAGCGTCTGCAACCCGTTTCCCGTAATCCAGTCGAGCGGCATTGGTTTGCCAAAACGATAGGGCTCGTAAACGCGCAATGCGACCGATGGCAGCGACCAACTGAGCACGGAAGGCGTTCCGGCAAGGTAATCCTTGTGTACGGGCGCATCCGGGCCGTACAAGAAATAGGCGACGAAAACCCACGGAAGCCCGATCAAAATAGCAGCCGTTAACCCTGCCGAAAGCAGCGCCCGGAAGTTCCTGCGTAACGCGAAAATCAAACACAGGACCCCCGGAATTAGCTTGACAGCGACACCCGCCCCGATGCACTCTCCCGGCCCTCGCCGGCCCGCCGTGTAGGCGATCGCCAGGAATAAGGTCAACTCCGGTCCTACTTGCCCAAGCGCCAGGCTCTCGCCGGCGGCATCGCCGAATGCCCACACCACCGCTACGACGCATGCCGCCAACAGGTCGGAACCCATCGTACGCCAGATCAACCAGGCGGCCGCCAACAGGCAAGCGTGCGAGACGAGAAACCAGACCCAGCGCGCGGGGACATACTCGAGATACGCCAGCGGCGTTAGCACGCAAGCTAGGAACGGCGGATAGAGGTAGCCCTCGGAAAGATAGGGTGACTCTCCGTCCAGCACGTGGTTTGCGGCCAGGTAGTACCACCGAAAATCGCTCGGAGCGTCAGTGGGCATTTGCCGGATGAAACTACGCTCGACATAGAACGCCGCACAAACGATGAGGAGCGCACACGCAGCGACCGATCGAGCGGACGTCCACTGTTTCATCGCCAGCCCGACCTGCCTGCCATCTCATGAAGCGTACCGCAACCCGCGCTGCCTTACGGGCGCTCCGCACATCGCCGGCTTGGTCGTCTGTGCACCAGCTTCGGGGCTCGGCAAACGATGAGTGCCGGGA
>JASHQT010000175.1 GCA_030039005.1 Bryobacteraceae bacterium
ACTCCCATTTGTACGGCGGGACGATGGCGGTTTCGATTCCTTACCTCATCGCCGGGTGGGAGTATGCCCAGAGCCCTAGAGTCCGCTGGTTTCTTTTGGGCGGAACCGGCGCCGCTCTCTTGGGCGTGCTGATGTCTGCCACACGTTTGAATTTCGTCATTTGCGGCGGGTTGGCCGTGATGACCGTATTGTATGGCCGGATGGCGCCCAAGAGGCGTGCCATGTTTGTTCTACTCATCTTGGTGATGGTTGGCGTGGCCATGAGAAACACGCGGTTCCAGCGCTTCAAGCAGCTTTCGGACACCGATTATGTGGAAGACCGGATTGCCGGGAGCGTCAATCGCAGCTTTCTGGAAATCCTTTTGGAATATCCCATGGGAAACGGCCTGGGCGGCGGGGGCACTAGCATCCCTTATTTTCTGGCGGGCCAAGTGCGGAATCCTATCGGCTTGGAAAATGAATACGCCCGCATTCTGTGTGAACAAGGCTTGATCGGCCTGCTGCTGTGGGCGGGCTTCGTGCTTTGGTACCTAAGCCGTTTCTCGAGCGCGTTCGCCAAAGGGCCTTCGGCCACTTGCCGCCGGTTAGTTTGGTGCTACAGCGTGGCCGGATTGGGCGTCGGCGCTATTGGTATGGGCATGCTTACCGCTGTGCCGCAGACCGCTCTGTTGCTCCTGGGAATCGGATGGACAGCGGCTGCCCTGCGGAAGGAAGCTCCCGCCAAGCAGGTGGCTGGGGTCGCGCCCAGTGGGCTGCGGCCAAGGGGCTATTACCCGGTTCCCACGCTCGAATCACGCTAAAGGCGAGTCCCTGAAGATCCGTTCCATGCCGACTAGTCCCATGGCAGCCGAACAGCCCACGGCTCTTAAACTAGACTCTCTCGTCTGCTACGCGGCCAATACAACCGCGGGGCGCGGCGGGCAAGGCGAATTCCTGCGGCAGATGATCTATGCACTCGATCAGCTTCCCCAGGGGCGTGTACTGAGCCGGGGCGCGAAAGCTGGCCGCGCCGAGTGCGTGGACGTCCCTTTGCGGGGATGGCGCGGGATGGGCTTCCGTTCCATCGCAGCCGTGCCCGTTCTTCGCCGCCGGAGCGATTGGTTGACCCTGTTGAGCGATGTGGATTTCGATTCGCAGGCCGGCGCGCACCAGGACGACGTAGGGCTGTTCGACGGCGTGATGGGCCAGTGCTGTTTGACCGTGCAACGGCTGAGCCGGAAAAACATCCCTGTGGTGCTGACCGCGTTGAACACGCATATCGATAGTGTGGCCGAAGTGCTGGCCGACGAACACCGCCGGCTGGGAATCCATTCTGCGGGTTTTATCCACCCCCGTATGCGGGAGCGGGTGCGTTCTGAAATCGAACGCGCCACCTGCATTCGCGCCGTTTCCGAACTGGCCAAGCGGTCTTTCGTCGAGCGCGGAGTTCCGCGCGACAAGATTCGCGTGGTGCTGCCGGCCGTTGATTTGGACCATTTCCGGCCTGTCGCCAAGAAGGACGATGTCTTTCGCGTGCTGGCCGTGCTGACCATCGACCCGCGCAAGGGAGCCCACTATCTTTTAAAAGCCTTCGAAAGAGCCGCGATTCCCAATTCCGAACTGGTCATTATCGGAGGCACCGGCGATCCCTGGTCGCGGCGCATGCTCGCCGGGTTCAGCTCGCGGCTAAGCAATCTTCGCATCCAGGCCGCCGACGTGGTGAAGGACCCCATTGAAGCCACCTACGGGCAGGCCAGCGTGTTCGTTCATCCGGCCCTGGAAGATGGCTTCGCGCTCGCTGTGAGTCAAGCGCTGGCATGCGGCAGACCAGTGATCACCACCGAGCAGACGGGCGCGGCTCAGTTGATCGCGGAGGGCCAAAACGGCTACGTCCTCGCGTGCCGCGACATCGATGGGCTGGTCGAGCGGCTGCGGCATTTGGCTGCCAACGAATCGCTGCTGGCGCGTTTAAGCGCCGCTGCGCCGGCCAGCGTCGCCCATCTCGGCTACCCGCAGACAGCTGAAAACGTGGCACGACTCTACTCGCAGGCGCTGGCCAACTGATGAAGCGCGGTGCTGTCTTTATTACGGGCGGTTCCGGCTTTATCGGCCGGCACGTAGTGCGAGCTCTCAAAAGGCAGAGCTATGAAGTTCGTATCCTGGCGCGACGGGTACCGGAAGTTGCGAATTCGTCCTCGGAAGTGGTTCCCTCGGAAGTTATTTTGGGAGACCTCACCCAGCCGGGATCCTTCGCGCCAGCGCTCGAAGGTGTCTCCACTGTGATACACGCCGCTCTCACGGACGGACTCGCTCACGATCTGGAAGCCGCCTCGAAGCTCCACCAGTTGAGCGCCCAGGCCGGTGTCCGGCAATTCCTGCACCTCAGCACCATTTCGGTCTACGGCAATCCCGCTACCGGCGAGATCACCGAGGAGACACCGCCGCTTCCCACGCCCGATACCTATTCCAGCACGAAATTAGCAATCGAAGAAGCGCTCCGCACGGCTTCCGCATGCCCCGCAGTCGCCATCCTGCGATTGGGTTGCGTCTATGGCCCCGGCGGGGGCTGGTGGACGCGGGGCCTGCTGAACCTGATGGCGAGCGGCAAACTGATCCTGGTGAACGGCGGAACCGGTTGCGCCAACCTGATCCACGTGGAGGACGTGGCGGCGATGGTTTTGCTCTTGCTCGGGCGATCCAATTCGTCGTCATCCAGTTCCAGCGCGGAGATCTATAACGTGACGGACGGACAACCGATAGTCTGGAGTGCATATTTTTCGGAGCTGGAAAAGATCTTCGGGCAAACCGCCACTATATCCATGAGCGTGGCTGAGGCTCGAGAATACAGCAGAAAATGGCTGTATCCCTCGCTCGCCCGCCGCGTGATCCGCAAGCTGAGGCTTGTACCGGTCATTCATCCCCTGGATGACGGGGCCATCGACGGGTTTGCCAGCGACGCCGTCTACAGCAGTGAGAAAGCCTCCCGAGTGCTGGGCTTCCGCCCGAAATACAACTTGGCGAGGGGTATCCAAAGCCTAGGGGCGGCGCAGGAGGGCAAAACACGTGCGAAGTAGAGAAGAGCCTCGATGATGGCTCTGGAGATTGCACAAGGTAAGCTGCAGGCGGCCCGAATGCTGTGGTACATGGGCCGCCATCTGAACAACTGGGCTGACGTGTGGCGCTGCTACCGGCAAGCTATGCCCACGCCAGCCCTCGAATTTCGCAGGGGCTTCACCCTGTATGGCGGAAAGTGGGACGACCCGGTTTTAATGCTGAAAGAAGTCTACGGCGAGAGAATTTACCGGCATGGCTTGCGGTCGAATCCGGCGGGCATGGTGGTAGATATCGGCGCCAACATAGGGGCCGTGAGCATGGATTTCGCCGACCGATGGGGGCTCCAGATCCATGCGTACGAACCCAATCCGGAGACATTCCACTCTCTGGAACGCAACATTAACGATAATCGCCTGAGCGATCGCGTGGTTTTGTTCAATGAGGCGGTGGCTGGGTACGTGGGGAGCTTTAAGTTATGGACCGAGGTGGTAAGCGTCGGCGCCAGTGGATACTCTTCGGAGCCGCCCGGCAACGCCAGGCAGGTCTCGGTCCCGAGCGTGGACCTGGCGACGGTGTTTCGACGCGTGGAGGGACGGACAATTTTTTTGCTGAAAATCGATGCGGAAGGTGCGGAAGCCGATATTCTCGATAGCGCCCGCGGGCTTTCTTTCGCCAATGTGCGGCATGTCGCCGTCGAGTGTCACGAGGCGCTGCGGCCCGGAGCCCTGGCGTTGTGCTGCAAGGTTTTGGATGAGCAGGGCTTTCGCAGCGATACGCGGCCGGTTGCCGAACATGCGGGAATCCACATGCTGTACGGTTGGAAGAAATGACCCCACAGAGCTGCGAACCAAAAATGGAACCAGGAAGTAACGGCTGAGTAATGTCGCGAACTAAATCCTTTTTGAGCGGTGCGCTCTTCAGCTACATCTATCAAGGCGCCGCAATGCTCGTCGGCCTGTGGCTAACGCCCTTCTTTTTGCGGACTCTCGGGACGAAAGACTTTGGCGTTTGGCTGGTCGGGTTGCAGGTCCTGAATTTTCTGCTCCTGATCGATTTTGGAATCATTGCCGTGGTGGCGCGTGACGTGGGCCATGCAACCGGTTTGGAGCAGGTGGATCCCGGGTCGGGCGAGTTGGCGACGTTTCTGGCGCGTACCGTCAAAGTGATTCTGGCCCAAACTGTATTGGTGGGTCTGGCTGCTTTGGGCGTGTTCTTGTACCGGCCGGTGGCCACGGTTGGCTTGCGCGGCCCCATCGCATTGGTTTTAGTTGTCTTCACTGTCTCGTATCCGTTCCGCCTATTTCCGGTTGTGTTGCAAGGCTTGCAAGACTTGAAATTCCTGGGGAAGCTGCGGCTTTATTTGTGGGCCTTGTCGACCGCACTCACGGTCGTGTTATTAATATTGGGCGCACGCTTCTACGCGCTAGCTTGCGGCTGGTGCGTGCAGCAGCTCGGACACGATTTCGTCGCGTACCTGCGCCTGCGCCGCCTACGTCCGGACTTGCTGACGCGGGAGGCGTTCCAGCAGGCGGGCCCTCTCCGTCTGCGCTGGTTCGCGCGCGGATTCTGGGTCAGCGTTGGGCAAGCCGCTTATACCTTTCTGGCCGGAGCGGACGTCTTGATCGTCGCCCATGCGCTCGGTCCCGCCACTGTCGTCATCTATTCCTGCACCGCAAAACTGATCAACGTCCTGCAGAACCAACCCCAGTTGCTGGCGGCTGTTGCGCTGCCGGGCCTCAGCCACATGAAGACCAGCGAGCCTCGGGGACGGATCCTCCGCGCAACGACGTCCTTGACCCAGGCCATCGTTTTGTTGGCTGGCGCGGTGTTTTGCACTCTTCTGGCGGTAAACCGGCAGTTCGTCACTTTGTGGGTGGGTGCCTCTTTTTTTGGAGGCATGCTGCTTACCGGGTTGATGCTCCTGAACTTCTTGGTGCGGCAAATCGACGCGACGCTCGCCATCGCTTTGTTTGCGTTGGGATACGAGAAGGCCTCCGCCATTCGTTGTTTGGCGGATGGGGTCGTCAGCGTGGCCGTAGCCAGCCTTCTCGTTGGCCGTTTCGGGATGGCCGGAGTGGTGGCGGGCTTCCTGTCGGGCGCCTTATTCGTCGCCATCCCCACGGACCTCTTTCTCGTCATTCGGGAGTTCGACATATCCCTTCTCCAAGCCGTGCGCCCGTACACAGCCTACCTCTGGCGCGTGGCCCTGATCGCGTGCGGAGGGTTGGCGCTCACGGTGCCCCTGGGAGCACCCAGGATATTCAATTTGATGACAATAACTTTGTTGATGGGGCTGGCATACGCAGCGGTGGTGTTTCCTTACGTGTGGGGTACGCCGCTACGTGAGTACATTGAATCCGCGGCGACATCCGCCCGAGCCGGAGTCCGCAGCCGCGTCCTTAGCTGGTCCAACAACGCATGATCCTCCCCAACGGCACAACCGGTTTGCAGGAAACCGAAGTTTCGAAAGAGTTGCGCGAGAAGCCTGGATATAACCGGACGTTTGTGAGCCTCAACAACTGGGAAAATAGGACGGCGAACTTCATCGGCGAATTGCAACGCCGCGGCTTTCAGGTGCTGTCCTATCGCATTACCAGTTTCCGAGCCATGCTGCTCGGTCTGTTCTCCTTCGCGCAAGCGGTTCTTAGGGCTGATTTTGTGATCTGTGGGACTGGGCATATTTGTCAGATTCCCTGGATGCTGGCTATCAGGCTGTTAGGACGGCCGTGCATTCTCGATTTTCCGATGGACCTGACGGAGTGGCCCTATCCGAAGGGGTTTCTTGCCAGATGGTATGCCTGGACCATATTGCACTGCGCCAACTGCATTTTGATGATAAAAAGCCGAGCGTATATGGTTGACAAGTTCCGTCTGTCCGCCCGGCGAGTCAGGTTTATCGAGAGCTGCCCAGACCGGTCCCTGGTTGAATCGGCTCATCTTGCAAAGTCCCGATTCGAGCGGCGCCCGGACTCATTCTTGGTGTGTTGGTCCGGCGGGCATAATCACCACCGTCTGGAACGTTTTATGCCGACCTTTCAAAGGTTGATTGACCTGCTCCCGAATGTCGAACTTCTTCTCATCGCTGACCCCCTGAAGGAATCTGTGGTCGCAAGCCAGCGCTATGCGCAGTCAGCCGGGTTTGGCGATCGCGTCCACGTATTACCCGTGATCAAGCCGCCCGAAGACTTTTACGCAACCGTGGCGCAATGTGATCTTTGGGTCTCGACGATGGGCGACGACACGCTGCAGGGCAGACAGGAGCTTCGTATGGAGCTGCTAGAGGTAGGCCTTCTTGCCAAGGCGGTGATCTCGGCGAAAACACCGGGAATGGTGGAGCATGGCTTGACGGACGGCAAGGAAATCTTGTACATCGACCCATCCGATCCGGCGGGAAGCGCGCGGAAGATATTGGAACTGGTTTCGAGTCCACAGGCGCGGGAGCAGCTCGGGAGCCGCCTCCGGGCGCGGGTGATCCAGAAGTTCTCGCTCGAAGAAGCCGTGGACATTCTGCTCGATTCCGAAGTCCTCCAACGGAGCGGCATGCCAACTCTTAGAGCGCGCAGGCGGGCCACTGCTGGCAATACCGGGAAGGCGCGGCCCTAAATGATCGTTCGCGCGCGCGCGCCCTTGCGCCTGGGCTTCGGTGGCGGCGGCTCGGATCTCTCCCCGTTTTGCGACCAGCACGGCGGTTACGTTCTGAACGCGACCATCAATATGTTCGTGTACGCGGTCCTCGAGTGCCACGAGCAAGGCCCGCTTCGTTTTGTCGCCGCCGACCGCCGGGAGTGCGTCGAGTTGGAACCCACCTGCGACCTGCCGCTAGAAGGACCGCTCTCTTTGCACAAGAGCGTCTATTGCCGCATCATGCGGGACTTCAACGGCGGCCACGCCCTGCCGGTCACACTGACTACTTATTCGGACGTGGCGGCGGGCTCCGGCCTCGGATCATCATCCACTCTGGTGGTCGCGATGGTGGAGGCTTTCAAGGAGCTTTTGGCGTTACCGTTAGGCGAGTACGACGTAGCGCAACTGGCTTACTCGATTGAGCGGCTCGATGCGAGAATGGTGGGCGGCCGGCAGGATCAATACGCGGCGACCTTTGGCGGCTTCAATTTTATGGAGTTCGGCATCGGCGATCGCGTGGTGGTAAACCCCTTGCGGATCAACCGCAACACCGTGAATGAGCTGGAAGCGTCGCTGGTCATCTGCAATACCGGCATGCCGCGCGATTCCGACGCCATCATCCAGGCGCAAGCCACCAATGTAAAACACGGAGACCAGCAATCGCTGGAGGCGACCCAGCGGCTGAAGCAGGAGGCCGTCTCGATGAAGGAGGCCTTGCTCAAAGGCAACATTCGCCGTTTCGCCGAGGTGCTGGAGCAGGGCTGGCTGAGCAAGAAGAAAACCGCGGCCGGAGTCAGTAATGAAGACCTGGAGCGCATCTATCAGTCCGCCATGAATGGCGGAGCTTATTCGGGCAAGGTTTCCGGCGCCGGAGGCGGGGGATTCATGATGTTCGTCGTGGATCCGGCGCGCCGCCCCGACGTGTTCCGGGCGCTCGGATGTCAAAAGGTGCAACCGCAGACGGTTCACTTTACCGAACATGGCGCAATCGCTTGGAGGTTGAAGTGAAGCAGTACATTCAGGAAGAAGTTTCGAAAACGTTGGCGACCTTGAAACTTCTGGCGAATGACGCACAGATTACGGCTGTAGTGGAACAGATCGCGCAATCCTGCTGCATCGCTCTTCGCGCCGGTCATAAGATTCTTTTCGCCGGTAACGGCGGCAGCGCCGCCGATGCTCAGCACTTGGCCGGGGAACTGGTCAGCCGGTTCAATTTCGACCGGCCCGGTTTAGCCGCGTTCGCCTTGACCACCGATACCTCGGTGTTGACTGCGGTTGGCAATGACTATGGCTATGACAAGGTCTTCGCCCGGCAACTGAACGCCGTGGGAAATCGGGGCGACGTCTTTTTTGCGATTTCGACCTCCGGACGCTCTCCCAGTATTCTGCGCGCGCTCGAAGAAGGCCGGCGCAAGGGACTGGTTACGGTCGGGTTCACGGGAAAAAGCGGTGGCGACATGCCGCCGCTGTGCGACTATTGCATTCAAATCCCGGTCCCGGAGACGCCCAAAATTCAGGAAGGGCACATCGTGCTGGGACACATCATTTGCGGTCTCATCGAGCGCGAGATCTTTGGTGGTGACTGAGTGGTGGTGACTGAGTGGCGGTGACGGAGGCGGTGGTCCTCGCCGGCGGCCTCGGCACTCGGCTGCGCAGCGTGGTGTCCGAAGTTCCGAAAGCAATGGCCCCTATCGCCGGCCAGCCGTTCCTGGGCTATTTGCTGCGGTTTCTGTCGGGCCAGGGTATGGAGCGAGTGGTTCTCGCGGTGGGGTACCGGCATGAGATCATCCGCGCCGCGTTCGGCTCCCGCTATCAGGGTTTGGAACTGGTCTATTCGGTGGAAGAGGAACCTTTGGGAACGGGAGGCGGTTTGCTCAAGGCTCTCCCGCACGTTCAGGGTTCATTCGCTTTGGTGTTGAACGGAGACACGTTCTTGCGCTTGGATTACCGGGCGATGGCGCGCGTGTTGGAAGACTCGCCGGACGCGCAGCTGGTGGTCGGATTGCGGCGCGTCACCGATGCCAGCCGCTATGGCGCGGCGCGCGTGGCCCGAGGCCGGATTGAAGGGTTCACCGCGCGCGGAACCCGCGGACCGGGTTTGATCAACGCCGGCTCTTACCTAGTGGCGCGAGATATCTTTGCGCGCTTTCCGATGGATGCCAGGTTTTCCTGGGAAGCGGATTTCCTGGAGGCTCGCGTCGCCGATCTTCACCCCATCGCCTTCGAGTGCGACGCACCTTTCATCGACATCGGAATTCCGGAAGCTTTCGAGCAAGCCCAAACGCTCATCCCCGAATGGCTGAGCCACCCGGCATGAACTCGCATTCGTCAAGTCCGCGGCGCTGCGCCATGCCGCAAGATGGTTTCAATCATGTGGGTAGGCTCGAAATAGCGCTGGTAGGTTTGCCGTGCGGCTGCTCCCACGCGCGCTCTCGCGGCGGGGTCGTTTCGCAACTCTCGGAAGGCTTCGAGAACGGCCTCCGGCGTCAGTGCCGCCAGGATTACCGCGCCGGTGTCGCGCCACAGCGGCTCGGTCTGCGAACTGACATTGGTTACGATGGGGCGGCCATGCGCCAGTGGAGCGAGCGAGGAACCGCGCCGCGCCGTGATGCCGTCCGGGTAAGGTTGGACCATCGCGTCGCAAGCAGTGAGATAACTGGAAAGAGTGGCGTCAGTCATGTATCCGGTCGAGTGAATTCGTTCCGCCAAATCCGGATGGAGCCGCACCAGCCGCTCACGAAAACGATCGCTTCCGGTGCCCAGCAGAACCAGGGATGCAGCCAAGCCTCGCAATAGCGCCGGGACCAGAGCTTCCATTAATTCGGTGATCACGGAACCGAAGGTTCCAAAGTGACCGATGAGGAATCCGGAGGGCGCAAGCTCGGCGCGGATCCTGGCCACGGCCGCCGGATCGTCCACCACGGCCACGTTGCTCGGCACGGGCAGCCAAGCGAAGCTGACCTTGCGGCCCAGCGCAAAGGGCCGCAGCATGGCTTCATATACGGGGAGAGCAATCCAGACCTGACTGGCCGCGCGCAAAAGCATCATCACCATCACGCGATGCACCGCGGCCGCTACGTTTTGTTTCCAGGCCCCCTTTTTGAACGAATGGAAACACTCTTGTACCATCAGTTCCACGCGATCTTTATGCCAGGCCGAACGCACCCAGATCCAGAAGCAAAAGGGAACGTTCATCGATTTGTAGCCGTAGGCGTGCGGGACCCAGTACACCAGCAAACGCCGCGGCGCGGGGAAGGCGCGCAACGCGCGGCCCGTGCGGCCATAATCGCCGATGGAGAGAGTGCCCAGAGTTTTGTGAATCTGTACCGCCGGACATCGCGCGCCCAACTCGGTGGCCTCGGGCTGCCAGACGTGTACTTCCGCCGTCTTAGCCAGGCCGTCCGCCAGGAGCGACATATGCGCGCTCATTCCACCGGCCAGCGTTGTACCGTTTCCGGTCACAATATGGTATTGAGGCATCAAACGGCGCTGCCCGCGAGTTGCATATGATTCTTCTCAGTTTCGCACAGCACCTCTGATGGCGCGCGCTCGCAAGATGTTCCAGGATTCGCGCTTGGGAAGGGATTTTCTATGGCGCGACGTGCGCGTGCGCCGCTTTCCGAGTCCCGCGCCCGCTCTGTTTCTCGATCGCGATGGCGTGATCATCGAGGAAAAGGGCTATATCTCTAAACCCGAGGACGTCGAACTGCTTCCCGGCATCGCGGAGCTGATCGAGGCGGCGAAACGGCTGGGCCTGGCGATAATCGAAGTGACCAATCAGGCTGGAATCGGGCGCGGCTATTTCGATTGGCCCGATTTCGTGCGAGTCGAAGACCGGTTGACGGACTTGCTGGCCCAGCGCGGCGTCGCCATCGACGCCGTCTTTGCCTGCCCCTATCATCCCGAGGGAACGTTCCCCTATCGCCAGGCCAATCATGCATGGCGCAAGCCGAACGCAGGCATGCTATTGGAAGCAGCGGATCTGCTCAACCTCGCGCTGGCTGAGTCCGTGATGGTGGGAGACAAAGCGCTGGACCAATTAACGGCCAAGGCAGCCAAGCTGAAATTCGGGATTCACATGCTGACCGGGTACGGAAGGGCGAACGAAGCCGCAGCCCGGGCCGTCGCCTCCGACGGCTTCCCCGTACGTGTCCTGCCGCGCGCCGATGAGGCCGTGGCGGAACTCTACGCTTCCCATCCCTCCGAGCACCGGAGAACCATCGTGGAGCAAGTGGAGAAATGACACGGGAGCGCGCATGCGCATTCTTCTAGCCACCTCGCACCGTGGCCCATGGGGAGGCATTGAGAAGTATCTGCAGTCGGTGATCCCTGGCTTGGTCCAGCGCGGGCACTCCATCGGATTGCTTTATGTATATCCGTTTAATGCCGCCGGACCAGGGATCGATTCCGAGGTTGCCCGCATGCCCTCCTGGTGTTCGCAGGAATTGGGCGCCGATGCCACGTTGCGGTCGCTCGGGGCCTGGGCTCCCGACGTCGTATATTCGCACGGTCTGGATGACACTGAACTGGAAGGCTCATTGCTGGAGTCGTATCCAGCGATATTGTATGCGCACACGTATTACGGAACGTGCGTGACTGGGAGAAAGTGTTATTCCTTCCCGCGCATCGAGCCCTGCTCTCGCGAATTCGGGGCATCCTGCCTGGCGCTTTACTATCCTCGCCGTTGCGGCGGCTTAAACCCGCGAACCCTGGGGCAACTGTACCAGGTCCAATTCCAGCGGAAATCGCGGCTTCCGGACTATCAAGCGGTCCTGGTAGCCAGTCAGCATATGTACCGCGAATACCAGCGTCACGGGGTCACCGAGGATCGCTTGCATTTGGTTCCGCTGCCAGCCGGAGCGAGCGTTGCTGACGCCGATCCGCCTCAGCCGAGACCCCTGAGCTACCGCATCTTGTTTGTCGGAAGGTTGATCGATGTGAAAGGCTTAAGCCATCTGCTGCGAGCCATCCCGCTCACAGCCGCCAAGCTGGGCCATTCTCTGAGCCTGACGATTGCCGGAGATGGGCCTGAGCGGAGGGCGATCGAGGATCTCGCGCGGCGGCTTGGCCTGACCGTGGAGTTTGCCGGTTGGGTGGACAGCGAGAGCAGGTCGCGTCTGATCCGCGAGGCCGATCTGATCGCGGTTCCCAGCCTGTGGCCTGAGCCGTTCGGCCTCGCCGGCATCGAAGCCGGTTGCCTCGGTGTCCCGGCCGTGGGATTTGCGGTGGGTGGAATTCCAGACTGGCTCATTCCGGGCCGGACGGGAGAACTTGCCCCGGCAGATCCGCCGAAAGCCGAGGCTCTAGCAGGAGCCATGCTGCGTGCGTTAGCCGATCCGACCCATTACCAGAGGTTGCGCCAAGGCGCGTGGGAGATGGCAAGAAAGTTCAGTGTGGAACGTCACCTGGAGCAGTTGGAACCGATCCTCTCGGCCGCACAGCAGGCGGCGGGAGAGCAGTCGCGCTTCTTCACTCAGGATCTTGGCGCCGCCCACCTGGCCGCCAAAGGCAGCAAGGAATAAGGGTATGACGGTCTCCGGCCATTACTCTGAGGCGAGACCCAAGCAGAACGTGAGCTCGCCTGGCTCCCGGCTCAAGCTGGCGCTGATTTGCGACTTTCTGGAGGAGGGCTGGCCGAGCATGGACTTATTTGGAGACATGCTTTTCGAGGCCTTCACCCAGGAGCACGCCTCGGCGATCGATGCCGAACAACTGCGCCCGGCAATGCGTTCCCGGTTCTCGAAAGCCCCCGGCTTGTCTCGGTTAGGATTCTCCTGGAATGCGGATCGTCTGATGAACCGCTTCCATGATTATCCGGCCTG
>JASHQT010000176.1 GCA_030039005.1 Bryobacteraceae bacterium
CAGGTCCTCACCAGCTTTGGCGAAGGCGGCCGGCAGCCGGGCGAATTCTACGGCGTCCACAGCATCGCGACGGATTCGAAAGGCAACATCTACACCACTGAAACCTATCACGGGCAGCGCGTGCAGCGATTCTTATATAAGGGTATGGCGCCCGTCACCAGCAAAGATCAGGGCGTGATTTGGCCGAAACATTGACCTGGCCCAAACATTAAGGAGAGCTCATGCGATACTGCTGCGCGATTTTATTGCTTGCGCCCGCGCTTTTAGCGCAAACTCCGAGCTGCAACCACTGCTCGGGAACGTATATCGAAGCGAGCGAAATCCAGGCCTACGTGAAGCGCGCCCCCTCCGATGCCGTCGCCGATCAACAAGTCCGCGCGGTGGACGTGGGCAAGAGCCACGTGGACATCGGCGTGGTGTATCGCGGCAAGAAAACGGCCGGTAGCGCCGTGGCCGAGCACGATCTGGTGAGCGAGGTGTATCACGTGCTCGACGGATCGGCCACGCTGGTGCTCGGCCCGGATATTGTTGGATGGAAGCGGCGCCCGCCGGACGATCGCGCCGTGCGCTTGCTCAACGGTCCCGGCGGCAACGGCGTGTCCATCACCAACGGCGCGACGTACGAGCTGAAACCCGGCGACGTGGTGATCATTCCCGCCGGTGTCGGCCACTGGTTCACCAAGATCGACGATCACATTTCCTATCTGATGGTCCGCATCGATCCCGACAAAGTGACGCCGCTCAAGGACGAAGCCGCGTCCAAAGCCGACCTGGCCGCGGGATACTCAGGAAGATGACGAAGCTTTTCTCGATCTTGCTGATTGCTGCGATACCGGGCATGGCCGCCGTCTCGGGTGAAGCCGTCTATCAGCGCCGCTGCGCCGGCTGCCACGACGCCAATCTCGAACGCACGCCGCCGCGCGCCGCGCTGCAGCAGTTATCCGTCGCGCGTATTTTGCGCACGCTTGATTTCGGCGTGATGGTCAATATCGCGAATCCGCTGACGCGCGAGGAGCGTGAGGCGGTGGCGAATTACTTGGGCGTCAACCGCCGCGATGACGAAACCGTTCCGGCGGCAGCATACTGCAAAGATCGCAGCGTCGCTATCAGCGCCTCGCCTAGTCCCATGTGGAACGGATGGTCGCCCGATGCCACAAACGCGCGCTATACGACCACGAGCGGCCTCGCGCTCAATCAAGTGGGCAAGCTCAAGCTGAAATGGGCGTACGGATTCGACGGCGACGTTACCGCGTTCGGCGCGCCTTCGGTTCTAGGCAGCACGCTCTTCATCGGCAGCGCCGGCGGCGCGGTGCAGGCGCTGGACACGGACTCCGGTTGCGTGAAGTGGCTATATCAGGCCGATGGCCCCGTGCGCTCGGCGATCGTCATTGTCCCCGAGGGCAGAACCCACGTCGCCGTCTTCGGCGATCTGATCGGGTGGGCCTATGGCGTGGACGCCGAAACCGGCAAGCCGATTTGGAAGAAAAAACCGGAGCAGCACGAGTCCACAAAATTGACGGGCGCCGCCGCCGTCCATAACGGAATCGTGTTCATCGGTGCGTCTTCGTGGGAAGAGACGCGCGCCACCAATTCCGATTATCCGTGCTGCACGTTCCGCGGGAGCGTGACCGCGCTTCGCGCCAAAGACGGCAGCCAGGTCTGGAAGACCTACACGATTCCCGAGACGCCGAAACAAATCGAGAAGAGCGCGGAGACCATCGGTACCTGGGGGCCATCGGGCGGGAGCGTCTGGGGATCGCCCACCGTGGACGCCAAGCGCGGCCTGCTCTACGTCACCACCGGCGATAATTTCTCCACGCCCGCTACCGGCATGAGCGACGCGATCCTGGCACTCAATTTGAAGACCGGCCGCATCGTCTGGTCCAAGCAGGTCACGCCCGGCGACGTCTTCAGCGGCGCTTGCACCGGAACGAAGTGCCCGGGCCCGGATTACGACTTCGGTTCGTCAGCCATCCTCGAAAAGCTGCCTGGCGGCCGCGACATTTTGCTTGCCGGCCAGAAATCCGGCGTGGTCTATGCGCTGGATCCCGATCACAATGGCGCGATCCTATGGCAAACGCGCGTGGGCATTGGCGGCACCAACGGCGGCGTGCAGTGGGGCATGGCGAGCGACGGCCGCAACGTCTACGCCGCCGTCTCGGATCTGGCGCGCAAAGGCGCTCGGGGAGCGGTCCAGGTGGGACTGCCGGCCGACCCCACCAAAGGCGGCGGACTCACGGCGCTCCGAATCTCCGATGGTTCAAAGGTCTGGTACGCCGCGCCGGCGCCCTGCGGCCCGGTGCCCGGATGCAGTCCGGCGCAGCCCGCGGCTGTCACCGCGATTCCGGGCGTCGTGTTTTCCGGCTCCGACGACGGCCATTTGCGGGCTTTTTCAACCGAGGACGGCCGCGTGCTCTGGGATTTCGATACGGTCCGCGACTATCAAACCACCAACGGCGTCCGCGCCAAAGGCGGCTCTCTCGATGGTCCAGGCCCGGTGATCGCCGGCGGCATGCTGTTCGTCAATGCGGGCTACGCGCGCAACGGCGGCATCGCGGGCAATGTCCTGCTGGCGTTCGCTCCGCAGTAGAAAATTGCGATTACGGGCCGATAAGTCCGGCGAGGAACATTCTTTGCATGCTTTCGACCCGTGACCTCATTGAATGGAAGCCCGAATACAGCGTCGCGATTGAGTCCATCGACAAACAGCATCAGGCGCTGGTTGCGCTCATTGCCCATCTACAGCAGGCGATGCTCGAAGGCAGAACCAAGCAGGTGGTCGGTCCGCTCTTCGCTTCCATGAACCGCTACACCACGTATCATTTTGCGTACGAGGAAAGATTGCTGGAGGAGAACGCGTATCCAGGCCTGGACGCCCATCGCCAGGAACATGCCCGGCTGATCGCCGAACTGAAGGAACTGGAGAGCAAATATATCCAAGGCAGCCTGCATGCGGGCGCGCCGCTGATGAAGCTCCTAAGAAGCTGGCTGGTGGATCACATCTGCGTGCATGACAAGGAATACGGAGTTTTCTTGAGCACCAAGGATGGTTCTTCGCGCAACACGAACGCCTAGGGCAACCCAAACACGAACAGCGCATTTCCCGCCGGAATCGCCACCTGTTGCTTGCCGTCGATGGCGAAGGATGTGGGACTCGCGCGAATCGCCGCGCCGAGCTGCAATTCCCAAAGCAGCTTGCCGGTTTCGGCGTCCAGCCCGAAGAAATTGCCTTCCTCCGTCCCGCCGAACACCAGCCCGCCCGCTGTGGACAAAAGACCCGCCCACGGCGGCGTCAGCAGCTTGAATTCCCAACGCAGTTTCCCCGTGGTGGCTTCGAGCGCGCGCACCGCGCCATACGCTTCATCGCCGGTTTTGTGTTCGCCGCCGCCTCCGGTATATGCCGTGCCTTCCTTGTATTCGGCCTCGCCTTTGTAATAAATCCCGCCGATTTCCCGCGCTGCCTGATAGAACAGTTGCGTCTTCGGGCTGTAGGTGGGGCTCCAGAAATTCGCGCCTCCCGTGATGTCCGGGTACACCAGCGTACCGGTTTCCTTAGGATCGGCATCGCGGCGGGCGAACGGCCGGCCTTTCGCATCTAAGCCATCGGTCCAGGTCTGTTTGATGTACGGAACCGCCGTCAAGAATTCGCCGGTCTCGCGGTCCAGCACGTAGTAAAATCCGTTGCGGTTCGCCGTCGCCACCACTTTGCGGGCCCGCCCCTTCACTTCGGCGTTAAACAGGACCGGAATTTGGGTGGCGTCCCAATCGTGTACGTCGTGCGGCGTGAATTGGAAATGCCACTTGATCTCGCCGGTGTCCGCGTCGAGCGCGAGCAGCGAGCAGGTGTACAGATTGTCGCCCGCTCGCGTCTCGTCGTTCCAATCCGGCGAGGGATTTCCCGTACCCCAGTAAATCAGCTTGAGCTCGGGATCGTAGGAGCCCGTCACCCACGTAGACCCTCCACCGTGCTTCCAGCTTTCCCCGCCCCAGGATTCCGAGCCCGGCTCACCAGGACCCGGCACTGTCCATCTGCGCCAAAGCCGCTGACCGGTCTTAGCATCGAACGCGTCGATGAAGCCGCGGATGCCGGTCTCGGCGCCAGAAACGCCGATAATGACTTTCCCGTCGATGGCGAGCGGCGCCGCCGTGATGTAGTAGCCTTTGTGATTGTCGTCGACTTTCACGTCCCAACGCACGATTCCGGACTTCGCATCCAGCGCGATGAGATGGCAATTCACCGTGCCGAAGTACACCGTGTCACCGAGAATCGCGACGCCGCGATTTACCGGCGGCGAGCCGATAATGATGACATCCGAGGGAATTTTCGGCGTATACGTCCACAATGGACGTCCCGTACGCAGATCGAGCGCCGTGGCCGTGCTCGGCGGCTCGGTGATGTACATCACGCCATTGGCAACGATGGGCGAAGCCTCGACGATTCCGGGCGACTGCATCTGGTACACCCAGGTCAGTTTCAGTTGCGCGACGTTCTGCCGGTTGATCTGGTCGAGCGCGGAGAAACGCTGCGCCTGATAATTTCCCGAGTACGTTACCCAACTCGAAGGATCGCTGCCGGCGGCGACGATGCGCTGATACGGCACCTGGGCGAACGCTGTGCCCCCGATCGCAAACAGTACGAGCAATCTCATCGTGCCCCTCCGCGGCTCCACAAATATGCCACCAGGTCGTCGAGTTCAGCGTCCGAGACCTTCCCGCTGTAGCTCGGCATCATGCTTTGGCCCGTCTCCTTCTCCAGTGTCTGCAGATCGTCTCTGCGGAACGAATAAATCCGGTTACTCGTGTCCTTCACTTGGATGGTGAACGAATCTTCGTTCAACCGAATACCGCGCACTTCCTGGCCCTCGCGCGTGACCACGTGGACCGGTAGAAATTCAGCGAATCCGTGGCCAGGCACCGTCATCACGCCGCGTGGCAGCGTAGCACCCGGCTCGACGATCGCCTGGCGCAGATAATCGGGAGGGCGAAACGCGCCGATGTTCGTGAGCTCGGGGCCGAAGCTCCCGCCTTCCCCCGCGATGGTGTGGCAACCGGAGCAGCCGAGCTTCGCGTAAACGGCTTTTCCTTGTTCGGGATCGCCTTTCGGCACAGCGCCATGAACTCGACCGAGAGACCGGACGTAGAGTACCAGCGAATTGAGTTCCGCGTCCGTCATGCGCCGCACGCGCGGCATGCCGGTGTTGGGAATTCCGTCGCGAATGATCGCCAGCAGCTCTTGGTCGTCCGATGCGAACGTCAACACGGGACGGTTCAGGTTCGGCCCTTCGCCACCGCCGCCCGTGAGCCCGTGGCAGCGCGAGCACATGCCGGCGAACAGTTGTTTGCCCTTGGCCAGCGCCGCCGAATCTTGCGCCGCGAGCGGGCACGCGAGGACCAGTACAAGAGCAATCGGGCTAGGCCTTTTCATCTTCCCAGGGATTTCCTTTCCGATGCATGATTTGCTCCAGGCTCGCCGGTTTCGGACGGAACTCGGCGCCGAAATGCTGATCTACATCCTGCTTCCAGCTCATGCGCGGCCCTGGATATCCGATCAACTGCCAGCCGATGAGCCCCGCGTTGCCGCCATGCATGGGGTCCGAAAACATGCCCTCGATGGTGTGGGCGCGCAGCAACTGAAAGAAGTGCGTCTTCTGGATCGCCGTCAGTCTTTCGATTTGTTCGCTCGCCGCGAGAGTTTCGAAATTCGCTCCGAGCTGCGCGATGCCCGCCCGATACGTCTCGCGCGGGTCGGCTTTCCCTTGATAGCCGTGCTCGGGATAGGATTCAACGAACGGTCCTTTCGTGTAGCGGTATTTATCGGCGCCGTAGGGACCCGCCAATTGGCGATCGATGTAAATCACCACGCCCGCTTCTTTCGCGCCGGGACCGCTTGCATCGCTGGGAAAAATGCGCTCGCAGGCCGCGGCGACGGTGCGCGCTTCCGCCGCGGTGAAGAATCGCAGCGGGACCTTGATGTCGCCGCCCGGCACGTTCCCCTCTTGCGCTTGCAGCCGGAACGGTTCGCGCGCCAGCGTGTAGAGCAGCGTTCCACCGAGGGCGCTCGCGGGGATGGTCAGGAACTCTCTGCGCTTCATGCTAACCTCCCCGGGTTCTTCAGATATTTGCCGATCATTGCGTCGGCCGCCCGGTACGTCATGGCCATTACCGTGAGCGTGGGGTTTCCGGCCGCCGTCTGCGGAAACGACGACGCGCCGATCACCCATAGATTCGGAATGTCCCAGTGCTGCAAATAAGGATTCACCACGCTGGTTTCAGGCGAAGCGCCCACCACCGCGCCTCCCTGAATGTGCGTGCTCTGATAATTGATCACGTTGTAGCGCGCGTGCGAGGGCGGGGTGGGATCCACCTTCGCGCCCATGGCCGGTGCGATCTTCGCCGCCAGCGCATGGGCGAAATCGCGCTGCTTGTGCTCGTGCTCGGTCCAATCGAGCGTGAAGCGCAGCAGGGGATCGCCGAATTTGTCCGTGTACATGGGGTCGAGGTCCATGTAGTTTTGACGATAGGACATGTGCTCGCCGTAAAGATTCAGTTGCGCCGCGCGGTCGTACCATTGGATCGCGGCTGCCTTCCATTCGGCGCCCCAGTTCGATTTCGCCGTACCCGGAGGCATCGCGCCGATCGCTCCGATCGGCAGGTTGCCGTTGCCGTTGAAGCTCAACATCCCGTAGCGCAGAATCCCGTCCTTTTCGGTGAGGTTGTTATCGCCGTCGAAATCGGAGAAGCGCTGGCCGAGCGATCCCGCGCCCATGAACAGGTTCATCGGCTTGTCGAAGAAGATGCGGATACCGCCCTCCACCTGATGCGTCAGGTTGCGGCCCAGCGTTCCCTTGCCAGTAGCCGGATCGTAGGGCGTGCCGATTTTCGAAAGATACAGCAGCCGGACATTATTCAATGTGAACGAATTCAGCAGCACAACTTCAGCCGGTTGAAAAAACTCTTCGCCGTTGGCGTCTGTATATTGCACGCCGGTGGCGCGCCCGTTTTCATGCACGATGCGATGCACCCAGCTCCCGGTGCGCAGTCGAAAGCTCTTATGTTTTTGGAGCACCGGCAGTAGCGTATTGGTGGGCTGCGCCTTGGCCCCGATCATGCAGCCGAAGCGCGAACAATAGCTGCAATACGCGCAACCGGCCCGCGAGATGCCGTCGGGATTGGTGTAATTTTCGCTCAGATTCGCCGCGGGCGTGGGATAGGGATGATAGCCCAGGCTGCGCGCCGCCTGCGCGAACAGGGATGAGGCATGCGTGTTCTTAAGCGGCGGCGTGGGATATTCGTGCATACGCGGCGATTCGAAAACGTTCCCGCCGTCGATCAGCTTGCCCCGCAGATTGCCGGCCTTGCCGCTCACGCCCATCATCTGCTCGGCGTACCAGTAATGCGGCTCGAGCTGCTCGTAGGTGACGCCCCAATCCTGCACCGCGAGATCGGGCGGCAGACGCGACGCGCCATGTTTTTCCGTTAGGTGCGTGCGCAGCGTGAAGAGGCTCACCGGAAAACGGAAGCACATGCCGGTCCAGTGCTCGCCCGCGCCGCCCACGCCGGTTCCGGGATGAAAGGAGCCGTACTGCCGGATGGGGACTCCGCGGTCGCGCATCGAGTGGCGGTGCACGACGGTCTCTTCGGCGATATTCTGCATCATGCGCAGCCGGATGTTGTAGTCAAGCTCGTCCATGTCCATGGCGTAATCGGCCAGGCCGCGCGGCTTTCCGCGCTCCAGCGCCACCACGTTGACCGAAGTGCGCGTGACGAGTTCCTTGGCCATGGCGAGGCCGGTCCATCCGCCGCCTACAATGGCGACATCCACGGGTTTGAGGTTGGTCATAAAGGGCCGTAAGCCTTAGCTATAGAGGCTATTGCGATTCGCCGGGCGCGTCAAGTGCGGGTGCGCTTGACGCTCTCCCCCGCTCCCAAGATAGAGCGCATAGTACGGTAATATGTTCCATTTCCACTCGAAATTTCGTCTAATGGTTTAGGGTGATTTGGCCATGATGAGTCGAATTCTTCTCTCCACCGCCTGCGTGTCTTTTCTGGCAGCGGCGTTGCCAGCACAAGACAATCCTCCGCCTGCCGCCAGTCTGGACCTCACCGGATTCCATGGTGGCCGCGGCGTGTACTACCGCTCCAGCACCGATTGGGTTGCGCTCTCCTCCACGGTCCTGATGCCGTTTTGGGATGGGCGCCCGCTGGGGATGACGATCCTCAACGTTGGCTCCGACCGCGCCATTTCCGAAATTCCCGGTCCCCATTCCACCATCCAGATCGCGAATGACGCGCGCCCGACCTTCTACCTCCATGGCGTCAATGCTTCCGACCTCTACCTGGTCCGCGCTGTCTCCAAGGAGGATTTTCGCGAGCTGCGCATGCCGGTGAACCGCCATTTCCGCAAGTGGGCCCACTTCCGGGCTGAAGATGTGGCCGAGGTCGCGGTGGTCGGTGTGAATGGCGACATCGTGGCCATCCAACCCACCTCAGCTTTGAAGCCCGGCGAATACGCCATCGCCACGGCCTTCGAGCCCGGCGAATACTGGGTGCGGCTGGGTTTCGATTTCGGCATCCTGGGCGACGTCCGGCAATAAATTTATCGCCAACGCGGTGCAGTTTCCGGCGGTGCGGTAGGTAGCCTCGTAAGCCGGGCTGTGTCCAGGAAAACGAAAGCGCCGGGAACCTTTTTCTCCTATGTGCGTATTAGCCGGATATGCGGCTCAGCCATGTTCTCCGGCGCCTTGCGAGGACGCCTTCGTTTACGGCAATCGTCGCCTTGACCCTGGCTGTGGGGATGGGGGCCAACAGCGCCATCTTCAGTGTGATCAACGGCATCCTTTTGAAGCCGCTGCCCTACCCGCAAGCCGATCGGCTGGTCACCGTGAACCACGCGGCTCCCGGAGTAAACCTGCCCGAAGCCGGCTCGGCGCCGTTTCTTTATTTCACGTATCGCGAGCAAGGACGATCCTTCCAAGACACCGGCCTGTTTGACTGGACCAGGCGGACGGTCACGGGACTTGCGGAGCCCGAAACGGCGCAGTCTCTCGACGTGACCGCTCAAGTTCTGCCGATTCTCGAGGTGCAGCCGGTTTTGGGGCGATGGTTTTCTGAAAAAGATGACGCACCCGGAAGTGCGCCGACCGCGATTCTGACCTACGGATGGTGGCAGGCGCGGTTCGGAGGCGACCGCAGTGTGATCGGGCGCGGCATCGTCGTCGACGGCGTGGTGCGTGAAGTGATCGGCGTGATGCCGGCGAATTTCCGCTTCCTGGATCAGGATGCGGACTTCCTGCTGCCGCTCCAGCTCAATCGCAACACGACGATTCTCGGCGATGTCGCATACAACGGAATTGCCCGCCTGAAATCCGGCGTGAGTCTCGAGCAAGCCAGAGCCGACGTGGCGCGCATGATTCCAATTGCGCTGCACAGCTTTCCTCCGCAGCCCGGTCTGACGGTGAAGGCGTTTGAGGATGTCCGCTTCCAGCCGCGGATGGAGCCGCTCAAGCAGAGCCTGGTCGGCGATCTCTCCAAGACCCTGTGGGTCCTGATGGGAACCATCGGAATCGTGCTGCTGATCGCGTGCGCGAATGTCGCAAATCTGCTGCTGGTCCGGGCCGAAGGGCGGCAACAGGAACTGGCGATTCGTGCGGCGTTGGGCGCCGGATGGCGCGATATCGCGCGGGAGCTGCTCGGAGAGAGCATCGCACTCGGACTGCTCGGGGGCGCGCTGGGCCTGGGGATCGCTTACGGCGCGATTCGAGCGTTGATCGCAATGGCTCCGGCGCAATTGCCCCGGTTGCACGAGATTACGATCGATCCGGCCGTGATCCTGTTCACGCTGCTGACTGCGCTCGCGACCGGCGTCGTGTTCGGCGCGATTCCGGTGATCAAATACGCCGGCCCCAGGATTTCACAAGCGCTCCATGCCGGCGGACGAACGTCCTCGGCGGGCAGAGACCGGCAACGGGCACGCAGCGTTCTGGTTGTGGTGCAGGTGGCGCTGGCGGTGGTGTTACTGGTCAGCTCTGGACTGATGATCCGCACGTTTCGGGCGCTGCGGCGCGTGGACCCGGGATTCAACCCCAAAGACGCCCTGACGATGCGCATCTCGATTCCGGAGACGCAGGTCAAGGATCCTGTTGCGACGATGCGGTTGGAGCAAGGCATCCTGGACAGAATCCGGAAGATTCCCGGAGTCGTGTCGGCCGGGATCACGGATTTTATCCCTACCGACCCGGACGGCAATTACGACCAGGTCTACGTCCGGGGCGTGGTGTATGAAAAAGTGCCGCCGTTGCGGCGGATGAAATTCGTGTCACCGGGCATCTTTGAGGCGATGGGCAATCGAGTGGTGGCAGGCCGCGAATTCACCTGGGCCGATTCCTATGAGCATCGGCATGTGGCAATCATTTCCGAGAACCTGGCGAGCGAATTATGGGGCGAAGCTCAGCACGCGCTCGGAAAACAGATTTCCGCCAACCTGAAGGACCCCTGGCGCGACGTGGTTGGAGTGGTCGCTGATGAGCGCGACGACGGAATGCAGGAAAAAGCTCCCGCGATCGCCTATTATCCGCTTCTCATGACCGATTTCGACACCAATCCGGTGGTGGTGCGTCGCGCGGTGTCTTATGTTGTGCGCAGCCCGCGGGCGGGAACCGAGGGATTGCTTGCCGAGGTGCGCCGCGTCGTCTGGAGCCTGGATGGCAGCCTCCCGGTCGCCGGTGTGCGTACGCTTGAGGGTATTTACTCGAAATCGATGGCGTCCACCTCCTTCACGCTGGTGATCCTGGCGATCGCCGGCTCCATGGCGCTGTTGATCGGCGTGGTGGGAATTTATGGCGTGATCTCGTACGCCGTCTCCCAGCGATGGCGAGAGATGGGAATTCGAATCGCATTAGGTGCGCGCGGGCGAGAGCTGGCCCGCATCTTTGTTACCCAGGCGTGTGTGCTCGCCCTGACCGGAGTGGCCTGCGGGCTGGCCGTCTCCGCGGCGCTCACGCGAGTGCTGGGGAGCTTGTTATTCGGCGTCAGCCCGCTCGACCCGCTGACTTACATAGCGGTCTCGGCCGGTCTGGTGGCGGCCGCTGTGGCAGCGAGCTATATTCCCGCCCTCCGCGCGATGGGCGTGGACCCGGCGGAGGCGCTTCGATCGGAATAATCCGTTCTCTCTGCAATGCAGCCAGCCGCAGATCGTGCGGGGCAAGCTTCGGAATATCGGTATAAAGCTGATCAAGAATTCCTGGAGCGCAACCACACTCACGACTCCACACAGTGCGGCGGGGCATACGGCGATGCGCACATTTACCAGGCTGACCTAAGCGCTCAATACTTCGGAACCGTCGGGTCTACCTTATCGCTCCACGCCAAAATCCCGCCCTTCATATTGCGCACCTTCTTGAACCCGGCCTGCTTCAGGAAATCCACTGCCTTGGCGCTGCGCATCCCGCTCTTGCAATGCGCCACGATCTCGTCGGCGGAATTGAGCTCGTTGACCCGCTTTGGCAGATCGCCCAGTGGAATCAGCTTGGCCTGCGGGATATTGCAGATCTGATATTCGTGCGGCTCGCGCACGTCGATCAGCACGAAGCGGTCGCCGCGATCTATTTTCGCCTTCACCTCCACCGGGTCGATGTCGCCTTCCACAGGTTTTTCCTCGTGCGTTTGATTCGGGATTCCACAAAATTCCTGGTAATCGATCAGCTTCGTAATCGTGGGATGATCGCCGCACACCGGGCATTCGGGATTCCGGCGTAGTTTCAACTCGCGGAACCGCATCGCCAGCGCGTCATACAGCACCAGACGCCCCACCAGCGGCTCGCCCACGCCGAGAATCAGCTTCACCGTCTCGGTGGCTTGAATCAGTCCCACCGTCCCCGGCAAAATCCCGAGCACACCGCCTTCGGCGCAGCTTGGAACCAACCCGGGAGGCGGCGGCTCCGGATACAGGCAGCGATAGCACGGCCCACCGGGATACGCGAAAATCGTGGCCTGCCCCTCGAAGCGAAAAATCGAACCGTACACGTTCGGCTTCTTCAGGATCACGCACGCATCGTTCACCAAATATCGCGTGGGGAAATTATCCGTCCCGTCGACGACGATGTCGTAATCCTTCAGAATGTCCAGCGCGTTTTCGCTCGATAGCGCCGTCTCATGCCGGTCAATCTCGACGTACGGATTGATGTCGAGCATCGTCTCCGCGGCCGAATCCAGCTTCTTCTTGCCGACGTCCTTGGTCCCGTGGATCACCTGCCGCTGCAGATTGGTGAAATCCACCACGTCGAAATCCACCAGCCCGATCCGCCCGATCCCTGCCGCCGCCAGATACATCCCTAGCGGCGCGCCCAATCCGCCAGTGCCGATCAGCGCCACCTTCGCGGCCTTCAGCTTCAGCTGGCCTTCCATGCCGACTTCGGGCATGATCAGGTGCCGGCTGTAGCGCAGGATTTCATCCTTCGATAGGGTCACGGGAGGCGCCGGCGGCGCAGCCACTCCCGCCGATCCACCCGCGATGCTCGGCACGATCGACACCGTGTCGCCATCGTTCAGCGGCGTCGCTTCTTTCTCCAAATAGCGGATGTCTTCGTCGTTTACGTACACGTTTACAAAGCTGCGCAGCTTGCCTTCGTCGTTGTAAAGATGCCGGCGCAGGTCTGCGTATTCGCTCGTCAGCGACTTCAACACCTCGCCGACCGTCGCGCCGTTCAACTGCACCGTATCCTTCTTGTCCGCATACTGCCGCAGCGGAGTGGGAATCAAAATCTTAGCCATAGATCAGTTCTTCCTTCGGCGCCGCCGTCTGGTCGAAATCCGGACGGTAGCTATTGGCGTGATCGAAACGCCCGTTCTTTATCGATAGTACGACGTAGGAATACCAGGGGCAGGAATGCTCCAGGTCGCGCTTGGAAAAATACGCGTCGCAATTGGGATGCGAGTGGAACACGCCCAGCACATCCTTCCCCTTAGCGCGCGACTCGCGATCCACCCGGTGCAAATCCTTCGGATCGATCACGAAAAAATCTTCCTGCGGCCCGCTATAGGAATTCGGCAGCGGAACCGCTTCCTCCACCAGTCCATCGGCGCCGATCATCAACCCGCAGCCTTCCTTCGGAAATGTGCCTTCCACGTGAGAAACCATCGTCTCCCACGCCTGCTTATTGATCTTAATCATTCCAAAACGACTCACTGAGGTACTTGTACGCGCTGTCCGCCAGGATGGTCACGATCACACCCGGCTCCCCAGCTTCGGCCAATCGCCGCGCGATCGTCATCGCCGCCACCAGGTTCGCGCCCGACGAAATCCCGGTCAGCAGCGCTTCTTCGCGCGCCAGGCGCCGGCACATCGCATACGCGTCCTCGGTTTCGATCCAAATGTTTTCATCCGCCAGCGCCGCATCGTAAATCCCTGGCACGATCGCGGTCGGCATGTGCTTCAAACCTTCCAATCCGTGAAAACCACTGGATGGCTGCGCCGAAATGCACTTGATCCCCGGGACTTCCTCGCGCAGCCGCCGCGTGTTTCCCATGAATGTCCCGCTGGTTCCCATGGACGCGACAAAATGCGTTATCCGGCCTTCCGTCTGCGCCAGAATCTCCAGCGCCGTCCCGTTATAATGCGCCTTCCAGTTGGCCGGGTTGTTGTATTGATCCGGATAAAAGTAACGCTCCGGGTCCTCCCGATAAATCTGCTGGCACAGCCGGATGGCCCCGTCGGAACCTTCGCCCGGATCGCTGAACACCATCTCGGCGCCGTACGCTTTCAGAACGTGCTTGCGCTCCATGGACGCATTCTTGGGCAGGCACAGCTTCACTTTGTAGCCCAGGAACGCTCCAATCATGGCGTAAGCGATCCCCGTGTTTCCGCTGGTCGCGTCCAGGATGACCTTGTCGCGGGTCAGCGCCCCCGAGCGCTCGCCCTCCCGGATCATATTCAATCCGGCGCGATCCTTCACCGATCCGCCCGGGTTAAAAAACTCCGCCTTGGCGAAAATCTCCATGCCCGGAAATTCCCGCGCCAGCCGTTCCAGGCGGATTAGTGGCGTATTTCCAATCAGTTCCAGAAGATCGGCGGCCACCAGGCAGGGCAACGGACGCAAACCGGTGTGTGGGGACGTAGCGACGGAGACGGGCATTGAACGAGACCTTGATTTTATCAGGCCGCCGGGATTTTATCAGGCTGCTGAAATTAGGGCCACTAACGTTGGATGCTGGGGACCGGGTTTGGTCGCTCGTTTTTCGAAAGCTCGTTTACAGGCAGGAGCGAGGGAAGCATGGGCGGCCGCGGCTGGTCCCGTTCGAGCAGCAGGGCTTTCAACTGCGGCGTGAGGTCTTTAAGAATCTGAACCGCCAGTGCGCTGGTGAACCTGTAGGATGCGGCCTTCGACCCTGGAACGAACGCCAGAACTGTTCCGTAGAACCGGTCCCCGATGAAGAATACGAACGTCGCGGTCCGGCTCACCACCTTGTCGCCGATCACATGGCCATTGGCCGAAAAGCTCTCCAGCCGATTGTCGCCCGTGCCCGTCTTGCCGCCGACCGGGATCATATGGCCACCAGGGAGCGCGATCCCGCCGTGCTCCCGGCGGCCCGTCCCATTCTCCACCACTCCGATCAATTGCTGCCGCACCAGCTCCGCGATATCGGCCGCGATGACGCGCTGGCCTTGCACCGGCCGGTGCATCATCACGGTCTCGGTCGGAGTTCCCGCGCCGAAATGCAGCCGTTCAATCCGGGTCGATGGATTGCGCACGCCATCGTTCAAAATGATCCCCATCAGATCCGCCAGCGCGGCCGGTGTATCGCCCGACACTCCGATCACCGTAGCGTACGATGGCACCAATGAACTGAACGGATATCCCTGGCGCTTCCAAGCCTTGTAGATTTCCTTGAACGCATCCTGTTCCGTCAGCGTGCGGATGCGGATGTCCTGCTGGTGCTTGTAGTGGCTGCGGAACAGCCACCAATAGACGTCCTGGCGTAGTTGCGTGCTGGACGTGGTTAACTCCTTGAAGTCCGCGTGCGGATGGCTCTCGCGATAATTCAACATCCACAGTTCCAACGGATGCACGTGCGCCAGATACCCCCGGTCGGCGAGGTCGAACTTGTCGATGCCGTATTTTTCGTACAGCTCCGCGGGATCATTTTTCTTGACCAGCGCGCCTTTGGCAAAATGCTTGTCCAGGAACGCCGTGAACTGGCCCAGGTTCGCCTGTGGCCGGATGGAGCGATAGATCACGGCCGCGCGCAGCGGCGTGAGCGCGATTCCCTTCACCATCGTCTCCAGCGCCTGGTCGGAATTTTCACCTTTATATTTCTCGTAGAACCGGCGCAGATAGACCTTGCCCTCTTCGTCGGCGAAGCGCGCCAGGTATTGATGCCGCTCCGGATTATCCCAATCGGCAAGCACTGTGGGAGACGCCCCGGGCACGCGATAGCGGTAGTAATTCACGATATCGCGCATCAGGCGGATGAACACCAGATTGACCGAATTCTGGAAGCCGCCCGCCACCGTGAAATTCTGGAAATCCTCGGACTTCTCGAAATTCGCGAACACGTGCACGCCGCCGCCCGTGTAAAATGCCTCGCCCGGGTTGCCCGAATATTTCCGCTGCAAGGCCGCTTCGAGCATCGCTTTCTCGCTGCGGTCCTGCGCCGTCGAAAGATACTGTACGGCCCATTGAGTCAAATGATCGTCGGGATAGACCGGCACGGCTTTCAACTCGGCCGCACTCATCCCCACGTACTTACGGTGCAGATCGGCCACGATCTCCAGGTAATTGATCAGCGTCCGCAGCTTGGCGGTCGAACCCAGCTCCAGCCGCGTATTCTGACTGATGTTGAGCGGTTGATTGAAGTTGTCGGTCTGCACCCGTAGCAAGTTCACGCCCGGCTTGCGCTCATAGAGCGTGAAACTGTAAGTCACTTTCGCCGGGTCGCTGTCTTCGAGCAGTTGGTATTGCGTGAGATTGGCCGCGGCGGCTTGCTTGCGGTCGGCGATCTGCTCGAAAAATTGGGTGATGCCGCGCTGCGCGGTCCCATCGATCGTGGTCTGTACCGTCAGGTCCAGCCGGTCCAGATCGTAGGTATTGTGCATGCCGAGCAGCGGCAGCAGCGACACCCGGATGCTGTTGGGCGCCTTGTTCTCGACGAAATCCTCCACCGGTTGTGACGGGGCGCGCCGCAGCGGCGTGATGTCCTCTTTCAGAGCCAGATCCCGCAACTCCGGCGAAATGAGACCGCGCTCAGCCAGCGCCCGCAGGTAGCGATCGGTCTGCTTGGACAGCGCCTGCGGATCCTCCACCAGGTAAACGTGCGGCGCACGCAGCGCCAGCAGCAGCGACAACGCCTCGCGATACCCGCGCGCCCGCATGAGCATCTCGCGTTTGTTGAGCGAGTCTTCCGGCGCCGCGAGCAGCGGATTGATTTTCGCCACGTCGGCTCCGTACCACGCCCATAGGCCGTCGCCCAAACCTTGCACGTCGCCGTAGCCGGGCGAGGCGGCCAGCGGAATGGAATTGATGTAATCGCGCACGATGTTCTGCTGGGCATCGAGCGTGCGCGAGCCTTCCTTGTAAGCCGCCAATGTCGCCGAGGTCATCTGGCGCAGCTTGTCGATCGGCGAACTGGTCCGCCCATGTGGAGAATGCCGCAATTTCTCCAACTGTGTGGCGAGCGTACTCCCACCCACGACCGGATACTTGGGATCCACTTTGTGCAGGCTGTAGTCGAGCATCGCTTTCGCCAACCGGTCCCACTCCACGGCCGGATTGCGCGTCGGATGGTTGGGGTCCAGCATGTGCCGGTTCTCGATGAAAAGCAGCGTCTGCACCACCAGCGGCGGAATGTCGGAGTAACTGGGATAGACACGCCGCGGGCGGTCGAACGAATACAGGTCACGCCCCTCGCGATCCACGATGTGCAGCCCGGCTTGGTCCTTCTGCTGATACACCGGGTAAAGCCCCAGTCCTGAGAGCGAGGTTAGTAACTCGGAGCTATGCGCCTGGGCCGCGATCTGAAAGCCGTGCGCCTCCAGATGCGGCAGAAAATCGGGTATGCGCGCGTAACCGAGCGTCCAATCATAAGGGCCATCTCCTGGATAATGGATCGTGGAACTCTTGCCCTCCACCATCCGGTAGGACAGATGACGGTCCGCTTCGCCAAAAATTCGCGATTCGATCCAGGACGTCTTCAGCTCCAGTGCGATCCCTCCCACCACCAGAACAATCGCGCCCAGCAGGAGGCCGATGCGCTGCACGCTTTTGTTTTGTAACAATGCGAGCCAACCCGCCTTGGAACCAATTGGAAAATCGACCGGCCACTCGCCCCCGTGTAAATTCACGATTAACCTACCCTGCAAATTAGATGCGAGATCGTCCAAGTTAGTTTGCGTTATGTGAGATTCCCCGGCCGGGTTTTATCCAAAATTCACTGCTCACGACCGAGATGGTGCGATATCATCGAAAGGCCAACACTATGAATCCCAAAACCGAATACGTAAACCTCTCCGTCTCCGATGGAACTTCGATGCGCGCCTATGTGGCCCATCCGGAAAGCAAGCCTCGAGCGAGCCTGTTGGTGTTCCAGGAAGCCTTCGGTGTAAACGCGCACATTCGCGACGTTACCGAACGTTTCGCGCGCGAAGGCTACCTCGCGATTTCGCCCGAGCTTTTTCACCGCACCGGCCCGGGTCTCGAAGCCGGTTATACGAATTTCGCCGAAGTCATGCCGCACATGCAGGCGTTGACCCAGGACGGCCTGGCGGCCGACATTCGGGCCGCTTATGAATGGCTAAAGCACGGCGAGGCCAAGGATCTCAAAATCGGATCTACCGGCTATTGTCTAGGCGGCCGAACCTCCATTCAGGCCGCGCTCACGGTTCCGCTCGATTGCGCGATCTCTTATTACGGCGGCGGCATCGGCCCCAGCCCGATGTTTCCCAATCTCATCGACCGTCTCAAGGACCTCCACTGCCCGACGCTCTATTTTTGGGGCGGCTTGGACGCCCACATTCCCGCCGATTCCATCCAGGCCATCGAGGCCACGCTCACCGCGGCCAAGAAGGATTACGTCAACGTGGTGTTTTCCGCCGCCGATCACGGCTTCTTCTGCGACGTGCGCGCCAGTTACAACGCCACTGCGGCAAAGGAAGCCTGGTC
>JASHQT010000177.1 GCA_030039005.1 Bryobacteraceae bacterium
CATCAATATATCCTGATCGCCAACACCAGCTTCGGCGTGGTGAAGCTGAAAGCCGACAATCTCGAGACTTACCCGACCATCTCCGCGCCGCAACGCACGGACGTAGCCGGCGTTCCCTACGACAAGGTCAGCGGGCTTGACAACGTTCAGCACCTCGCGGCGCTCGATTCGGCGAACGTGCTCGTCATGACGGGCCATCCCGGCTCCGGTCCGGTTTACAATCCTGGCCCGCCGGTGGGTCCGATCAATCTGCAGACGGTCGCCCTGCCCTGAAGTTTGCGGTTTAGCCCGGCAGCGCCACATTGCGTAGATTCATTGTTAGCGGACTGGCGGTCGTCCTCTCCTGGGCCCTCCCGTGGGAGATGACCGCCGCGCAAAATATCTCCATTCAGTTTCAGGGCGGCGTGTTCAAGGTCACTGGCTGGCAGGCTCCCTCCACGCCGCCGGCCGCCGGTTGGGCTTCTGTGTTCGTCGTGTATGCGGGGAGTGGCGATGTACCTCCGCTGCTCGGTAGCTACGCGGTCGAAGGCGGCTCTCTGGTGTTTCATCCCACCTACCCGATCGCGGCGGGCGTTCATTACCGGGCGATCTTCCATTCGCCTTCCGGCGGTGCGCGCATCGAGCAATCATTCGATGGACCTCCGCGTCCCACCAATCGCATTGCACATGTCGAACGTGTCTACCCTTCGGGCGACGTCTGGCCCAGTAATCAGCTTCGCCTGTACATCTACTTTTCAGAGCCGATGAGCCGTGGGGAAGCCGCGCGCCATATTCACGTACTGGATTCAGAGGGCAAGGAGATGGCCGGCCCGCGCGGCGTGTTCTTACCCGGTGAAGAGCTATGGGACCCTGCGTTCAAGCGTCTGACGATGACGTTTGACCCGGGCCGCATAAAACGGGGGCTTACCTCGAATGAGAGGATCGGGCCGCCCCTCACTGAAGGGAAGCGCTACACCCTCGTAATCGATGCCGGCTGGCCCGACGCCCGCGGCGTGCCCATGGCCGGGGAGTTCCGCAAGGCCTTTCGCGGGGGACCGGCCGAGCGCGTTCCGCCCGATCCCAAACGCTGGAAAATCACTGTCCCGGTGGCCGGCGGCAGGGCGCCGCTCCTGATTAATTTCCCCACTCCCATGAACTATCCGCTGCTCGAGCGCATGATCCGTGTCTCCGCGCCTGGAGGTGGCGTGATCGATGGCGCGGTTGCCATCGCGCGGCAAGAAACTGAATGGCGTTTTGCCCCAGAGAAGCCTTGGGCCGCGGGCGACTACCGGATCCTCGTCGACACCGGCCTCGAAGATCTTGCCGGTAACCATATCGGCGAACCCTTCGATATCGACGTCTTCAACAAAGTTACCGAGCACATCGATACCAGAACAGTATCGCTGCCGTTCAGCGTGCGCTGAACGGATTACTTGCAGGCCTCCAGCGGCTGATCGCTAATCTGCACCATGGTGAAACGGTCGGGGCGATGCCAGCGGACCAGAAAATAGTGACGGGGCTCGTCCTCGAGATGAGTGCCGATCTGCCATAGCTCGGGGTCACCGCTGCAATTAACCGGATCGTCGGGGAAATCCCCCTCATCATCGTCGCGATGAAGCTTCTTGTGCCACTGCTCGAGCGCGGGGGATTCGGCCAGTCCGGCGCTCTGCTGCCAGGGCGCCGCCAGCCACTCATCGACAAAGTCGCGGGGCGTAGGTGCGATCGGGTCGACCTGCTTTACGGTGGCGCCGTGAATTTCGAAGTGCCGGACCGCCTTGTGCGGATAGCCGTAGCTTCCGCCTCCCGCCGAGAATTCAATTCGCAGGTCCCCGGGTTGAATTGTTCCTACTATCGGCGGATCGCCTTCGTCGTACAGCAAGTCGCGCTTATCGAGCAGAGGCGTCTCGGCGCCGAGCCGCCAGACCCGGTAGTAGACATCCTTGAAAGTCAGGCACCCGGCCTGAGTGCCGAGCGTGAGGATCAGCCGTTTGCCGTCGGGACCGGGATCGGAGATCTGAACGGAATGGAGCAGTTGAGGGAAATAAGCGCCAGCTGAGTAGTCGTTTTGCTCGTTGTCCCAAATGCGCTCCCACTTACCGTCGGTCCAATGATAGATGTAAGCGGAATAATCGTACCCACATCGAATTCCGATGCCCACGGCAGTCAGTGAAATGAGGAAATCCCCCTGCCGTTGGATCTGAATCTCATCCAGAAAACCGAGCGCGGTTGGGAAACAATCGGAATCCTTATCGCAGAACAGCTTCGCCTGGCTGAGGCCACGATTTAAAGTTTCAGCCAGCGCCGCGGCATCCCCACCCCGCGGAAAACTCGCGAGACGAGCTTCCACCCAGTCGCGGAGCTCGTGCTTGGCGACCGTGACCTGCGGGATGCCTCCACGAACCTGCTGGTGTTGATTAGCGTATTGACGAATCTCTAGAACGGTTTTGCCGATGACCGTCAGGCCCGCATCCTGCGCCAGCGCGCAGAGTGGCAGCAATACCAGGGTGACTCGCCTCACGACCATACATGATCGCAAACTTACGGTCACCAGGCGCCGATCCCACGACGCTCGCGCACGTGATAAGTTTGCTCCATGCGTGCAACTCTCCTTCTGGTGTTGGCATCGAGTGCGCAGTGGGCACACGCCGCGGACGTCTCCTGGCCGGTTTATCTGGGAGGTTCTGGCTCAGAGCAGTTCTCCTCCCTGACGCAGATCAACAGAGGCAACGTGAATCAGCTTGAGGTCGCATGGTCGTATCCGACCGGGGAAAAGGGCAATTACCTTTTTAACCCGATCGTTGTGGACGGCACCATGTACGTGCTGGCACAGAACAACTCCATTGTTGCGCTCGACGCCGTGACCGGTAAGGAACGCTGGACCCATCCCAACACCGGCGCCGTAACGCAAAGGGGCATTAATTACTGGGCGAGCAAGGATGGGTCCGATCGGCGCTTGCTTTACTTGAACGCCGGCTACTTGACGGCCATCGACGCGCGGACAGGTGAAACGATTCAGAGCTTCGGCGATAACGGCCGCGTGGACATTCGAGTCGGCTTAGACCGGGACATCGATCAAATCAAGCCGCTCCAGACCAATAACCCCGGGCGCATCTTCGAAAACCTGTTTATCATGCCGCTGCCGGCGCGGGGGGATAACTATGCGGCCGTGCCCGCCGACGTTCATGCCTACGACACGCGCACCGGAAAGCTGGTGTGGGTATTTCATTCGGTCCCGCATCCGGGCGAGTTCGGCTATGAAACATATCCCAAGGATTTTTGGAAAACCGGGGGCGGCGTCCACAACTGGAACGAGCTATCTGTGGATGAGAAGCGCGGAATTCTTTACATTCCATTCGGCACGGCGCGATACGACTTCTTTGGAGCCAATCGCCACGGCCAGAATCTCTTCGGCAATAGCTTAGTGGCGCTGGACGCGCGCACGGGCAAGAGAATTTGGCACTTCCAGACCGTGCATCACGATCTGTGGGACTACGATTTACCCACCGCGCCGCGGCTGTTGACCGTGAAGCACGATGGAAGATCTGTGGATGCCGTGGCGCAACCGACAAAACAGGGATTTCTTTTCGTGTTCAATCGCGTGACGGGCGAGCCTCTCTGGCCGGTGGAGGAGCGGCCCGTGCCGAAGTCGGATGTGCCCGGTGAAGAAGCCTGGCCCACGCAGCCGTTCCCCACCAAGCCGCCGCCCTTTGCAAGACAATCGTTCACCGAAAAAGATATTAATCCGTACATCACGGAGGCCGAACAGGCCGAGATGCGGAAGGAGTTCAAGGTGTTCCGCAATGAGGGCCTGTTCACGCCACCCAGCCGGCAGGGAACCGTTCAGATGCCGGGAAATTCCGGCGGCGCGACGTGGGGAAGCTCGGCCGTCGAGCCGAACCGCGGCCTCATGTTCGTGGTCTCCAAGGAACGGCCCGCTATCATCAAGCTGAATCTTCCCGGCGAGAAATCCCGCGGGCAATCGTTGGGTCTGCCCGGCCTACCGGGACCTCTCATCACCGAGGAGGGTGAGTTTCCCCGCTACGATGCACCTTACGACTTCATGGTCATGACGAACGGGCTGACGACCATCGGGCCGCCATGGTCTCAGATCACCGCGTACGATCTCAACACAGGCACAATTAAATGGCAGGTTCCCGATGGGGGTGTGAACGGGCTTGCGGAACAGGGCCACCCGGAGACCGGTTCGCTGTCGCCGCGGGGCGGCATCGTGGCCACGGCCAGCGGGCTGCTGTTCGTTGCAACCGCCTCGGACCGCAAATTCCGGGCTTACGATCAGGATTCGGGGCGCGTTTTGTGGGAGAAGGATCTGCCGGCCGGAGCCGAAGGCGTGCCCGCGGTGTACGAGATCGCCGGACGAGAATATATCGCCCTTTGCGCAGCACAAGGGGAAAGCAATCCGCCGGTTCGCATCGA
>JASHQT010000178.1 GCA_030039005.1 Bryobacteraceae bacterium
GCCATGCCCCAAGGCGGGACGCTCGCCGTGCGCACCTCGGGCTACGATGGAAAAGTCGCGGTGGAGGTATCCGACACCGGCGAGGGCCTCACGCCAGAAGAGTGCGACCGGCTGTTCACGCCTTACTACACCACTAAACAGCACGGCACCGGGCTGGGCCTCGCGATCGTACAGTCCGTGGTGAGCGATCATAAAGGCACCATCGCCGTGCACAGCGAGCCCGGCCGCGGCACGACGTTTCGCATCGAGCTGAAAGCCAACCTGACGACATGAGCAAACTCCTTCTGGTGGACGACGACGCGAATACTCTGGCATCGCTCGCGCGGGCGTTTCGCCTGGCAGGGCACGAGGCCGTGGTGTGCGACCAGGCCGACCGCGCGCTCGATCTGGCCAAATCCCAACGTTTCGACGTGATCCTTTCCGACGTCGTCATGCCCGGCAAGGACGGGCTCGCGCTGCTGGCCGAATTGAAGGCCGCGGGCATCACCACACCGGTAGTCATGATCTCCGGGCAAGCCAGCATCGAGATGGCGGTGCGCGCCACGCGCTTGGGCGCCGTCGATTTCCTCGAAAAGCCGTTGTCGACGGAAAAACTGCTGATGACCGTCGAGAACACGGTAAAGCTCGCGCGCCTGGAGGAGGAAAACAAGCGGCTGCGGCAGCGCGTGGGCAAGCAGGAATTGATCTGGAAATCGGCCGTCATGCAAAACGTGATGGCCAAGGTGGAGCGCGTGGCGGCCAGCGAAACGCGCGTCGCGATATTAGGCGAAACCGGCGCCGGCAAGGAGTTGATCGCGCGCACGCTGCACGAAAAGAGCCAGCGCCGCAATGGACCATTCGTGACGCTCAACTGCGCGGCCGTTCCGGCGGAGCTGATCGAGTCCGAGCTGTTCGGGCACGAGAAAGGCGCGTTCACTGGCGCCGCCACGCGGCACACCGGAAAATTCGAGCAGGCGCACGGCGGCACGCTGTTTCTGGATGAGATCGGCGATATGCCCGCTTTGATGCAGGCCAAATTGTTGCGAGTGCTGGAGCAGAAAGAAGTGGAGCGCATCGGCGGCGACCGCGCCATCGCCGTGGACGTGCGCGTGATCGTCGCCACGCATCGCGATCTCGACGAACTGGTGCGCAAAGGCGAATTCCGCCAGGACTTATATCATCGCGTCTTCGTGTTCCCGATTCTGCTGCCGCCCCTGCGCGAGCGCCGCGAGGACATCCGGCTGCTGGTGGACTTCTTCGCGCAGGCCGTGGCTGAGCAGAACGATTGGAAGCCACGCGAAATCGCGCCCGAAGCCTACGCGGAGTTGGAGCGCTACTCCTGGCCCGGCAACGTGCGCGAACTGAGAAACGTGGTGGAGCGCCTGCTCCTGCTGACCGACGATCGCGTAGACGCCGCCACCGCCCGCCTGGCGCTTCCCCTGGATATGAGTGGTGCACGGCCGCCTGCGGATAGCGGCGACAGCCGTCCTCTCGCTGAGCGCATGGACCAGCATGAACGCGACATCATCCTCGCCGAGCTGAAGAAGCATAACTACAAAATGACCGACACCGCGCGCGCCCTGGGCCTGGAGCGCAGCCATCTTTACAAGAAGTGCCAGCAGTTGGGCATCGAGCATCGCGCGGTGGCGGGTTAGAATTTGGCCGTAAGAAGCGACGACCCGCGCTGTGGACGCAGTTGCCAACCGTCCGAAAACCGTAGGAGTATTTTTCGCGGTTTCGCCCCAAGAACGAGAAACTCTGGTCAGAGGAACTGATCGAGGAGCGCCGCGAAGAAGCCCGACGTGAACGGAAGAGTGAGCATATCCCTGAACTCTGCTTGACAGTCGCCGGGCCAGCGCGGTCACGGCCGTTCGCACCCGGCGCCGGGTTCCACACTGGGGCGTCCGTATTATGATATTTCGATGAAAGTCGGCGTCTTCACCGCGCTTCTCTCGCAACTCCCGCTTCCCCAGGTTCTCGACAAGCTGGAACGCCTGAATATTCGCACCGTAGAACTGGGCACGGGCAATTACCCCGGCGGCCCGCACTGCCCACTCACGCTGCTCTCCGACGCCCGCGGGCTGCGCGATTTCAAGACGCAGCTCGCCGATCGCGGATTTTCCATCAGCGCGCTAAGCTGCCACGGAAATCCGCTGCATCCCAACGCCGCGATTGCCAAAACCTTTCAGGAAACCAGCCGCAAAACTGTGCGGCTTGCGGAAAAACTTGGCGTGCCCGTAGTGATCGATTTTTCCGGCTGCCCCGGCGACAGCAACTCGGCGAAATATCCGAATTGGATCACCTGTCCCTGGCCGCCCGAATATCTCGACGTCCTCGAATGGCAGTGGGAGAAAAAGGTCGCGCCCTATTGGACCAAGCATGGCCAGTTCGCCGCCGATCACGGGATCCAGATCGCGGTGGAGATGCATCCGGGCTTCGTCGCCTATAGCCCGGAGACGCTGCTGAAGCTGCGCGCCATCGCGGGCAAGAGCGTAGGCTGCAACTACGACCCCAGCCACATGTTCTGGCAAGGCATTGAGCCCACCGAAGCCATTCGTGTCTTAGGCGATTCGATTTTCCACGTGCACGCCAAGGACACGCAATTGTATCCGGCGAATCTCCCGAAAACCGGCGTGCTCGACACCAAGAAATACACCGACGAGCGCAATCGTTCCTGGATCTTTCGCACCGTCGGGTACGGCCATGCCTACGGCTGGTGGAAGGAATTCATTTCCACGCTGCGCATGTACGGCTACGATTACGTGCTGTCCATCGAACATGAGGATTCGCTGATGTCGCCGGAGGAAGGCCTGGCCAAGGCCGCCGCGTTCCTGAACGAAATCGTGATTCAGGACAAGCCCGCGCAAGCTTGGTGGGTGTAAGCCGAGTCAGCGCGCGACTGCTTTCGCGTATAACGCCGTCTCACCCGCGAGTTTGCGGAACTTCGCCGGCGTCACGCCGCAATGTTTGCGGAAGAGCGCGCAAAAGTGGCTCTGATCGGAGAAGCCGCACGCGTTCGCGATCTCGGCCAGCGAGAGTTCCGATTTGGACAACAGCTCGGAAGCGCGCTCGACGCGGCGCTTGCGGATATACGCGCCGATCGTCATGCGATAGTACTTGTGAAACTCGCGCGAAAGATGTACCGGATGCACTCCCGCTACGCTCGCCAGCTTTGCCAAGCCCGGCGAGTCCGGATAGGACTCCTCCAGCAGATCGCGCACGCCTTTCAACCACGCCGGGCCGTTGGATGCCTGAGCTTCCGAAGACCGCGCGCTTTCGGCTAGCATCTCCAGCACCACGCCTTCGATCGCCAGCGGCGCGACGTCATCCTGCGACAGAAATTCGCGCAGCATCCGGTGGGCGAGCCACGCCGAAAGCGGACCGGAAATCTCTCGCGGTTCGGCGAGGAAACGCGCGCGTTCCGGATCGCCGCCGTGAAATGTCTCCGGCTCGATTGCCACGCGTAGCATCCGTACCGGGGCATGGAAGCGGTTCTCATGGATTTCGCCCGCCGGCAACAGATGGATGGCCCCTTCGCTCCACTGGAACTCCTGCGCTCGGTGTTTTTCCGAATAGCTCCCTTCCAGCACCAACGTGAGGAAACAATGCGCGTGGCAATGGCGCGCCAGTGTCAGGCCTTCTGGGTAGAGAGCTTCGCAGAGAGAAAAGCCCGCGACATCGCGGCGGCGGATGGTTTTTCCGGCCGCGGCGGTGACAGGACACGGGCCCGATGCATTCGAAGCACGTTCGCGAGGGCTCATACAGTTTCCTACGCATCCACACGGAGTTTGGTTTGCCCAATTCGGCCCACAACACAAAAAAAGTTCGTGAAATTCGCCGCGTTCCCACACGTGGACAGCAGTTCCCAAAAGCGAACATCGGCGTTGAAAAATGATTTTAGGTTGAGAGTTAAGACGCTGACAGAAACGCTCGGAACGAAATAGGCGGTCGCCGTTACTTCAATTCGGGGCTGTTGGCCGTGGCCGGCTCGGCGGACCAATTCTGGTGGACGATCATGTTCTGATCCGAATAGAACGTGCGACGCCCGTTGGTATTGAAAACTTTCGGGACCGCCGTCAGAGAATATCCCGAAGGCGTACCGGTCATCGTGAACGTGTACCCGTCTTTGTCACCGGACGAAAGCGATGCCGGAATCAAGTCCGCTGCTTGCGGGCCCGATGTGCCGCTCGTGGGCGGCCCCAGTTCGGCCAGGGTCGTGGCGAAACGTCCGAACTGCGACATGTACTGGGTCTGCATTTCGTTGATGGTCTGCATCTCCTTGATCACGGACATCTCGGTAGCGTTCATGCGGGCGCTTCCCAACTTGGGCACGGCAATCGCCAAAATGATGAGGATGATCGCGATCACGATCAGGAGTTCGATCAGCGAAAACCCGCTAACGCGGCGGCGTCGATGTAGCTGCAGCATGACTACAATTATGACGCGAATCTCCGGCCGGGCGTGCAAGCGCCATCGTCCCGCGCCAGGCCTGCCAGCGCCAACGCGCCCAGTACCCCCGCGCGCGTGCCCAGGAGCGGAGGCACGATATCGGGCGGCTCAAGATATCCGTTCAACAATTCGCTCACGCGGCGGCGGACCTTGGGAAACAACTCCTGGCGTTGCATAACGCCGCCGCCCAGCACGAGGCGCTCCGGCGATAGCACGCACGCCAGGCTCGCCACGCCCAGCGCCAAGTAATCGGCTTCCAGGTCCCAGCACCGATGCCCATCGGGTAGCTGGTCTGCCGCCTTTCCCCAGCGCTCCGCGATCGCCGGTCCGGCGGCCAGCCCCTCCAGGCAATCCCCATGATAGGGACAATTCCCAGGAAAAGGATCCTGTGCGCGATCGTGTGGCACGCGGATATGCCCCATTTCCGGATGCAACCGGCCATGCAGTAATCGGCCGTCGATCAACGCGCCGCCGCCCAGGCCGGTACCGACGGTGAGATAAACGAAGTTGCGCAGGCCGCGCGCGGCGCCCCAGCGCGACTCGGCTAAAGCCGCCGCATTCACGTCCGTATCGAATGCCACCGGCACGCGCATAGCTTGACGAATGGCCCCGGCGAAATCGAAGTTCCGCCAACCCCGTTTGGGAGTGGTGGTGATATAGCCGAAGGTAGCCGATTGCGGGTCGGGGTCGATGGGACCGAACGAGCCGATGCCAATCGCCTCTACCGGCTCGCGAGTCTGGAAAAACGCGATCGCCCGTGCGACGGTCTCGCTGGGATCGGTGGCCGGAAATTCCGCTACTTCCGCGTCGTCCGGTCCGGTTCCGCGGGCGCAGCGAAACGTCGACCCGCCGGCCTCGATTCCTCCCCAACGCGGCATAGCTCCAGTTTACGCGCGGCAGCCTCGCGAACGGGTACAATAAGAGCACCCATGAAATTATCTGCATTTGCCCGTGTTATATGTTTGGCCGGCCTAGCCGCCGCCGCTGCCCTGGCGCAGCAACCTGCCTCTCCCGCCACACCGGCAGCGCCTGGGAATCCGCCGGCGCCCGTTCTCGCTCCCGTAACCGCTCCGGATACCAGCAAGGTCGCTCCCGATACCGTGGTTCTCAGCATTGGCAGCGAAACCCTCACGCGCGCCCAATTTGAGACGTTGCTGGCCGCGCTGGCCTCCAATGGACGCCCGGCTAAAACGGAGGCCCAGAAGCGGCAGGTGGCCGAACAGTACGCCGAGCTGGAGGTGATGGTGCAGGAAGCGCGCCGGCGCAAGCTGGACCAGGATCCCGACATCAAGCAAATGATGAGCATCCAAACCGATAGCGTGCTCGCCAACGCGCTCGCCAAGAAGCTCTCGGAAGATACCCATTTCACCGAACTCGACCTACGCGCCTATTACGACGCACACAAGAACGATTTCGAACAGGCCAAGGGCGGCCACATTTTGATCCGCTTCAAGGGATCGTCGGTGCCGTTGAAACCCAACGAGAAGGATCTGACTCCGGAAGAAGCCCTGGCGAAAGCGCAGGACCTGCGCAAGCAGATTCTTGCGGGCGCGGA
>JASHQT010000179.1 GCA_030039005.1 Bryobacteraceae bacterium
CTCCTATTCGTTTTCGGACGGGATCAACACGTATTCGAACACCAACCCCAACTCGCTGGTCTACGAATTCATGGTCAGCACGAATGCGAACGGCAACATTAGCAGCGCCAACATCCTGCTAGAAGATTGGCAATCGGGCACGTCGCCGCACATCGTCAACGACCGCATTGCGTTTTTGCAAATCAACATAGCAGGGACTGCCGTCTCAAACAATGGCCACTGCGGCAATCTTGTTACCGCCCCCTCAGGCGTTGCCGACGCGTGCAATGTGCTGGACGCCGACACCGCCACCAGCATTGCGGGCGTGCTGGGGGGAACCTGGATGCTCGCCGTGCCCACGCCAACGCTCGGGGAATGGGAGACCATTTTTCTGGGCGGCCTGCTGGTCACGTTTGCGCTGCTGCAGTTGCGCCGTCGGGAGCGCGGGCGAACGGCGGCCTGAGTCCGATGGCGGCGATGGTGAGCGGGAGGCCGCGCGGGGAATCGCGATAGGATCGCGAGCCGCTTGTCCTTGACGTTCTCCTGACCTACGGGGTAGGATAACCTCTTACCGGACAACGCTTTCTACGATCGGGAGGGGTGATGAGGAGCTTACCGCTCATTTGTGCCGCCGCGTTTCTGACATCCAGCGGATGGGCCGCAACTTATACGTTCACAACTCCTGATTACACGTCAACGACTGACTTTACCAATTGTACGACCGGCCCGTGTATGAACTACACCACGTCGATGAACACCAGCGGTTCGTTCACAGTGGCGACACCTCTGGGCCCGAACCTGACTAACTCCAACATCGCTTCCCTGGTGACCTCCTATTCGTTTTCGGACGGGATCAACACCTATTCGAACACCAACCCCAATTCGCGGCTCTTCGAGTTCCTGGTCAGCACCGACGCGAGTGGCAACATTAGCAACACCCTGTTGGCGCTGCAAGATTGGCAATCGGGCACGTCCCCGCACAGCGCCAACGACCGCATTGCGTTTTTGGTTATCGACATGGGGAGTTCCGCCACAAATAATAGCTACTGCAGTCATGTTGAGCCCGCCCCCTCCTCAGGAGTTGCCGATTCATGCTCTTTTTTGAATAGCGACACAGCCAGCAGCGATGCTTTCGTGATGACGGGAACCTGGATGTTCGCGGTGCCCACGCCAACGCTGGGCGAATGGGAGACCATTTTTCTAGGCGGCCTGCTGGTGACGTTTGCGCTGCTGCGGTTGCGCCGCCGGGAGCGCGGGCGAACGGCGGCCTGAGTCCGATGGCTGCGATTGCGAGCAGGAGGCGAAATCACGCGAGCATTTTTCTGGCCCTGTTTGCGCTGGCAGCGCTAGTGCAATTTGCCATTTTGCTGTCCGCGCCGATCCGCCCTTTGGTGGACGGGTTCTCGGGAAACCTGGCGTCTTTTTCCGCGTGGCTGATCGGAGCATTAGGAGGCACGTGTTCTCATCACGGCGCCTTCCTGACCAGTCCATCGAAAGGGTTCTCGATGGAGATTCGCGACGGCTGCAATGGCGTCAACGTAGTAATCCTTTTGTGGGCGGCGATCCTCGCTTATCCGGCGGGATGGAAGTGGAAACTGGCGGGGCTCGGCGGAGGAATGGCGGCGATCCAGATTTTGAATCTGCTGAGGCTCATCTCGCTTTACTATCTTGGACAGTACAGTTGGCCCGTATTTGAATTCGCCCATCTGTATCTGTGGGAGATGCTGATCATTCTCGATGCCATAGTGGTGTTCAGTTTCTGGTCCAGTAGAGCTGTTACCGAAGGAAGCGCGCGGTGAGGAACGCGCCGTCCGGAAGCCTGATCCTCCGGGCGGCGATCCTGGTGCCGGTCGCTTTGGCGCTGTGGTGGTTCCTGCTGCAGAGTGCGTCGCTCTGGGCGCTGCGGAATCTGGCCTGGCTTCCCTTGGCCATGCTGATCGCACCCGCGGGACACGATCCGATCCGTGTGGACCCGCGGACCGGCGAGTGGGTCGCGAACGTTGAGGTGAACACCAGCGCCAGGAACGGCCAGTCGGGGCAATTCGAACACGTCAATTCCGTGGAGATCGCGTTTCGCAAGACCGACGCGGCGGTTTATGCGAGCGGTTGGTTTTCCTATCTCGCGCTGGCGCTTAGCACATTCCCGTTCTCGCGGAAACAGGCCATACGGGTGCTCTGGGGGTTCGGGCTGCAGACGGCGGTAAGCGTTCTCGGCCTGGCTGCGTACATTTACATCCTCGGCTACGGCACGCTCATCAATTCGCCCGGCAGTCCCGACGCGCGCGTATGGTGGGTCAAATATTTCGATCACATCAATGCGCTGGTGATTCCCTTCGCGGGACCGTTTGTCATTGCGATGCTGCTACACCCCGAGTGGCGGGCCTATGTGGGATTCGTGGCGCCTCCGGCGCGCGGCGCCAAGAACGCCCCAAGGAAATCGCGCGCTTAGGGCGCGGTGCAAAATAGAGACATGCCGGGCGCACGCTTTGCCTTGGAATCGGAAATCCACCGTTATTACGAAGCCGGCCAAGAGGCAGGCCGCCTGGAAACTCCGTTCTCGCGGTGGGAGAAGGCGCGGACGCTGGATATTTTGGGCCGCTTTCTGCCGCGCCCGCCGGCGGTGATTTTGGACATCGGCGGGGCCGCGGGCGCGTATGCGTTTCCGCTGGCGGAGATGGGCTACGTGGTGAATCTCTTCGATCCCGTGCCCTTGCACATCGAGCAGGCGAAACAGCGCGCGGCCATGCTGACGCACGGTCCTCGAAACATTCAGCTCGGGGACGCTCGGGCGATTCCCTACGAGGACGGCGCGGCCGATGCTGTTCTGTTTTTCGGGCCGCTGTATCATTTGACCGGACGCGAGGACCGGCTGAAGGCCATTCGCGAGGCGCATCGCGTGCTGCGCGCGGGCGGCGTTCTGCTGGCGGTCGCGATCTCTCGTTTTGCCTCCGCGCTCGACGGCATCGGGCGCGGATTGATCCGCGACCCGCGCTTCGTCTCCATCGTCGACGAAGACCTCAAGACAGGGCAGCATCGCAACGATACTGAGAACCTGGAGTATTTTACGACCGCTTTTTTCCATCATGCGGACGAATTGAAGGCGGAATTGAAGGAAGGCGGATTCTCGAGCGTACAGCTTTGCGCGATCGAGGGGCCGATCTGGAATGTGCAGGAACCGGACACGGCTGAGCAACGGGAGCAGTTGATGGCGACAGTCCGCGCCATCGAGAGCGAGCCGGCGTTGATCGGCGCCAGCGCACACATGATGGGTATCGCGATGAAAGCGGCATAGGCGCCGGCAGGTCCTTCTTGACGCGGGGTCTTAGTTTAATAGACAGTAGGACTGAAGATGATAATTCATAAAACCCTGACAGTGGCGCTTTTCGCCCTGACAGTCGGCGCGACGGCTATGTTCGCCCAGTGGCCGAACTACCCCACGCCCGGCCCGCGAGCGAAAGACGGCAAAATCGATTTCGCGGCGCCGCCGCCGCGGACACCCGACGGGAAGATCGACTTCGAGGGCCTGTGGGAGCCGGCGCACACCAAAGGCGGCCGGACGGGAATGAACGGCACGCCTCCGCTACCATTCCCGATCCCCACGGAACCAAGCGATCCTCCGGTGGCGCAGTTCTTCAATATCGGCGCCGGTCTCCCGGATAAATTGCCGCCGCTCACTCCCTGGGGCGCGCAGATCCGGGCCCAACGAAAAGCCAACGACAACAAGGACAACCCGGACGCCCACTGTCTGCCCCTGGGTTTGACGCAGCTCCACATGCACCCGCAGCCGCGCAAGATTTTCCAGACCCCGCGCGCCATCGTCATTATGTATGAGGCCAACGGCAACACGCGGCAAATCCTGCTGGATGGCCGGGCGCTGCCCAACAACGATCCCCAACCGTGGTTTTATGGCTATTCGGTGGGCCACTGGGATGGCGACACGCTGGTGGTGGAAACCACGGGCTTCCGCGATGACGAATGGCTGGATGTGGAAGGCAGCCCGCTCACCGAAACCGGCAAGATCACCGAGCGCTGGCGCCGGCCGAAGTTCGGTTTGATGCAGATCGACATCACGATCGAAGATCCCAAGGCGTACACTAAGCCGTTCACGGTGCGCGTAAATCATCAGCTCATGCCGGACACCGAACTCATGGAGTTCGTCTGCCAGGATCGGGATGCGGAGCACTACTTGAGCAAGGGCGCGACGAAATAATCGCGAGCGATTTAACGGCGATACTGGTCGTCACTGACCGGCTCCAACCAATCGACCACCCTGCCGTCCACTGCCTCCTGAATGGCGATGTGGGTCATGCTCGTAGTGGGCGTGGCTCCGTGCCAGTGCTTTTCGCCGGGCGGGATCGAGATCACGTCGCCGGGCCGAATTTCCTCGACCGGACCACCCCAGCGCTGTGCCCAGCCACAACCGGCGATGACGATCAATCTTTGACCGAGTGGATGGGTGTGCCAGAAGGTGCGTGCGCCGGGCTCGAAGGTGACACTGGCGCCGGCGGCGCGGGCGGGATCGGTTGGCTGAAACAGCGGATCGACGCGCACCGCGCCGGTGAAATACTCGGCCGATCCCTTGGCGGACGGCTGTGAACCGCTGCGGTTGATTTCCATTGTCTTCCTTTCCGAGTCCGCTGCTAGCGGTTGGTCATCTGCTCCAGGCGTTCGGGATACCGCGCGCCTTGCACGGGGATCCGCGAGGCGGCCTCGTCGATATGCCGCAGGTCATCGGTTGTAAGCTCGAGCGAAGCGGCGCCGATGTTTTCGTCCAGCCGGTCGAGCTTGGTGGTGCCCGGAATGGGGACCATCCACGGTTTCTGCGCCAGCAGCCAGGCAAGCACGATCTGCGCCGGAGTGGCGTTCTTGCGCTGCGCGATGCCGGAGAGCAACTGAATCAAAGCCTGGTTGGACTTGAGCGCGCCGGGCGCGAAGCGGGGCAAGCTGCTGCGGAAATCGGTGCTTTCGAACGTCGCGTCTGCGCCGATTTTGCCGGTGAGGAAGCCCTTGCCCAGCGGGCTGTAGGGGACGAAGCCGATGCCCAGCTCCTCGAGCGCGGGAATGATCTCCGCTTCCGGCCGCCGCCACCACAGCGAATATTCGCTCTGCAGAGCGGTGAGCGGTTGTACCGCGTGCGCGCGGCGGATGGTTTGAACGCCCGCTTCGGAAAGCCCGAAAAACTTGACCTTGCCCTCGCGAATGAGGTCCTTTACCGCGCCCGCGACGTCTTCGATGGGTACATTGGGATCGACGCGATGCTGGTAGAGCAGATCGATGGTTTCCACTTTCAGCCGGCGCAGCGAGCCCTCCACGGCTTGCCGGATATGTTCGGGGCGGCTGTTCAGGACGGGGATTCCGGTCATCCCGCGGGGATCGAACCCCGGGTTCAAGTCGAAGCCGAATTTCGTAGCGATCACCAAGCGTTTGCGAAACGGGCCGAGCGCTTCGCCCAAGAGTTCTTCGTTGAGGAACGGGCCGTAGACTTCGGCGGTGTCGAAGAACGTGATGCCGCGATCGACGGCGGCGTGCAAAAGCGCGGCCATCTGCTGTTTGTCTTTCGGCGGGCCGTAAGAAAAGCTCATGCCCATGCAGCCGAACCCGAGAGCGGAAACCTCCGGGCCGTTTGTTCCCAGCCTGCGTTTCTGCATCCTTTTCTCCTTTATTCCAGATTAGAGGTGAGCGGGCCGGAAGCGGCGAAGGCGGAATCGCGATACAATCGCGGTTCAAATGAGACACACAACTCTAGCCGCGCTGGGAATTACTCTAGTGGCGATCGCCGCGCCCATTCCGGGGCTCGCGCAGGATTTTGCCGACGCGAAAAACGCGAGGGTGGATTATACGAAAGCGGATCTCGCGCCGCATGAGGCGTGCGAAGCGCTCGGCAAGTTCAAATCTCCGGACATAGCGCAGATTGCGGCCACACCCGAAGCGGCCAGCGACAAAGCGCCCGCGTTCTGCCGCGTCGCCGGCACGCTAACGCCCGAGATCGCGTTCGAAGTGGCGCTGCCGGCGCAATGGAACGGGCGATTTTACATGATCGGGAACGGCGGATTCGCGGGCGACGCGCTGGACAATCCCGCCCGCGTGGCGCAGCGCAATGAGGCGCTCAAGCTCGGGTTCGCGTTCGCGCAGACCAACACGGGCCATGACTCGCGCAAGGAGCCGGGCGCGAGCTTCGTGATGAACAATCCCGAGAAGGCCATCGATTACGCTTATCGCGCGGTGCATCTGACAGCGGTGACGGCCAAGAACATCACCAAGGATTATTACGGCCGGCTGATTTCGCATGCCTATTGGGATTCATGCTCCAACGGCGGGCGACAGGGACTGATCGAGGCCGAACGGTTCCCCGACGATTTCGACGGCGTGATCGCGAATTCGCCGTGGGTGGATCAGACCGGGTTCACGGTGGGCGCGCTGTGGAACGAGAAAGCGCTAAACGGAGTCTCGCTCACGCCGGCCAAGCTCGCGATGGTGGCCGAGCATGTGATGGCCAAGTGCGACGCGGTCGACGGTTTGAAAGACGATTTGATCGACGATCCGCGCAAGTGCGACTTCAATCCCGTACGCGATGTTCCAGCGTGCGCGGCGGGCGCGGATGGATCGGACTGCCTGACGCCGCAACAGGCGGAGGCGATGGAGAAGGTTTATAGCGGCCCGGTGAGCGACGGCAAGCCGTTCTTCCCCGGTTTCATGGTGGGGAGCGAAGCGGTGGTGACGAACCTGTTCGGGGGTGGGTCGGGCAGCGGATGGCTGAACGTGATTGTGCCGCCACAAGCGGACCGGGAGGCAGCGGATTTCGCCCTCGGTAAAGGCGTAATCCAGTACCTGGCGCCCAAGCCTCCGAAGCCGGATTACGATTACCTGACATTCGACTACGATCGCGATATTCACCTTCTCGATGCCTGGAGCAAACTGGCTGACGCGAAAAATCCCGATCTGGCGAAATTTCGCAAGCATGGTGGCAAGCTGCTCGTGACGTATGGCTGGGCGGACACGATCCTGCAGCCCATGGTGGGCGTGAACTATTACGAGGCCGCGCTGGCCAAGAACGGTTCCGATACGCCGCAGTTCTTCCGCTTGTTCATGGCGCCGGGCATGGGGCATTGCGGCGGGGGCATCGGGCCGGACCGGCATGACGGCATGACCGCGATCATTGACTGGGTGGAAAAAGACAAGGCGCCGGACACGATAATCGCCAGCCGCGTGGTGGACGGCAAAGTGGTGCGGACGCGCCCGCTGTGCGTTTATCCCAAGGTGGCGCGATACTCAGGGCAAGGCAGCATCGACGAGGCGGCGAATTTTCGCTGCGTGGAGCCGTAGGTCCCCTCCCTCAAGGTCGCGGCTCAGTCTTTTGGCGCGACGTCGCGCAGCTTGATCAGCCACTGGCCGTTGACGCGTACAATCTCGTCGACTTCGCGCCCGGCGCCGAGTACGCGAGAGGGCGTGGAGGGACCGCCGGCGGCGGCGACGGTCATCCAGTATGCCTCCATGTGCGCGTGATCCTTGTCGGTGAATTGCAGATAGCTGTTGCAGAGCACGTGGTACATGGGCGGGCGCTTCTGCCCGGTCTTGGCTTCATTCTCGGCGGTACGCTGTTTAAAATCGTTGATCATTTTCTTGAGCGCGTCACGGCCTTTGACGGCGTTGTCGCCGCTGCCGAACTGGCCGTCGGGCGTGTAGACGGCGGCATAGGCGTCGGCGTTCGCGGTATCCAGCGCGCGGACGTAATTCCACATCAGTTTTTCGATCTGCGCGCGATCCTGGGTTTCGCGCTCGAGGGCATTTTCAGCGATGGCGGGCGCGGCAAGGAACGCGGAAATCGCGAGCGCGGCGATTGCGAAGAGATGTTTGGTGGTCATGGTTATCCAGATTATCGCGGATCGCGCTCAAGGATCGGCGCGGACCGTTGCGCCTGGCTGGCCATACATGGACTTGGGGTGCGCCAGATGTGGCCCGCGCTAGACCACGGGAGCTCGGCCTGAGGTCCCGACACTGTTAGTAATAACGCAACTTACGGTACCAATCACGGAATCAATAAATAGCGGCTCGTGTATACTCGTGTAAACTCGGGAATCCAGACGCGGGGATTATCCAGCTCAAAACGTCGTAACGGCGCTTGAGCGGAGCAAACCGAGGTACGGAGGATCGTGCGATGAAAACCAAACCAATGGTGATTTTTCTGGCCGCCGTCACAGCAGGGACGATGTTGGCAAACGCTACCACAATCAGCTTCGCCTCACTCTCACAACCGGGCAGCGGGATGGTTTCCGAAGGCAGTAGTGTCACAGAGGACGGCTTCACTTTCAGCAGCCAAGACGACCTATTTGAGGTTTGGCAGGCTTCCAATGGAAACCTACCGAGCCTTTCCGCCGCCGATACATCCCTTTTTGAGTATTTTGCCGGTTCCACTACTACGCTTAGCGATGGCGGTGGGCTGTTTAGCCTGAGTTCCATCGATTTGGCGCCACTGATCGCGGGTGGGAGCGGAACTTTCACGGTGCAGTTTACCGGGACCCATGCCGACTCGTCCATTGTCACCCAGACGTTTACGGTAAGCGACTCGAACCCAACCGCGCTGAGTACGTTCGACTTCAGTAATTTCACCGATCTGGTGAGCGTGACGTTCACCCAGGGCACCAACTCCGGGTTTTTCGCGGCTCAAGACACGGCCTACCAATTTGACAACGTCGTGGTCAGCACGGCGGCGGTGGCGACGCCGGAGCCGAGAACGCTCCTGCTGTCGGCCCTGGGCTTTGTTCTGCTCGTGGGCGCCACCATGAGACGGGCGATTGCGTAGGGATTCCGGTATCCGATCAACGCCACCCCAGTGCGGGAGCGACTTGGGTCAGAATGGCCTCCAAAACGTGCACGTTGTAGGCAACACCGAGTTGGTTGGGCACGGTGAGCAGTAATGTATCGGCCTCGGCGATGGCTTGGTCGTTGCGGAGCTGCTCCACGAGCGCATCCGGTTCGGCGGCATACCCACGGCCAAAAATGGCGCGCGCATTATCGAGGTAACCGATCTGATCCGCTTCGTGCGAACCTCGTCCGAAGTAGGCGCGATCATAATCGTTGATCAGCGCGAAGATGCTGCGGCTGACCGAGACGCGCGGCGTTCGGGAATGGCCGGCCTCCTTCCAGGCGGCACGGAAAGCCTGTATCTGCCTGGCTTGCTGGACGTGGAACGGCTCACCGCTCTCGTCGATCTTGAGGGTGGAGCTTTGCAGATTCATTCCGAGCTTCGCCGCCCATGCCGAGGTGGCGTTAGAGGCAGCGCCCCACCAGATCCTCTCGCGCAGGCCCGCGGAATACGGCTCCAGGCGCAGCAGGCCCGGCGGGTTGGGAAACATGGGGTGCGGATGAGGCTGCGCGAATCCATCGCCGCTCAACAGCTCCAGAAACTCCTGGGCGCGACGGCGGCCCAGGTCTTCATGGCTCTCGCCATCGGCCGGGCGATAACCGAAGTGGCGCCATCCATCGATCACCTGCTCGGGCGAGCCGCGGCTGATGCCCAGTTGGAGCCGCCCGCCGGAGATGAGATCGGCCGCGCCCGCGTCCTCGGCCATGTAATGCGGATTCTCATAGCGCATGTCGATGACTGCCGTGCCGATCTCAATGCGCTTGGTCCGTGCGCCGATGGCCGCCAGTAGCGGAAAGGGCGATGCGAGCTGGCGGGCAAAGTGGTGGACGCGGAAGTAAGCGCCATCGGCGCCCAGTCGCTCCGCCTCCACGGCGAGATCAATGGACTGCAAGAGCGCGTCGGACCCCGAGCGCGTCATGGAACCGGGCGAGGGCGTCCAGTGCCCGAAGGAAAGGAAACCGATTTTTTTCATAGAAGCTATTAGAGTACCGTTGCCTAACTCGGGTTGAAAATTCCGCCGGAGGCGGCGGTTCAC
>JASHQT010000180.1 GCA_030039005.1 Bryobacteraceae bacterium
AGCTGGGGGGCAAGATCGGGTCGTTTTGGACCTCCATGGGCGAATACGATCTGGTCGGCATCATCTCCATGCCGGATACCATCAGTGCCGCGGCTTTCGGCATGGCAGTCTCGGCGGGAGGAGCCTGCAAGGCCGTCAAGATTACGCCGCTTCTGACCATGAACGAGGGAATGGAAGCAATGGCCAAGGCTGCTAGCTGCGGCTACCAGCCCGTAGGCCCAAAGCCATAACCGCCCAAAGCCAGAAATGCCTGAAGCCATAAGCGGATGAACCTGCCATGCGCCGCAATAAACCGGCTCTGCGGAATGGGGCACGCTCACAAAGGGAACGCAGGCGCCGATAAAGAGTAAAGAGTAGAAAGTCACCGTGGAAATGGCGTTTCTGCAGGACTACTTAATTGAGGCGAGGGAACTGTTGCAGCACGCGCAGGCCGAAGTCCTGCGTCTGGAAACGGCGCCCGGGGACAATGAGGCTCTCGCATCGATCTTTCGTGCTTTCCATACCATCAAAGGCGGTGCGGGCTTCCTGGATGCGACACACCTCGTAGACTGGGCTCACCACCTCGAAGACCTTCTGGAAAAGCTTCGTTCGCATGCCCTTCCCGTGACATCTGCCCGAATCGACGCGATCCTCAGCGGGATCGATGTGCTCAATACGATGGTCCAAGAGCTTGCCGAAGAGAAAGAACCTGGACCAGGACCGGCCGATCTAAGCCAGACGATCCAAGCGCTAGCCGCTACGGAGACCGCTCCGCCGGAGTCAGCCCCGATGGAGTCAGCCGGTACCGAGTCTACCGAAGCGGGGTCAGGCGAAGCGGAGCTAGCCGGTGTGGAACCAGAGGTTGTAGTGCCTCTGGCCGAACTCGCATCCGTCCTATGGAATGCGAACAGTGCCGAGGCCACCGGGCGCGAGGGCGGTCCTGTGGAGGAAGCCCCTGAACCCGCCCAACCACAGCCTGGAACCATAGCACCCGCTCCCGTATCGCCTCCTCGAATTGCTACGGCGTCCCCCGACCCTACGGAACACTCGCTGCGGGTGGATGCGGACCGGCTGGATGCTGTCATGAACCAGGTTGGAGAACTGGTACTCCTGCGGAATCGCCTGACCTCTGCCGTCAGCGGACTGAGCAAGGAGGACGAGAACATGTCCCGGATTGCCCGGGAGATGGACTTGCGGGTCAGCGACCTCCAGAGCACCGTCATGCGCTTGCGTATGCAGGCCTGCCGCCGCTTGTTCCAGCAACTTCCCCGCGTGGTTCGCGATCTTTCGCGTCACCTGCGCAAAGAGGTGCAGCTGGAGATTGTCGGGGAGGATGTGGAGATCGATAAGACGGTAGTGGATGCGCTCTCGGGTCCGTTGACGCATCTGGTCCGCAACAGCCTCGATCACGGCATCGAATTGCCGGAAGCCCGAAAAAGTGCGCACAAGCCACTCACGGCCCTGCTGAAAATCGCGGCCATCCACCTGGGCGATAAGGTCCGGATCGAGGTGTCCGATGACGGCCAGGGAATCGATCGCCGGTTGGTGGTCGAGAAGGCTATCGAAAAGGGCGTGATCACCAGCGAACAGGCCGCTCATCTTTCCGAACCGGAAGCGCTCGAGTTAATTTTTATGCCTGGATTCTCGACCAAAGAACAGGCCACCGATCTCTCCGGACGCGGTGTGGGCATGGATGTCGTGAAGCAAACAACGGATAAGCTCCGAGGCCGGCTCTCGATTGACACGACCCTTGGCCAGGGCACCCGTATCGCCATGGAGTTTCCCCTCACTCTGGCCGTCCTTCCGGTGCTTTACCTGCGCCTGCGCCAGCAGGTCTATGCGCTGCCCATCCCGGCCATCGACAGCTTGACGGATCTGGAAGAGTATCGCGTGCATCACCTTTCCGGCCGTTCCACCTACACCGTGGATGGCGTACACACGGTGCCCATGGTCGACCTGGGCGCGATCCTGCAGAATCGCCCGCTGCTTCTCGGCGTGGAGAGTGCTGAGGGCGTGTTGACAGAACGTGGTCTGTTTGTTGTGTCCGAGGTTCTGGGCAACGAGGATTCGGTGGTGAAGCCCATCGATTTTCTGGCGTCTCCGAACCTGTACCAGGGCGCCACCATTTCCGGGCGCGGCGATGTGGTCCTGATTCTCGATGCAGCCGCCCTCACCGCGGCCGCTTCCACGGCTGCTGAAGGAGGCAGTTGATGGATATTCAGCGTGTCATGCGGATCATGGACGCGTCCTCCCGCACGCGGCGCACCATTGACCGTTCCTTGCACGAAATCGACCGTCGCGCGTTGAACGCCATGGTTCTGGTCAAGCGGCACGGGAACAAGCTGGCGAGCTACGGAGTGGTGGCGCAGGCCTTCCGGGAACAGGCCGTCCGTCTCAAAGCCGCGGCGGCTCCCCTACAGCAGTCGGTGGCGCCGCTGCTCAGAGTGCAGCTGCGACTCCTACAGCGAGCCCGTTTCGCCGGCATGTTCCGCCGCACAGCCGAGATGATGCCGGACCATCGCTCGCGCACCTTCCTGGCGCCGTCGGATGGGAACCAGCAGCGCGACATCGCAACCGACGAAGCCGAAACGATAACCATCCTGCGGCATCTCGTGGAGACCGTCACCCGTTTGCAGGAAGGTATCGCCGAGCAGGAATACGTGGTGACCAACGGCCGCATCGAAGCGGCGCTTTCCGAGCAGAGCGGCGCTCCGCTGATGCGCGTCTCGCACGAGATGGGTTTGGCGGTATCCAAGGTCAGAGACGCCATCTGGAAATATCGCGCCGAATTGGAGGAGGTGCTGCATGAAAGCAACACCAGTGTTTGAGGCGGGCCATCACCGTTGGTGGGTGTTGCACGAGCAGGAGGAGCGCCGGGTCATCGACTCTAACGTGTATGTCGTTGAGTCCAACGGGCAGAGCGCGATTCTCGACCCCGGCGGGTTCGAGATCTTCCCGCAGGTGCTCGCCGCGGTAGCCGAAGTTGTGCCGCCCACCTCGGTGACCAAGGCGTTTGTGTCGCACCAAGACCCGGATATCGCTTCCAGCCTCCCCTTGTGGAACGCCTGCAACGACAAGGTGCAATGGCACATACCCAGCCTATGGGAAGGCTTCCTGCGGCACTATGGAGCGCTGGACGCCGAAATGATTGGCACTCCCGATGAGGGTGGAATCATGCTGGTCGGCGGCCTCAGACTGGAACTGGTCCCGGCGCACTACTTGCACGCTGCGGCGAACTTCCATGTCTATGATCGGGACGCGAAAGTCTATTTCAGTGGCGACATCGGCGCGGCCCTGCTGCCCCCGGAGCACAGCATCTGGGTGGGTGGGCACGCGCTCGTGGAGTCGGCCAAAGCATTCGACGAACACATTCAGCATGCGAAATACTTCCACCAGCGCTGGATGCCCTCCAATGCCGCCAAGAAGGACTGGATCGACCGTGCTCGCCAATTGGACATCGATTATCTTTGTCCGCAGCACGGAGCCATCTACGCCGGCGAAAACGTCAAGCGCTTCTTGGACTGGTTCGATGGCCTGACCGTCGGAACCATCGTGTCCCCGATAAAAGGAGACTTAAATGGCTAGCACAGTTGTACGACCCACGCGTCCGGCCAGCAATGGTAGGAATCCGGAAACCAAGATCAAGCCCGCGAAAAAGGCCGCCCGCCGCCCGGCCGTCGCCCGTGCGGAGCCGGTCGCGATTCGCAAAGCGCACGCTACCGGCCCATCGGAGAACTCCCGGGCTGGGAACGCCCGGGCTGAGAACGCGCGGGCCACGGGCCTCGAGCGCGAGCAACTCCTCCGCCACGCGCGGGAACTGCTCGAACCGCTCGCCAGTTTAGAAATGTTGTGCGAGGCCGACGAACGCATGCAGAACCGCATCGTCTTTATGAACCGCGCCGCTATCGAAGTGATGAGCCTGAACCACAAGCAACTCAATCCTCTCCTGCGGGGGGCGGATGTACGCAAGGCGCTGGGCCATTCGATTCATCAGTTTCACCGGGATCCGGAGCGTATCCGGGATATTTTCCGCAATCTCGTTGCCGACCCTGCTCGCGAGCACACCACCGAACTGGTCCTCGGCAGCGTCACGTTCGCATTGAACTTCACCCCGGTCTGCGACCGGTCGGGTAAGGTCATCGCCTTCCATGCCTCCTGGCGGAATATCAGCGACGCCAAACTGGCCGAACAGGTCATCGCCAGCATGAGCAAGGCGGCGTCCGAGAACGCGGAATCGCTGATGGGATTAGCGGGAGATACCGATCGGGCCATGAAGGCAGTGGGCGGAAAATTGAACGGCCTGGCTCAGTCAGTGGCCGACAGCCGCAACGCCTCCAAGGGGCTGATTGCCCAGGTGGGCGCCATTGGAAGAATCGCACAGACGATTCGAGAGATCGCTTACCAAACCAACCTGTTGGCGCTCAACGCGGCCATCGAGGCGGCCAGAGCCGGCGAACACGGCCGCGGCTTTGCCGTGGTCGCCGACGAAGTACGCAATCTGTCCAAACGCGTCCAGAAGGCCACCGAGGAGGTGCAGAGCAACATCGTCCAGATCGACGACTCGGCGCGCTCGATCGAAAAGACCAGTCATTCCGCCGAGCAGACAGCCCACGGCGCCGAGTCGGTCACCGTTTCGCTGGGCGAGCGGGTTCGCTCGCTGCATAATATGGTCGGCGTGATGCACGTCGAGTCGGCACGCAACGATATTAAGATTTTTGTTCGGAACAGCTTGGCCGAAATGGGCAAACGCACAGATCCCGCCACTTGGGACCAGTTGCCAGACCATCGTCAAACCAGTTTTGGCCGTTGGTATGAGGGTGTGGGCCGGGAATCCTTCGGGCAGGTCCCCGCCTTTCAGGAGGTCGGCGCTCCCTACGCTACGCTCCATCTTTTGGCGCGCGCAATCCGCGCGGCGATGACTAGCGGGGATCGCGACGAAGCCATGCGCCAGGGAGCCGAAATATCGCGCGTAGAGCAGGAACTTCTGGGCAAACTGGACGACTTGAGCGCCGCTATCGGTGAGAAGCAGAATTGAGGGTCCGCCATGAGTGATGTGATTCAGGAGGTTGACGAGCGCTCCAAGTTGGCCGGCACGAACAAGTTCGAACTGCTGGTCTTCCGCCTGGGCGAAGACGCGAAATCGAACACGCGGGAGATCTTCGGCATGAATGTCTTTAAGGTGCGGGAAGCGCTGATTATGCCCGCGATCACGCCCATGCCGGGATCTCCCAAGCATGTTCTGGGCGTAGCCAATATTCGGGGGCAGATCATTCCAGTCATCGACCTTCCGTCGGTGGTCGGTTGCACGCCTTCGGCACGCAACATCCTCCTGGTCACCGAATATGAGCGCTCGGTCCAAGGATTCGCCGTGGAGGAAGTCGACGAGATTGTGCGTCTGGAGTGGGGTCGCGTCGTCTCCGCCGAGAAGACGACCGCGGGCGCACTCGTGACTAGTCTCGCTCGTCTGGACGGGGACCAAGAGAATCCCCGCCTCGCTTTGATCCTGGATGTGGAATCGATTCTGCGTGAGACCTTACCTTCCCGCTTTAAGAGCGGTGAGGAAATCACGCATGTTCCGCCTGTTCACATCCCGGAAGGCTCCGTAATCGTCTATGCCGATGACTCCAGCGCGGCGCGTCGACAGATCGAGACCGTCCTGGGTCGATTCAAGCTTCCCTTCACGAGCGCGAAAACTGGCAAAGAGGCCTGGGATCATCTCCGACGTCTGGCGCAGGAAGCCCGGAGCGCCGGGACGCCGGTCACCGAAAAGGTGGCCATGGTGCTCACGGATCTTGAAATGCCGGAGATGGATGGGTTCACATTGACCCGCCAGTTGAAGGAAGATGACGTGCTCAAAGATGTGCCAGTCGTGATTCACTCTTCTCTATCCGGCTCGGCCAACGAGTCCCATGCGAAGAGAGTCGGCGCGGACGGTTATGTGGCAAAGTTCGTTCCGGACGAGCTTGTTCGTGCAATAGCCAAAGCACTCGCCCACTAGCCTATAGACTGAAGCACCTGTAGACTGGGGCTTTTGGCGGCCCCACGATCCCCAATCGCCGGTGCCGCCTATACCGACTTCCAGTGAGAGCCCCCCTCCCCGTCCCTCCGTCCAATCCAGTAGGCAACCTCCGGGGACAGACAAAACCCTAAGGCGGCCTGACGAATTTTCTCATTGGAGGAAAAATGAACCAACAGAGTTTTTGGAGACGTCCCCAGGCGGCCCTTCTAGCCGCGGCGCTGGCAACCGGCATCGGCGGCGTCGGCTTCGCCGCGGTCCATTTCGCAAGCGGACCCGCGCTGGAGCTGCGGCTCGCCAATCCCAACGAAGGTCCCAGCAGCGGATTCGCACCCGTGGTCAAGCGCGTCCTGCCCGCCGTAGTGAGCGTCTATTCCACGAAGATTTCCAAGATCCCCACCCAGTTCGGCGAGGGCCAACTCCCCGACGATCCCCTCTTCCGCCAGTTCTTCGGCGACAACGCCCGCCAGTTCAGGACTCCGCGCCAGGCGCCTGAACAGCGCGAACACGGCCTCGGTTCGGGCGTCATCATGACGTCCAACGGCTACATTCTCACCAACAACCACGTGGTAGATGGCGCCAGCGAAGTCCAGGTCAAGCTCTCGGATGGCCATGAATACGCCGCCAAAGTAATCGGCACCGATCCCAAAGCCGACGTCGCGGTTCTCAAAATCAACGCGAGCGATCTGCCGGTCATCACGGTCGGCGATTCTTCCAAAGTCCAGGTCGGCGACTACGCGCTCGCCGTCGGCAATCCCTTCGGCGTAGGCGAAACCGTCACCATGGGCATCGTCAGCGCCAAGGGCCGCAACAACCTCGGTATTGAACAGTACGAAAACTTCATCCAGACCGACGCGCCCATCAATCCCGGCAATTCCGGCGGCGCGCTGGTGAACGACCGCGGTGAGCTGATCGGCATCAACACCGCCATCATCTCTCACGGCGCGGAAGGCAACCAGGGCATCGGTTTCGCAATCCCGGTGAACATGGCGACCAACGTCATGGATCAACTGGTCAAGTACGGGAAAGTCACCCGTGCTTACCTCGGCATCGTTCCCCAGGACGTGACGCCCGCCATGGCGCAGGCCTTCGGCGAAACGGAAGCCCACGGTGCGCTGGTGGGCGACGTTAGCCCCAACAGCCCCGCCTCACGTGCCGGCCTCGAACGCGGCGACATCATCCTGAATGTCAACGGCAAGCCCGTCGTCGACAGCAACGATCTCCGTATGACCGTCTCGATGATGCAGCCCGGCGCCGATGTCAACCTTCGCGTCGTCCGCAATGGCGCGCAGCGCGACGTGACCGTGCAACTCGGCGAACTCCCTAACGAAACCGCCTCGGTGAAGCCCGAGAACGGCAGCTCCCACAGCTCGCTCTCCGGCGTCGATGTCCAGACCATCACGCCTGAGACCGCGCAAAACCTCAATCTTCCCGCCAACACGCAGGGTGTGGTTGTGACCAACGTCGACCCCGCCAGCCACGCGGCTGACGCAGGCCTCCAGCAGGGCGACGTGATCCAGCAAGTCAACCGCAAACCTGTCAAGAATACTTCTGACTTCGAGCAGGCTCTGCACCACTCGAGCCAGGAGAACCTCCTGCTGGTGAACCGCAACGGCAGCACCATGTTCCTCGCTGTCTAGCGGACCTCACGAGCAGGTCCGGCCGGTTCTGGTCCTCCTCCGAGCCAGAACCGGCCTTTCCTTTTTCGAATGACAAGCTACTACCTATGCGTGGTCCGGTGCCGCTTGCATCGGCGCCTCGATGAGGCGCAAATCCTCCGCTGCCGAGACGCCTTCCTTGGCTAGCCTAGAGAGAGTGTGTTCACTGTCTTTCTGAATTCGGTCGATGGCGTCCTTGCCTCGACTGATTTTCCCCTCCTATCAACGCCGTGGCATTTCTGACTCCTTGCGCACACGGGAGACGCCTAAAATAAAAAGAGGGCATGAGCAACGGCGGCCAGGTTGCATCAATCGGGACAGGTTGCATCAATCGGGACAAAGGATCTCGGTGTCGGTTAGGAGCCACTTCGGGTCCGGTTTGCCTGAGGCGCCAATCCTGCCATCAGGTCGAAGATACTGGTGCACTAAGGCTAATTTCTTATTTGTTGCCCTTTCCCGCAGAGCGATGAGTTGACTGTGGGTGCAAATGGGCTGCCCAGACTTGGCGGGAGTGGCGTGGATGCTTTCTAGCACATCCTCGAAGATCTCGCCAGTTCCGATCTTGTGGTAATATCGGCGTTCGTTGAAGAGTTCTCGAATCTCCGCCGCCGGCACGCGGCGAATGGGTAGGTGAGCCATGGACATGTCCCTCAGCGAGCAAGTTTCGGCAAAAGTTGTCAGCTTTTTGCTGCATCAGATCGGCGTGTCTGAATTTCATGACTGGTTCATTCCGGCAACTTGGGATATTGATCGGGAGCCAGAACAGTTTAAACGTTTTGCCTATCGCGTGCAACTCATTCTGGCTGAGTTTTCTAACGGCGACAGGAATGAGCAAGAGGTTAGAGAGGAGATCCTAAGTCTCTTAAATCTCAAGACCAAAACGCTGACAGTGATGGTCACTGTTGGCACGCCCCCCCCGGTTTCGGCAGGACAACCTAAGGATTCCCTGAAGGAAACCCAAGTGGGCCAACCAACTGTTGGTACATTATCCGCAATGGCACCCGTGTGACTGGCACACCCTCTAGCAGGACATCAAACCAGAAAACGCCCTCTTCCGGCATTAGCATATTCAGGAAAAATACCGCATTAACGCCACGGTCCTGGCCCTCGAAATAGACTCCCTGCTCGGCTGCAATTAACTCCGAGCCGGACTGAGGCAGCCTCCCGATGATCCGCACCGTGTACTTGCCGTGCGCCATTCCAGCTTTGAATCCGACCACCATGTGGAGGCTGACAGGTTGCGGCTGCATTTCCTTCATGGCACCTGCCACGTTTAATTGATCAACGAGTCTGATCAGGCTAATGCGGCCATCTACCTCGCGCAGCACGCTCTCGCACAAAACGGCAACCTGCAAAAACGGCCCCGTGTCCTGCGGCATGCTGGGATCATATCATGCCGTATGCGTCAATTACTGCCCTTCCGCTCCGAACCTGCTCACGCCCTCCGTCCCATCGGCGATAGCAACACCGCGATAATCCCCGTCACAAACACCCCATCGAAAGTTCCCGCCCCGCCGATCGACGCGATCGGCGCGCCCAGCCCCTGCACCCGCCCCAAATTCAAAAGATCCGCGCCGATCAATGTCCCCAACGTCCCCGCAATATAAGCCAACGGCGCTGCCCGCCGCCACGCCAGGATCATCGCCACGAACGCCGCCGCAATCGGAGGAATAAACATCGGAACGCTGATCCCCACCCCGCGCACCGGATACGCAAACTGATGCACGACAATCGTGACCACCCCTACCGCGATCATCGCGCGCCAGAAGAATCCGTTCTTGGACAGCAGGTAGAGCGAGAGGATCACGGGAATCAGCGCCCCGCCCACGTTCACCGCGATGATAGTCCCCGGCGACTCCTGCACCACCGGTATCTCATACTCCATCCCGAAGAAATCCACCACTCGCGCCGTCTCCATCCGCTCCGGCGGCAGCTCGGCGACTGGAATGTTCACCGCGCTTCCGAACAGCGACAACAACAGGACCGCAAAAACGTAGCGCGGCGGGACCCCCATCCGCTCGTAGGCGTAGCTCAGAACGCCCAACTCCACCATCACGATCACGATCAGCAGCAGGAAAGCCAGCGCTACGATGAAGGGCCACGCTAGCGGGAAGTAGTGAAGGGCGGAGGGGCGCATGTCCTATAAGACAACGAGATGATACCATTCGGTGCGCGCGTAGACGCAGCCACGGTTGGATCTCGGGTCAAATCCACCAGTCAATTCCTTGGCCGTCGCGGAAGTCCTCTGTTGGCAATCATCTGGCTGGCACCGGAGGTGCACGCTAATGTCCTAGGAAAGGAGCAACCTCGTGAACAGACATTCGACAGTCCCGGCCACAGTCCCTTCTCCGCGCGAGGAGAAGTTCACGTTTCTGTATGTCGCGATTTCAGCCGTGGCCATCACTTGCGCCATCGCCTATAGCCTTTTCGCCGGCCTTACGTTCCTGCATGGCTCGCTGCTGATCGGCGGATGCCTGCTGGTGGGCTGGGCGTTCGTGTACAACTTTATGGAAGTACGCCGCGCTTCCAAGACAGCCGGTCAAGCGGAGCCCACTGAGCCTGATCCGTATGGTCCCCACCAGGTGGTCACGGCGCCGCCCACCGGGGATTCCTACCCGCACCACGAAGATTACGCCGAAAGCCAGGGGTTCGATCAGAGCCAGCTCACCGCCCGCATCCCGGACCAGACGCCATACCCGACAGGACTTTTCGCCCGCCGCGGGAAGAAGCAGTCGCGCTAACCGCCGCTGAAACGTGAGTCACTGGAGTGGCCGCAGGATTGCACCCTAACTAGGTGGAGTGACCGTGAGTAACTGAGAGGTGAGTTATGCCAAAGACAGCAGTGGGACTGTTCAAGAATCCTGGCGATGTGAAGGACGTGGTCCGCGAGATCCAAGCTCTGGGATTTCCGCCCTACGAAGTGCGCACCCTCGGCGAGCCGCTGAACTTGGCCGTGGACGGGGTGATGAGCATAGGGCGCATTGATTTCGAAGTGGATTTGTTCCGTGAATTCGGCAGGATGGGTGCGTCGAGAGCGGAAGCCGAAGGTTACGTCGATGGAGTGCGACGCGGAGGCGTCCTCGTTTTTTCCACCGGTCCCGACGAGAAGGTGGACCAGGCCGTGGAAATCATGAACCGGCACGGAGCGCTGGAAACTGGCGAGGAAACGGCTGTGGATCCGCACTTGCACACCGCGCCTCATTCCGTTTACGCCGGTGTAACGGCGATACGCGAAAGCCCGATCCAAGCCGGGCGCATCAGGCAGTCCGGCGGCGCTTGTTATTTTGTGTGGTGAGCACTCGAATCGGACTCGTTACAATACTCAGAACGAGCCGATGAACGAGCCGAGCAAGCCCCTGAACCCGAAACGGACCATCGCGGACCTGAAAGAATTGCGCGAATTGACCGGCGATTCCGACGGCGCGCAGCGCGTCGCCTGGACGGGCACGTGGCAAAAAGCGCGCGACTGGTTTGAGTCCAAAATCAGCGGCCTTCCGGTGGAGCACCACCACGACGCCGCCGGCAATAGTTGGACCACGCTGCGCGGGGCGTCCGACAAGGCCCTGCTGTTGGGCGGCCATCTCGACTCCGTCCCCAACGGCGGATGGCTGGACGGCAGTCTCGGCGTGACGGCCAGTCTCGAAGTGCTGCGCCGCTTCGCTGAAGAGTTCGGCGGCCGTCCTCCTGTGACGGTGCGGCTGGTCGATTGGGCCGATGAAGAAGGCGCTCGCTTCGGCCGCAGCCTGCTCGGTTCCTCCGCGTTCGCGGGCACCTCGACCCTTGAAGCCGACCGCGGCCGCACCGACAAAGACGGCATTCGCCTGGAAGACGCGGTCGCGCGCTGGGGCTTTCCGTTCGATCGCTTTCCCGAAGCCACACGCGAACAAAAGAACGCCGCGGCGTATCTCGAATTGCATATCGAGCAGGGGCCGGTGCTCGAAGGCCTGCAATTGCCGCTGGGCGTTGTGCTGGGGACCAAAGGTGTGGAGCGCCACGCCGTGACGTTCTTCGGCCAGGAAGCGCACTCCGGCTCCACGCCCATGCATGCGCGCCGCGATGCGCTGGCGGCGGCGGCGAAACTAGCGCTTGAAATCCGCGCCATCGCGGGCAAACACAAAGACGCGGTTTGCACCATCGGCAGCCTGAAAACCTTCCCCGGAATCGTGACGGCCGTCGTCGGACGCGCCGAAGCTACGCTCGATCAGCGCGACCTCGACCCGCAAATCCTCAAAGAAATGTTCCGCGAGGCCCAGGACTCCAGCCGCCGCTTCGCCGCCGAGGAAAAATGCACCGTGGAATGGTCGCGCATCTGGAGCATTGAACCGGTCGCATTTCACCCCCAATTGCTCCAATTTTGCGAAGAAGCCGTCCGCGAGGTCGCGGGCACGGCCCATCGTCTCCCTTCCGGCCCGCTGCACGATGCCGCGGAAGTCTCTCGCGCCGGCATTCCCGCCGTCATGCTGTTCGTCCAATCGCTCGGCGGCATCAGCCACAACAAAATCGAAGATACGAAGGAAGAACACCTGGAGATGGCGGTCGAAGCGCTGGACCGCTTGGCCACCAAAGCCGTATCCTGGATTCTGGCGCGCTAGAGGCCGTCGCCGGCATGTAATCGATCTGTAATCGCGTCTTGATATACAATCAACTGCCATGGCCACCCCGCACTCCGCTTCCGCATCCGTCTCGTCCTCGGCTGCAACCACCAATCGCTGGCTGATTCCGCTGGGCGCCGTTCTGGTGCACATCTGCATCGGCTCCGTCTACTCCTGGAGCACCTTTAACCGCCCCATCATCGCGGTTCTTCCCAATGCACCCTCCTGGTTCAGCCCGCCGTACACGACGTTCACCACGGCGCTGGTTCTTCTGGGATTATCGGCGACTTTCGGCGGCCCCTGGGTGGAGCGGCGCGGACCGCGCGTGGCCGCCACGGCGGCCGCTTTGTTCTTCGCCGTCGGGCTGGCGATTGGCGGAATCGGCTTGAAAATGCACCAATCCGTGCTGGTGTTCCTGGGCATGGGTCTCATCGGCGGCATCGGTTGCGGACTCGGCTACATCGCACCCGTCAGCACGCTGGTGAAATGGTTCCCCGATCGCCGCGGCATGGCCACCGGCATGGCGATCATGGGATTCGGCGGCGGCGCCGCGGTGGCCAGCCCCATGAATACCGGCTTCATGAAACTCATGGGCGTCGGCAACACCATGCTCGCGCTGGCCGCCATCTACCTGGTGGTGATGCTGATTGGCGCGCAAATTCTCAAGCGCCCGCCCGAGGGCTTTAAGCCCGAAGGCTGGACCCCGCCCGCCAAAACTCACCGCATGATTACCGACCGCAGCGTGAACCGCAACCAGGC
>JASHQT010000181.1 GCA_030039005.1 Bryobacteraceae bacterium
AACACCATTCGCGCCACCATGCGGACCGAACAGCTCCTGACGCAGAGCCAGGCGCTCGCCGAAGAGCTGCAAAGCCAGCAACTCCAGTTGCAGACCACCAACGCCGAGCTGCAGGAAAAGGCGCAGCTTCTGGCCGAGCAGAAGACCGAAGTGGAAGCCAAGAACCAGGAAGTGGAGCAAGCCAAGAAGGCGCTGGAAGAGAAGGCCGAGCAGTTGGCTTTGACTTCCAAATACAAGAGCGAATTCTTGGCGAACATGAGCCACGAACTGCGCACGCCGCTGAACAATCTGCTGATCCTGGCACGCATGCTTTCCGAGAACTCGGACAAGAACCTGACGCCCAAGCAGGTGAAGTTCGCCGAGACCATTCACACCTCGGGAACCGATTTGCTCTCGCTCATCAGCGACATTCTCGATCTGAGCAAGATCGAATCCGGCAAGATGGACGTCGAAGTGGGCGGCATCCGCTTCAGCGAGCTGGAAGATTACTGCCTGCGCACGTTCCGTCACGTGGCGGACGGCAAAGGGCTGGACTTCACCGCTGAACTCGGCTCCAACCTGGCGTCGGAGATCATCCATACCGATGCCAAGCGCTTGCAGCAGGTTCTGAAGAACCTGTTGTCGAACGCGCTGAAGTTCACCGAGGCGGGTTCTGTGAAACTGACGATCGACAAGGTCACCAGCGGATGGAGCCCGGTCAATGCGATCTTGAACCGTGCGAAATCGGTAATCGCGTTCTCGGTTTCGGATACCGGCATCGGAATCGCGCTCGAAAAGCAGCGCATCATCTTCGAAGCCTTCCAGCAGGCCGATGGAACCACCAGCCGCAAGTACGGCGGAACGGGCCTGGGGCTGTCGATCAGCCGCGAGCTGGCGCGATTGCTAGGCGGCGAAATTCGCCTGCAGAGCGCGCCGGGCGTCGGAAGTACGTTCACGTTGTATCTGCCGCAAACCTATGTCACGCCCGCGGCGCAGCCCAAGAGCGAGGCCTTGCGCGTGACGCCGCCGGTATTGTTGGAGCAGGCGGTGAAGGACACCTCCAACGCGAGCGTCGACATGATCCTGCCGGCCACGCCGATCGCCACCGAAGAGCTGGTGGAGGACCTGGTGATCGACGACGACCGCAACCTCGTGCAACCGGGCGACGCGGCGTTGTTGATCGTCGAGGACGACATCACGTTCGCGCGCATTTTGGTGGATATGGCGCACGACCGCAGCCTGAAAGCGCTGGTGGCGCTGCGCGGATCGAGCGCCATGACGCTGGCGCGGGAGTTCAAACCGGGCGCCATCACGCTGGACATCAATCTGCCGGACATGGCGGGCTGGACCATCCTGGATCGCCTGAAGCACGACCCGGCGACGCGGCACATCCCGGTGCACATCATTTCGGGCGACGAAAACCGGCGCCGTGGCCTGGCGCTTGGCGCGATGACGTATCTCGAAAAATCCGTCACCAACGATCTGCTGGCCGAAGCGTTCGCGGCCATCGAGCATTCCGTGCAGAAGCGCGTGAAGAAGCTGCTGGTGGTGTGCACGGAGGGAGCGGAGCGCGACGGCATGATCTCGGCCGTGGCCGCGCCGGATATCGAAACCCTCGGCGTCGCCACGGCCGGCGAAGCGCTGGCCGTGCTAAAGCAGCAATACCTGGACGGCATCGTGGTGCACTTGGAAATCGCCGGCATCGCGCCCATGGCGCTGGTGGAGGAGATTCAGGATCACGCGGGCCCCTACGCGCCACCCATTTTGCTGATGTGCGACCGCGCGCTGACCGCGGAAGAAGAACTGGAGCTCGCGCGGCTCAGCCGTGAAAGCATTGTCAAGACTGTGCAGACGCGCGAGCGGTTGCTCGATGAATCCGTGCTGCTGTTGCATCGCGCGGAGGCGGATTTGACACCCGATCAGTGCCGCATCCTGGAACAGTTGCGCGAGACCGATGTCACGCTGTTCGGCAAGAAGGTGCTGGTGGTGGACGACGACGTCCGCAACATTTTCGCGCTCACCAGCCTGCTGGAAGATCACAACCTGAAGGTGGCGCACGCCGAAAATGGGCGCACCGGCATCGAATTGCTGAAGAAAACGCCGGACGTGGATCTGGTTCTCATGGACATCATGATGCCGGAGATGGATGGTTATGAAACCATGCGGGCCATCCGTGATATTCCCGAGTTCCGCTCGCTGCCAATCGTGGCCCTGACCGCGAAAGCCATGAAGGGTGATCGCGCCAAGTGCATCGAAGCGGGCGCCTCGGATTACATTACCAAGCCGGTCGACCTGGAACAGCTCTTCTCGGTGCTCCGAGTATGGATCAGCCGGGGCCACGAGGTGACCGCGCCGGGGGCCACGGCGTAGAAATCGGAGCTGCCACGGCCTAAAATGGAACAGGATTCTGGCGCCCCGGAGGCACGGGTAATTAAGGAAGCAGCGCCGGCGACCAACGAAGCAGATATGCAGTCCTTACCGGAGAATGCGCCGCAGGATCGGGTCAAGATCCTGTTAGTCGACGATACGCCGGACAATCTGGTGTCATTGGAAGCGGCTTTGGAAGGCCTGGGCCAGGAGTTGGTGCTGGCCCAGTCCGGAACCGAGGCGCTGCGCCATCTGCTGGATGCCGATTTCGCCGCCATCCTGCTCGACGTCAAGATGCCCGACATGGACGGCTTTCAGACGGCCGAGCTGATCCGTTCGCGCAAGCGTTCGCGCCATACGCCCATCCTGTTTCTCACCGGTTACCGCAGCGACGAGCATCTGTTCCGCGGCTACGATCTGGGCGCTGTGGATTTTCTGTTCAAGCCGATTGTGGCGGAGATCCTGCGCTCGAAGGTCGGGGTCTTCGTCGAGTTGTCGCGCAATACGGCGCTGCTGCGGCGTCAGGCGGAGGTACTAGGCAAAGCGGAGCAGAAGTTCCGCTCGCTGCTCGAAGCCGCGCCCGACGCCATGATCATCACCGACGAGGAGGGCGCCATCAGCCTGGCCAATTCGCAGGCCGAGCTGATGTTCGCGTTCCCGCGCGAGGAGTTGATCGGGCAGAATATCCGCATGCTGGTGCCGGAATGGTCCAATCGCGGCGGCCGGGGCGCGGCGGGTTTAGGCTGGCTCGCCTCCCCAAGGGAATTATGGGCGCGGCGCAAGAGCGGGCAGCAATTCCCGGTGGAAATCAGCTTGAGCCCGCTGCAGACCGAAGAAGGTCTCCTGTTTACTTCCGCCGTCCGCGATATTACCGAGCGCCGCCGCGCCGACGAAGCGATTCGCGAGTTGAACGCCACGCTGGAGCAGCGCGTGGCCGAGCGCACCGAGGAGTTGCTCGAATCCAACGCCGCCCTGCGGCAATCCAACGACGATTTGAACCAGTTCGCTTACGCCGCGAGCCACGATCTTCAGGAGCCGCTGCGCATGGTAGCGCTGTACAGCCAGATGTTGCAGCGCAAGTACATGGGACGGCTCGATCCCAGCGCCGACCAGTACATTACTTATATCGTTGGGGGCGCGCGGCGTATGGAGATGCTGCTCAAGGATTTGCTGACGTATTCGCAGACCGGATCGTCGGACGAAGGTCCCGCGGAAACCGTCAAGTTCCTGGATGTCATCCGTAAGGTGCTTTTGAATTTGCAGGCGTCGGTGGAGCAGAGCGGCGCGGTCATCACCTGGGAGGCGATTCCGGCGGTGCATGCGCACGAAATTCGCCTGGTGCAGCTCATGCAGAATCTGGTAAGCAACGCCATCAAGTACCGCAGTGAAGATCCACCGCGCATTCACATCTCGGCGGAGAGTCGCGAAAAGGAATGCGTGTGGTCGGTGAAAGATAACGGCATCGGCATCGCGCCGGAGTACGCTCAGCAGATTTTCAAGATTTTCAAGCGCCTGCACGGGCAGGATTATCCGGGAACGGGCATTGGGCTGGCGATCTGCCAGCGCATCGTCGAGACTTACGGGGGCCGGATCTGGGTGGAATCGAACGGAAAAGGGTCGTGCTTTTACTTCACGCTGCCGCCGGCACAGGACCGCATGCCGGCGCCTCAGGCGTCGACGGAGACGCCGTCGGTTTCCGAATCCGCGCGCGCGTTATAGGCTTCGTCTTCCTGGGTTTCGTCTTCTTCGCGCTGTTTCCGGCTGCGAAAGTCCCGCAGCCGGGGATCGCGCAGTCCGTTCAGCCGGGCTTCCTCCAATCGCAGGGACGCGCGGTCGCAGCGGTAATTGAAGTACTCGCGAACCGCAGCCGTGATCCGGAACATTCTGCTTCATTATCGCTCGGCAGGCGTAAAATTGAGGCATGAGGATCGCGGTCGCGTTCTTGCTGGCATCCGCAGCGGTTGCCGAAACGCCGCCGCGATTGACTCATGTTTGGGGACGGGTCGAATCCGTCGGAAAATCGGGATTCGTCATCGACCAGAACTATAACGCCGATCCGGCCTCTGCCTACGTCCGTCAAAATCGGCGGATCGTGATCGATTCGCACACGCGTTTTGAAGCGAGCGACCGGCGGGATCTGCGAGCCGGCAGAACCGTCGACATCATGGGAACGAAGGATGGTTCCTCCGTCCGGGCCATACGGGTCGTCGTCTATGAAGGTAACCGGCCGGTGCGGATGCTTCCGGGTGCGCGCGTGATCGAGCCCAACGGCTCCGTTGGGACTTTAAGATAAGCTTCCCAGGAATTCGGCAATCTCGGCGTGCCCCGCCGCTGCGGCGATGCTACCCGCCGTCAATCCGCTGGCGGTCAGTTGGTTCGGATCCGCGCCCGCTGCGACGAGCTGTTTTACCACGTCCGTCTTCCCCATGGCGGCCGCGGCATGCAGGGCGGTGAGCCCGCTCGGATCGGCCGCGTTCACGTCCGCGCCTTTCGCGATCAGCAGTCCGATTGCCGGCGGATGGCTATTGACGGCGGCCATGAGCGGCGTTACCCCCTGGCTGGTGCGCGCATTGACATCGGCGCCCGAGGAAACGAGCCATTCGGCCAGCGCGGTGTGGCCGCGAACGATCGCCGCGATCAGCGGCGTGATTCCGTCTTCGCCGGCGCAGTCAGCCTCCACGCCCGCTTCGAGCAGCGCCCGCGCCGCATCGACGTGCCCACCCAGCGCGGCCGCGAGCAGCGCGGTGTCATGGAGGCGGGCGCCTTTCGCGAGTAGCATCGGAATGACTTCCGCGTTGCCGCTGGCCGCAGCCGTTACCAGAACCGGACGGCCTTGTTCGTCCAACGTATTCGGGTCCGCGCCTTTTTCGAGTAGCACCCACGCCACCGCCGCTGTCCCGGCGGAGACTGCCGCAGCCAAGGCGGTGAGGCCGGTTTTGCTCGCCGCGCCGAGGCTGGCTCCCGCGGCAATCAGCGCGCATAGCGCCTCCATCTGACCGTTCACCGCGGCGCCGATCAGCGGTGTGACGCCGCGCGCATCGGCGGCATTGGGATCCGCGCCCGCGGCCAACAGCGCCTCCACCACCGCGCCGTGTCCTTCAATAGCGGCGGCGAGCAGCGGTGTGACGCCGGTGCGGGTTTGTTCCTTGGGACTGGCGCCCTTTTGCAGCAGCGCGCGGACGACACTGGTGTGCCCTTGCGCAGCCGCCATCACCAGCACGGTGGCGTCATCGCGATAGCGGGCCTTGAGGTCGGCGCCTTGCACCAGCAGGAGCTGGAGCGCCTCCAGGTGCCCGGCCACGGCCGCTGCCAGCAAGGGTGTCGCGCCGTTCTTCATCCGCGCATTAATCTTGGCGCCGCGGCCCAGCAGAGCCCGCATCCGCTCGGCATCGCCCGCTGCCGAAGCCCGAATCAATTCGAGATCGCGTTCGCTGGCCATGCGGTAGAAGGCCGGGCGTTGCCGTGCCGGCCTCCGGGCTAAGCTTCGGCTGCTCCTACGGGTGCGGCATTTTCCTCGAGGTCCTCATGAAAGACCGAAAAAGCCTCCCCGTTCCAAACGATATTCACTAAACCCGATTCGCCCGGCCCGCCTTCGACCTCGATCACCACATCGGCCGGGATTTGGACCAAGGTACCCGTCGGATCGCGAAGACTGCTGCCGGGATGCTCGGCCAGCTTGACCGCTTGCAACGGCTGCCGAATCTTGTACCGCGTGGGGGGACGCGTGTCTCGCATTCGCTGCTGCTCCTCGGACTTGCTGGCTTCGCTTCAGAATACCACGCTGGGACGCGGTTCCCCGGCGCCCTACAGCCGCGGCGGTCGGCGACCGATCTTAGGAGGAGAGGAAATGGGATGAAACTCGCTGGGCCCGTTTCAGGTCTGGTCTTGGCTTCAGGTCTGGCCTTGCTCGCGTTGCCTGTGTTCGCAGGCGATGTCCATGGACGTGCGGTTATCACCCGGCGGCTGAGCAAAAGGCTCGTCTCTCCAATCGTCTACAACCTGCGCGGCCCCGCACTGCCCGACGCCGCGCCGCCGGCGCCCACCGATTCCGAGCCGGTAAATGAATTCGAGCGCATGGTGGTGACCCTGGAGCCCGCAGGCAAGGACCCGCGGTCACTGCCTCCGAAACCCCCGGTTACCGCCACGCTCGATCAACAAGGGGCGCGGTTTGAGCCCGATCTGATCGCGGTTCCCGTGGGCTCGACGGTCGGGTTTCCGAATTCGGACCCCATCTTCCACAATGTTTTTTCGCTTTCCAAAGCCCAGCCCTTCGATCTCGGCTATTATCCGCAAGGCCAGAGCCGCAGCGTCAAGTTCAACCATCCGGGCGTCGTTCAAATCTATTGCCACATCCACGCGAACATGTATGCCGCGATCGTAGTCACCGCGAGCCCCTGGTTTCAGAAACCAGCCGCGGATGGGAGCTTCTCGTTTTCCGATGTTCCGCCGGGACGGTACCATCTCACCGCCTGGCACAAGATCGCGGGTTTTCACAAGGTGGACGTGGAGGTGCCGGCCTCGGGCAACGCGGAAGTGAGCATCCGCGTTCCGGTCGACATGGAGTAGCGGCGGTGCTGGCACGAACGTCACTCACTACGCGCGCGTTCGTGTTTTCCTTCTTGCCGGTGTGCGTCGTGCTCGCGGTCAGCTTTCTGGCGCTGAACGCGCTGGTCGAGCAGCATGTGAAGGATGGCTTGCGCGATTCGCTGCAGAAATCCGAGGAATTGCTGGATCGCGCCAACGCCGACTACGCGCGGCGCATCAGCCAGTTCGTTTCCGTGGTAGCGGACAATGCGGGGTTGAAGGCCGCCATCGGACTGACGCACGAAGCCCCCTCGACGCCCGAGACCGCTGCGGAAATCCGGCGCACGATTGAGGCGCAATTGCGCGAGCTGCACGGGCTGGTGGGTTACGACCTGTTGGCGGTGAGGGACTGGAAAGGCCGGACGCTGGCGTCGGTGGAATTCGGCGGAGGCAGAGGAGCCGGCGCGGCGCCCTATGAAATGACGTCCACGCCCATCCTCGTGGGCGGCGAGCAGGCAGGGGAGTTGCAGCTCGGCGCGCGGTTTGATATCAGCCGCTATCATCTGGGCGGTGACGTTGCGCTGCTGCACGATGGACGCGTCATCCAATCCAGCCTGCCGAGCGCGGGGTGGACGGCCCTGGAACAGGAGCTTCGCGCGGGATGCGCGGAGCCGCTGCGCGAATGCGAAATCCGCCGTCAGGGCGAGACGTTCCTGGTGCTGCCGGTGGAGGGCGCGCGGCTGGGCGGGGGATTTCAGTTGCTCTCTTTGCGCTCGCTCGATGCGGCCGTGCGGGGCTTCACGTCCGGCTGGGTGGGCATTCTGGCGAAGGTGGGCGCCTGCGGGGTGCTGCTGGCGCTGTTATTCACGCTGGCGACAGCGCACTCGGTTAGCAAACCGCTGCGCGAGCTGGTCCGCCAGTTGCGGCTTGGCGAGCGCGAGCAGCAGTTTCCCGAGCGCATCAGCGCGGGGCATGCGGCCGGGGAGCTGCGCGTGCTGGCTGAATCCTTCAATCGCGTGGCGGCGGCCGAGCGCCGCGCTCGCGCCGAACTGGAGCGGGCGAAAGGGGCCGCCGAATCGGCCAATCGCGCCAAAGGCGAGTTTCTGGCCAACATGAGCCACGAGTTGCGGACGCCCATGAACGGCGTCATCGGATTGACCGACCTGCTGCTCGACACGCGGCTGGACGAAGAGCAGACCGATTTCGCCACCACGGTGCGCGAGTCGGCCATATCGCTGCTCGGCATCATCAACGACATTCTGGACTTCTCGCAACTGGACGCCGGAAAGATGACCCTGGACAGCGCGGCCTTCGACCTGCGGGAGACCGCGTCGGGAGTGGTCCAAATGCTCACGCCGCAAGCTTCGGCCAAGGGTCTCGCGCTCAGGCTCCAATACGCCGCCAGCGCTCCCACTCAGCTGGTGGGCGATGCCGCTCGCCTTCGACAGGTGCTCGTGAACCTGGTCGGCAACGCCATCAAGTTCACCGAGCGCGGGGAAATCGCCGTCAGCGTTCAATGCGCTGAGCAAACAGGCAGTCGCGCGTCGCTGGTGCTCCAGGTGCGCGATACCGGGATCGGCATTCCGGCTGACAAGCTAGAGCTGATCTTCGACAAATTCACGCAGGCCGACGGTTCCATGACGCGGCGCTACGGCGGCACCGGGCTCGGATTGACGCTGGTGAAACAACTGGTCGAGCTGATGGGCGGCTCCATCGGCGTCCAGAGTCAGGTGGGCGCGGGAACGACGTTCACGATCGGCCTGCCTCTTCCTTTAGCCGGCGTGGACCAGGTCACCGCCGGAGATCTGGTTGGCAAGGAGAGCAACTTATGCTGAAAGCTCTGTTCTGGTCTGCGTTGTTTGCCGCGCTGGCTGTGCCTGCGCTGGCGCAGGATTCCAACTACGGTTTCAGCTTGCCGGTCACCATCAGCGGGGGTGCGATGTACACGGGCCGTGTGCAGTTCGAGGATCCCGGTAGTGCTCCCGTCACCGGCGGATTCCAGTTCGCGCTGTATCCGACGCTTACGCTGGGGCCGCACTGGTTTTTCTACGCGGCCGAGCAGTTTCGCTACGCGCCCTATTACTATTACGACGCCTACGATCCGGATCACGAGTGGTACGTCCAGGCCATCCAGGCTTTCGCCGGCTATCAGATCCGCCACGAGAAGACCTCGGTGGTGTTCAAGGCCGGACGTCTGGCCTCGGCGTTCGGGGCCTTCCCGCTGCATTACGACGATGCCGACAACATCCTGCTCGACCAGCCGCTCAGCTATATCCAGACCCTGACCTTGCGGAACGATCAGCTTCCGTGCGGAGTCAAGGACCTGACGCAGCAGAACTACGGTTATGTGTGGAACTCCTGCGGCGGGCCGTGGGGTGGTGACGAAGGCTTGACGCCGGTCACGCTGTACGGGTTGCCCGGTGTGGAGGCGGAAATTTCGAGCCATAGCGTGGACGCCCGCTTCCAGGTGACCAGCGGGTCGCCAGCGAACCCATTGAGCTTGAGTCATGCTCCGCAGTACGCGCAGTGGGTCGCGGGCGGGGGCTATACGCTGTGGCAGGGCTTCCGCGTCGGGATGTCGGGATTTCGCGGGCCGTATCTTTCGCCGGATGTGGTTCCGCTGTTGCCGTTGGGGACGTCAGTGCGCTCGTTTCCGGCCAGTGGTCTCGGCGTGGACGTCCAGTGGGCGCGCGGGCATTGGAGCGCCACCGGCGAGTGGCAGCGGTTCGTCTATAACTTTCCGGGATTTCCGCAAGCGCCTTCGGTCGCCTCCACCTACGGCGAGGCCAAGCGGGTTTTGACGCCGCGGCTTTATCTGGCGGGCCGGGCGGGATGGCTGAAGCCGGGTGGGGCAACTGACTCGACCGGCGCCTCCACCGATGAGTTCGCCCCCTGGATTGCTTCCTATGAATTGGGCGGGGGCTGGTGGCTCAACCGCCACCAGTTACTCAAAGCCAGCTACGAATACCTGAAGATAGAGAATGTCGGCGGAACGAAGACCAACGTGCTGGGATTCGAGTTCGTCACGACATTCCACGCCGTGGATCAGGCGTTTCACTGAGAGATGTGCCCTTACGACTTCTTCGACAGGTCCACTTTTCCTTTGACGAATCCGCCATCCTCGATCACCAGGCCATGCGCCTGAATATCGCCGACGACGCGTGCGCCGTTGCGGATATAGATTTTCTCCGCGCCATCGATGTCGCCTTCGAGTGAGCCGCGCACATCAATCTCCTTGGCCTTGACGCTGGCCTTCACGTTGCCATTGGAAGCGATGGTGAGCAGGTGGCCGGCGACGTCAATTGTCCCTTCCACTTCGCCCTCGATGATCAGCGGTTCCCGGCTGCGAATCTCGCCCAGGATGGTGACCTCCTTGCCGAGAACGGCCGGAGAGGTCGAAGTGTCGGTGCGGAAAGAAGCGGCAGCAGCCATATTTCTCCTGCTTTCTTACCTTCTTAGTTTAAACCGTCTAAATCGCGGACGGACTCCGACGATACGGAAATCCGGACATGAAGGTCCACTAGGCCCGGCTAAGAACATTGTCCAGGCCGAAGCGTTTGGTACAGTTTCAGCAGGACCGTTTCGTCGGCGCCGATCGCGCGCGCGTATTGCCGAATATAGCTGATGTTGTAAATTCCGCCGGGCAATACATCAAAGTTAGCATCCTCGATCGCCTTTAAGGTAGTGATTTTCAGCTTGGTATTGCGCGCGATCTCTTCCAGGCTGATCCCGTTGGTCTGACGGATGGAGGCTACGCTCCAACTCTCTAGCGGCAGTGTTGCCATGCCTGCTCCTGTGGATATCTATCGGCGAGTTCGGCAAGATCCTACAGGGTTTCTTGAGAAGTTCGAGCGGAAGCTGCGCGGGCGATACAATTTAAGAGGTGCCGGGGAATTTTTCGGTCCGGATCGCGGCGGGCTCGTTGGCCTGTCTGGCCGGAATCGCTATCGTTTATTTCTGGACCACCCGCGTGCGGCTGCCTCCTACTCCGCCCGCCGCCGCGCTGCCATCGAGCGCCCGAAAAATGCTCCAACCATCCCGGAGCGACAGCGTGGACCTCACCGTGGACCCCCGGAGGGAGCTGAGTTACGCGGTGGGTATGCAGGCCGGGGCGACGCTGGTGTACGCCTGGTCGGTGACTCCGCGAGACGGACAGCTTTCCTGCGAGTTTGCCGGCCGCCGGATGGAGGGCGTGTCGGAGGCGCATAGCGCATTAGTGGCGCAATCCGCGGGGTGGTACCGTTGGCGCTGGAAAAATCCCGGCAGCCGTGCCGTTACCATCCACCTCAAATTGAACGGCTACTACGAGCCCGGCACTGTCCCGATTCCGCCGTTGTCGCTGCCATAAGGCCAATGCCGCCGCCGTTAAGGCCAATGCCTTATGATAGGAAAAGATGGTCGTCGACGAAGTGGAAGCGAACCAAACGCAGATCCAGCGCATCACCCAAAGCAAGGCCTTTCGCACCTCAGAAGTTCACCGCAACCTGCTGCATTATCTGGCCGATAAGTCGCTCGCTGGGCAGGCCGACAGCCTGAAAGAATACACCGTCGGCCTGGATGTGTTCTCCAAACCGGCCTCGTACGACCCGCGCCAGGAATCGGTGGTGCGGATGCACGTCGCCCGGCTGAGGCAAAAACTGGCCGAGTATTACCGGACGGAAGGCGTCAACGATCCCGTGATTGTGGAGCTTCCCAAGGGAGGCTTTCGCGTCATTTTCGAGCAGCGCGAGCTACCGCCGGACCCTGCCGCCGAAGCTCCTGCCGCGCCCGCGACCCACGCCGAATCGAGCCATGCGAATGTCAAGATCCTGAGCGGTCTTCTCGCCGGAACGGCGGTTTGCGCCGTGATTCTCGGCATCCAGGTGTGGCGGTTGAAACACGCGACGTCCGACGCCACCGCTCCGCCGCCCTCGGCGCCCGAGATTCAGACGATTTGGGGTCCGATCCTCAATTCCAATCGGCCGTTGATGATCTGCCTGGCTTCCGGACACAATGCTGGCGCTGCCAGCGGCGCTTTTCTGCTGGGGCAATTCCTGGCGCACCGCAAGGACAACGTGCTGGTGACGCGCAGCGATCAGCTCGCGATGCCCGAAGTCCTGATGGACAACGTGGTGTTCCTGGGACCGGTTTCCGGTAACCCTCAGATCGAGGCGCTGATTCAAGGCCAACCCCTAGTCCTGGAGCCG
>JASHQT010000182.1 GCA_030039005.1 Bryobacteraceae bacterium
TCCGCCGTGCACAAGCCGGACTGGATCACGTTCACTAGCTCTTCCACCGTCAAAAACCTGGTCGCCATCAGCGGCCGCGAGGCGCTGGAAGGGGTCCGCATCGCTTCCATCGGCCCGGTGACTTCGTCCATAATCTGCGCTCACGGCCTGAAAGTAGACGCCGAAGCGCAGCAGTTCACGCTCGACGGCTTGATCGAGGCAATCTTAGCGGTCAATTAGTCGCGCTCGCGCTCGACTCAACCTGGAGTGGCGCGAAGGTCACCGGAGGCACCGAGCCAGTGTTCGGCACCGAATATCGATAGAAATCCGCCAGTTGACCGCGAATGTCCATCAGTAGATACTCCTCTCCTTCCAAATGTTGCGTGAACGCGTCAAGGTAACGTGCCAACTCCCTTCGAACCTCGTCGCTTTCATTTGGGCTCCTGGTTTCGTAGATAAATAATTTCAGCACCGATTTCACCGACATGAGCTTCTCGAAATCGTCGAGCCGGTGCGCCATTACGTGAGACCACTCCGACTCGACAGCAAGCCTCACATCTCTCGTGGAACGGTCCGTCCAAACCAAATCCAACAGCCATTCCTGCACATCCGCATCCAGTCCCTTCCTACGGCACGATACGCAAAAGTCGCGGCCGAGGTCATATAGAAGTCTCTTCATGGGACGTTCGCCCCAATCCCATGTTAGGCTTGAGTCGGATAAGATCTTCCGGGCGAGGTCGAAAGCACTGATCGGAGAAACGCCGATAGCAGCCATGATTTCCTCCTAACGGAGGAATTTTACCAAATGTAGTCTTTGGCCTGGTCGCGGCGCTCGTAACTATCGAGGACGTGGACGACGCGCAGTTTTTTTAACCGCGCGGGATTCAGCGCGCCGATCGGAATATAAAGGATGCGGCGGTTCAAGTGCGCGGCGATGGAGCGGAAAATTGACCGTGGCGGCTTGGAGGCCACGTAGACAACGAAACGCTGCTTGGAATAATCGAGCGCGGCCATCAACAGCCGCTCGGGTTTGTTGCGCGCGTAATCGTAATCCGGATCGGTCCACACGTCCATCAAGCGGCGCGGCGGCAGAGTCATCAGGAATCCGCCGTATTCGGCGCGGCCGATGCCCGGCCCGACCAGATGCTGGAACGGATGCGTGGAATAGAACGCCATGTCGGATTCGTTCTGGTGTTCTCCCAGCCAGGTGGTCAAATATTGGTACCGGTCGTCGGGATCTTCGTCGAAAATCACTACCGTCGCGCCCACTTCGCCGGCGACGCGGTCGAGCTGGCGGACGTAAATCTTGGCCTCATGCCAGTTGCGAATGGTCTCGCGCAGATCGATGCCGTCCAGGATCGACGTCGTGAACGGTTCGGTCCGCGCGCGCTCTTCCGACAACATACTTTTGGCCTTGCGCTTCAAGAACCGCCCGTAATCCTCGATCACCAGATCCTCGGGCGGATAGGAACAGATGGCGGTCCCATCGGTTTGCCGCGCCCATTCGCCTTCGAATTTTTCCTTTTTGCGATCTTTCAACCCGCGCGGGACCAGGCGCTGTTTGGGACGGGGGAGCCGGCGGCGCAGGCGCAGTTTCTTGGTGTTGAGCCAGATCTCCTGGCCGGAAAGATTGGCGGTCTCCATCAGATCGCTGGCGGGCTTTTGCGCGGGATAGCGGTTGGCCATCTGCCACACTTCGTAAGCGTAATTGTCGTCCACCACCGACCGCGCTGCCACCGTCAAATCGAAGACGCCCGCCATCAGGTCGCTGTTGATGGACGCCAGATTGCGCGTAAAACGCGCCATCATCCGCCGCTGCCAATATTCCACCTTATCGCCGGTATTTTTGGCATATTCTTTTTCGGCCTCGCGCAGCAAATCGAACTGGACCTTGGGCCGGTCGACGGCCCAATCCGGCGACAACTGCCGCCGGAACAATTCGTAGCGATCCTGTAAGTATGGGTATTCGATGGTGATCTCGGCCAGGCAATCCGGGTGTGGGTTCAGCAGCCGGATGTCCAGCGGCGCGCCACGCCGGGGCGCTTCCTGCGGCACCTCCATGGCGTCCAGCACCTGATCCAGCAGGTTGAGCGAGACCACCACCAGCACGCGCGCCGTTGGATCCACGCCTTGCAGCTTCCACGCCATACCTGCCGCGTGCGCCGCCGTCTCCTCATTGCGCGGTTGCGGATACACACGGTAGGCTTCGATGTATTTCTGCAGCCCGACGTGCCGGATCGAATAGGGGTCGGGATAAGTGTCGGGCAGATGCGGGCGATCACCGGAATCCGGCTCGATGAAAACCACCTCGGCATCGATCTCGAGCGCCGTCCGGACGGCTTCGGTAAACGGGTCGCAGGGTTCCACGGGCACATAGACCGCGCGCTCGTCGTCCTTGGGATCCGGGTACAGGATCACCGTCATCTCAGGCAGCCGGGCCAGTGTTTGCAGATAGACGTCCTCGAGCAGACCGGGCAGCTCCACCGCGATCACGTTCGGCCTTTCGCGCAAAATCGTGCGGCGGACCTCGAGAGCGAATTCCATCCGGCCGGGAATTACGGGGAAGTAGGTATAATTTCCGCGGCGCAGGCTCGCCGGGTCGTTCGGATCACTCCGATTCAATTCGGGCGGATTAATTTCGGGGGACATACCGCAATGCTTCATCCCCGAGCGTCTCCAGAATGGCCGTTCGAATCAGGAAACGCTCGTCGCTTGGGCTGGCCGCCGGGAGGCCGTCGTCCAGGTTCTTGAGCTTCATCACAAAGCGCGCGATGTTGATGCCGTCGCGTACGGTGTAGCGCTCGTCGGCCGAATGCGCCTGCTGGAGAAATTCGGTGACGTAATTCAAGATCTGCTCTTCGCCGTAAGGCACGTTTTCCTTCAAAATCGCGTATTCTTCGTGGCGCTCGGGAAAATCGATGGTGAGCTGGGGCTGGAGGCGCGAATGAATATACTCGGGAAGATCGAACGTAGAGGCATCATCGTTCATCGTAGCGACGAGGCGGAACAGCGGGTGCGCCTTGATCTTGATGCCCGTGACGATGGATTCGACATATCTACGGTTGTCGAGCAGAGGCGCGAGCGAGGCCCAGCTTTTCTCGCTCATGCGATTGCCTTCGTCCAGGATCACCACGCCGCCGCGCAGCATCGCGGTCACCAGCGGCGAAGCCACGTAGCGCAGCCGCGATTCGCCCTCGATCACCGGAGTCACCAACAAGTCTTCCGGGCGCGTGTCGACCGTGGCCTGCATGATGTACACTTCGCGCTTGAGCCGCTTGGCGGCGGCGTACGCCAGCGTGGTTTTGCCGACGCCGGGCTTGCCGAGCAGCCGCGGGTTCATCGGAACGTCCGCCGAATCCACCACCAGCCACGCGGCCAGTAACTGGCGCATCACCTCTTCCTGGCCCACCCATGTCACGGTGATTTCGTCGGGATGTGCGAGGTGAAGTGTGACGCCTTCGATCTCCACCGTCATACCGTTATTTTACGGGATCGGGGACCGGGGGGTCGGGGGACGGGCGAAGGAGTGGTTGATCAGGGATGTCGCGAATTCCCGGAGATTTCGGAGTGTGCCTTGCCCCCGATCGCAAGTCCCGCGCCGCGCATGCGGCGCTTACGCTGCGGCCGACGCCGCCACAGCGATCGGCTTATGAGGAGTCAGCGCGGCGCCGTAGGCCCGGAAGAACGCGTGCGCCATCGGCTGGCAACCGGGCGAGGGATAAAGTTGGAAGAAGGCGCGGTGGACACCGGCGGGGTCGAGATCAGGGCAAACGACAGCCGTAGTAGCAGCGCAGCGCTCAATGCAAGAGCAGCACTCCAGTCCGAGGCTCGAACAGGTCTCAGGCCGGTTGTCAGTAGCTAAGTCCATCGTTTGCCCACCCTTCGTACTAGGTAAATGAATTATCTGACGGGCGGTTCGTTTTTTCTATGGTACGTGTGAGTGGTTGTCCCGACTCTTTTGAGGGTATCCAGGGTACGCGCGCCTGCAGTTACGGCTATTAGACACGGATCTGTATGCGGGCTTACTCCTAGCGCGCCCCAGATTCAAACCAACTGACGCCCGGATACGGGTAAAATCCTAAGCGAGTACTAGCAATTGAACTTTTCCAACATTTTGGTCCGCGCCACCAACTGGGTAGGAGACGCGGTGATGTCGCTGCCCGCTCTGCGGGCGATTCGCGAGCGGTTTCCCGGGGCCAGGATCTCGGTTTTGGCGAAACCCTGGGTGGCGGATCTTTATGGCCGCGAATCGTTCCTGGACGAAATCATTCTCTATAGCGGTGAATCGCCGTGGCGCACGGGCCACGAGTTGCGCGTCCGGCGATTCGATTGCGCCATATTGTTACAAAATGCCTTCGAAGCGGCCTGGATCGCGTGGCTGGCGCGGGTCCCGACGCGCATCGGCTATAAACGCGACGGACGGCAAATCCTGCTCACCCGGGCGGTAAACGTGCCGAAACCGGGAGAAATCCCGCGTCATGAGCGCTTCTATTATCTGGAACTGCTGCGGCGGGCCGGATTGATCGATTCCCTCCCCCGCTGCGATGAGATTCGTTTGCGGCGCGATCCGGCGCCGGCATCGAACGGCAAACGCGTCATCGGCGTTACCCCGGGCGCGGCTTACGGGACGGCGAAGCGCTGGCTTCCAGAGCGCTTTGCCGAGGCCGCGGGGGAACTGGCCAAGGCGCGGGGGGCGTCGATCGCGTTGTTCGGGTCCAAGAGCGAGCGCGAGCTTTGCGAACAAGTGGCCGGCCTTCTTAAGAAAGGGCAGCTCAATGGATGCCCGGTGGTCAATTATGCCGGGGAGACCACGCTCGCGCAGTTCATCGAGCTGGCCGAAGCCTGTGAGCTGTTCCTGACCAACGATTCGGGCGCGATGCATATCGCCTCGGCGCTGGGCGTGCCGACGGTGGCGATTTTCGGCGCTACCGACGACACCACTACCGGGCCCACGGGATCGAACGCGCGCGTGGTGCGCCATCCGGTGGATTGCAGCCCGTGTTTATTGCGTGAATGCCCCATCGATCATCGCTGCATGACGGGCGTCAGCGCCGAACGGGTTGTGCGGGAAGCATTAAAATTATTGGAATAACGGCTTTGTTTAAATAACAGCTATGGCTCGCTCTGTGGTTCGAAAGCCCGTGACGTTCGACACCGTGCGCGAGATCGGGCTCGCGCTGCCGGATGTGGAGGACAGCACGATGTATGGCAAGCTGGCGCTGAAGGTGCGCGGTAAGCTGCTCGCATGCGTGGCCGTTAACAAATCCGCCGAGCCGGGATCACTGGCGGTACGAATCGACTTCGAGCAGCGCGCGGGGCTTTTGCAAGAAGCGCCGGAGATTTACTATGTGACGGACCACTACCGGCCGTATCCGATGGTGCTCGTAAGGCTCCCTCGCATCCCGGCGGATCAACTGCGCGATCTTTTGGGAGCGGCGTGGAAATTCGTTACCGCGGAGCGAGAAGAGGGATTGAAAAAGACGCGAAAGCCGGCGCGCACAGGGGCGAGGCGAACGCGCCGGCCTCGATAATCAGGCGAGAGCCTTTTCGTACAGCACAAGCAAGCGGCTCCAGGCTTTTTCGGCCTGCGGCTCGTTGTACACGCCAGTATCAAACGGGCACCAGCCGTGAAGAGCACCCGTGTACACTTCGATTTCAGCGGGCAGGTTGGCTTTGGCGAAAGTCTCTTTCAGAGCCACTTTGTCGTTGGGCGCGTTCATGTCATCGTTGGACGCGATGCAGATGAGGAACTGCGCGTGGCTGGCGGCGGCCTCCAAATGCGGGCTGTCGGGCCCCTTCGCCACCAGTCCGCCGCCATGGAACGTGGCGACCGCTCCCACGCGATCCGGCACGGCCGCGGCGGTACGAAATGCCATCGGGCCGCCCATGCAATAGCCTTGCGTGCCCATCTTGCGATTCTTGTCCACGGCATCCTGCGTGTCCAGCCAGCCGATGAAGGCTTTGGCATCGGTCATGTGCGTCTTCTCGTTCAGCGTCCGTGCGAGAGGCAGCAGGTCCGGAATCGGGGTGGCGGCTCCTTTGTCGGCGGTGGGGGCGGGCTTGGTCCGGTAGAACGGATTGATCACGACGACCGAGTAGCCCGACTCGGCGAGTCGCTTGCCCATTGCACGGAAAGCCGGGCGGAGGCCAAAGATGTCCGGCCAGATGAGAACGCCTGGGGCCGTGCCGCTGGCTGGATGGACGAAGTAGGCGTCGCAAGTGCCGTCCGGCGTCTTGATGGAGACGTCGGCGTCGACGACATCGACCGCGTTCGCCACCTTCGGCAACATCATGGCGAGCCCTGCGCCGCCCAGCAACGCGCCGAACTGCTTGCGCGTGATTAAGCCGCGCCGCTCAAATTCCTGGAGTTCCTCTTCAGAATGATCTCGATCGCACATATTCGCTCCTTATCGATTTCTGTTTGCCCGTACCGCGCCATTTTACATCGACGGGAACCCCCAGCGCGGCGGCCGTGTGAATTTTCTGTTGACAGGGAGGCACGGCGGGCCTATATTTAACTCGGCGGTTAATTAACTAATGGGTTCAATACAAGCCAGTCCCGATCCCTTGAGCGCCACGTTTTCGGCCTTGGCCGATCCCACGCGCCGCGCCATCCTGGCGCGGCTTGCCACGGGCGAGACTTCAGTCACCCAGCTCGCCGAGCCGTTCGATATGAGCATGCCCGCGGTCTCCAAGCACCTCAAGGTCCTGGAACACGCGGGACTGATCGCGCGCGGGCGTGAAGCGCAATGGCGGCCCTGCCGGTTGGAGCCTGCGCCGCTGAAGCAGGCGTCGGACTGGATCGAAAGCTATCGCCGGTTCTGGGAAGAAAGCTTCGACCGCCTGGATGCGTACCTCGCCGAACTGAAACAGGCCGAATTGAAGAAAGAAACTAAGGAGAAGAAAAAACATGCCCGCAAGCGCAAAGGCTAGTTCCGCACTGATCGTGACCTTGCCGTCCGATCGCGAAGTCCTGCTGACCCGCGTCTTCCAAGCACCTCGCCGCCTGGTGTTCGAGGCATTGAGCAAACCCGAACACGTGCTGCGCTGGTTCGGGCCGCGATTCTGCCCCATCGTCCAGTGCGAGATGGAATTTCGCGCCGGCGGGGAGTGGCGCTATATGCTGGCCGGGCCGGGCGGCAAACAAATGGGCATGCGCGGAGTCTATCGCGAGATTGAGCCGCCCGCGCGGATCGTTTCCACCGAGTCCTTCGATGATTATCCCGGCACGGAGACGCTGAATTCGCTGACCCTCACGGAAGAAAACGGCGCAACCACGCTTCGGGTGCGAGTTTTGTATCCGTCCAAGGAGGTTCGCGATGCGGTGATCGCATCCGGCATGGAGTATGGCGCTGGACAAACCTACGACCGGCTGGAGGAGCATTTGGAAAAAATGGTAACCAACAAGTCCGACGAAGCGGAACTGATTACCACGCGCATTTTCGACGCGCCGCGCGAGCTTGTGTTCCGCGCCTGGACCGATCCCATGCGCCTGCAGCGCTGGTGGGGGCCGAGGGGCTTCACCAATCCGGTGTGCGACGTGGATGTGCGTCCGGGCGGTGCGATTCGCATCGAGATGCGCGGGCCGGATGGCAAAGTTTATCCGATGACGGGAACCTATCTCGAAATCGTGGAGCCCGAGCGCCTGGTGTTCCTCAGCTCCGCGCTGGACGCCAACAAGCAGCCGCTGTTCGAGGTCCTGAATGTAGTAACATTCGCCGAAGAGCCGGGCGGCAAAACGAAGCTGACGCTCGAAGTGAAGGTTTCCAAGATCAGGCCGGAAGCGGCTGGGCACATCGCCGGCATGGAGATCGGTTGGAGCATGTCGCTGGATCGTCTGGCCGCGGAGGTTGCCGGGGAGGAGATCGTATGACGAAGAATCGCGTGTTGTGGATCGTGCAGGTGATTCTGGCCCTGCTCTTCCTGATGGCGGGCGGAGTCAAGCTCGCTGCGCCTGCCGATCAACTGGCGAAACAAGCGCCGATGCTTTCCGTGGGGTTCCTGCGATTCGTCAGCGTATGCGAAATCCTGGGCGCCATCGGGCTGATCCTTCCGTGGCTCCTGCGGATCCAACCGCGCCTCACCCCACTGGCCGCTTCGGCGCTGGTGGTCATCATGATCGGCGCGATCGTGGTTACGGTGATGACCATGGGCGCACCGATGGCGGCTTTCCCTGCCATCGTGGGCATCTTGCTCGTGTGGGTGGCATATAGCCGCTTCCGTATGACGCCGGCTTGATCTGTCCGAACCCGAACAGCTGATCCCACGTCCGCTCTGAATGATTCACCCAGGCGCGGCATTTTCAACGGTTTTCCGGTGGCGGCATACTTGCTTCCATAGGAGGCCTTATGCTCCCCTCCCTGCGCCTGGCCGTGCGGATGTTGCGCAACAATCCCGGATTTACGGTGGTGGCCATTGTCTCGCTGGCGATTGGAATCGGCGCGACCTCGGCCGGTTTCAGCATAGCTGACGTGCTGCTTTTGCGGCCGATGCCGGTTCCATCGCCGAGCCGTGTGGTCGCCATCGCACCCGCTCATGAGGGCGCCTTCGGAACGGATTCCACGCTCTCCTATCCCGATTACCGCGACCTGCGCGACGGCAACCGCACCTTTGAAGGCTTGGTAGCGTCCTCTTTTGTATCTTTCGGCTTCAGTCCGGACGCCGCAACACTCCCGAAGGTCACTTACGGCGCTTTCGTATCGGGAAATTTCTTTCGCGTTCTGGGCGTCAGTCCGTCGCTCGGGCGAGGCTTTCTGGACTCGGAGGATCAAGCGATCGGCCGGGATGCGGTCGCCGTGCTAGGGCACGACTTCTGGGTCACACAATTCAATGCCAGCCCTTCGGCGATCGGCTCCACGCTGCGGCTCAACGGCGTGGAATGCAAGATTGTCGGCGTGGTACCGCAGCGCTTTACGGGCGCGGATGAGTTCGTCAATCCCTCATTGTACGTCCCCATCGCCATGCTGCCGCGCCTCGAAGCGGATAATCCCCTGGAGCGCCGCGATCAACGCTGGTTCACCGTCAGGGGCCGGCTCAAGCCGGGTGTGAGCCCGGAGCAGGCGCACGCGGATTTGAGCGCGATCGCAGTGCACCTGGAGCAGCTTTATCCCAAGACCAACCGCGATCGGAATGTTCAGGTGCTTAGCCAACTCCAGCTACGCGTGAAGCAGTCGCCTCCCAACGCCATCATGGCGATCATGATGCTTGTACTGAACCTCTGCGTCCTGGCAGTGGCCTGCGCCAACGTCGCCGGATTGCTGTTGAGCCGAGCGCGGGCGCGCGCGAGAGAGATGGCCGTCCGCCTGGCGATCGGCGCCGGACGCGGTCCTCTGGTGCGCCAGCTCTTGCTTGAAAATCTGCTGCTGGCCGTTGCAGGCGCGCTGGCCGGATTGCTGCTCGCCGATTGGATCGTCGGCTTTTTCAACAGCATCCCCATCCCCACGGACATACCCATTGTGTTCCACGCCGAGATCGATGAGCGCATGTTCCTGTTCACTCTGGGCGTCGCCGTCCTCAGCACGCTGGTGTTCGGGTTGGCTCCCGCATTGCGTACCACTCGCGTCGACCTGGTCCCCGCTCTCAAAACCTCCGACGCCGACAGCGCAGGAAAATCAAAACTGTGGGGCCGCAACGCCATTGTGGTGGCTCAGGTGGCGCTGTCGCTGGTCTTACTGGTTGTTTCCGCAATCGTGTGGCAAGGCTTTCAGAGGCAGCTCGCGCAAGGACCGGGATTCCGGACCGAGGGGTTATACCTGGCGACCTTCGATACGACGCCGATCCACTACTCTCCGCCGCAGACCCGCAATTTCTATAAGAATCTCCTGGATCAGGCTCGCCAGGCGCCCGGCGTTCGTTCGGCCGCGCTGACTTCGGGAATTCCGCTGGGATTCGATCAGTCCACTCTGGGCGTGGTGCCGGAAGGCTACGCGGTGCGGAGCGGAGAACAGGCGTTTCCGGCGCTGAACTTCTACGTGAGCGACGGTTACTTTCAAACGCAAGGCGTCCGCCTGCTGCGCGGGCGCGGTTTCCGCGAAACGGATCGCGAGGGCGATCCGCTGGTGGCCGTCGTGAACGTTCACTTCGCCGAGCATTATTGGCCCCGCGAGGACGCGGTCGGCAAGCGGTTTCATTTACACGATGCTTCCGGGCCGCTGGTGGAGATTGTGGGCGTCGCCGAAACGGGCAAATATGTTTGGATCGCGGAGCCGCCGCTGGACTTTATTTACCTTCCGTCCATGCAGTATCCCGTGTCGCATTTGACCCTGATCACGGAATCGAGCGGCCTCGATTCCGCGAATCTTGCACCCGTGGTCCGCGACCTGGTGCGAGGGATCGACCGCTCCATGCCTATGGTGGGCGCCCGAACGATGGCCGATTTCTACACCCAGCGCGCTGTGAAGACGACGAATATGCTCGTCGAAGTGATCACCGGCCTGGGAGCCATGGGACTGGCGCTGGCCATGGTCGGGCTTTACGCACTGGTGGCGTATTCGGTCAGCCGCCGGTCGCGCGAGATCGGCGTTCGGATGGCGATTGGCGCCGACCGTCCCAGCGTGCTGCGCATGGTGCTGCGGCAGGGATTGGTCCTGGGATCGATGGGTGCGGGCGTAGGCTTGATCCTCAGCTACCTGGCCTGCCGCGCCCTGGCGTCGTCCTTGTGGGCCTTGGCCGCGGGCGTCGATTACTTTCTGCTACCTGCGGTCGCGCTGCCGCTTCTGCTGGTAACGCTACTGGCCGCCTACGTTCCCGCGCGGCGCGCGTCGCTCATCGATCCGATGCGGGCGCTGCGGGACGAGTGAAGCCACGCGCGTTTTAAACCGGCTTCCCGTTTGAATTCGCCGCGCGCGTGCAGTATACTCGCAGCCGCGAGAAGACGATAAACAATGCGCAATCGACGAGAATTCCTACGGCATTTGGCAGCGGTTCCGGCAGCGCTGGTCGCCGCGCGCGCCGCCGGGCAATCCAGCAATTCGCGCCGCGAAGTACGCGTGGGCGCAAAGCGCGTCAAGGTAGTGGACATCCACGCGCACGCGACGCTTCCCGAAGTAGCGGATTTGGTTCGCGACTCACCGCTCGCGCGATTCACGCGCGCGGCGCTGCCGCTCGACGACCGTCGCATCCAGCAAATGGACCAGCGCGGCATCGACGTGCAGGCTGTCTCGGTGAACGTATTTTGGTGGTATCAGGCCGATCGCGACTTAGCCACGAAGATCGTCCTGGCGCAGGATGAGGGGCTGGCGCGGGGGTGCGCCGCGCATCCGGACCGCTTTGTCGCGCTGTCATCGCCCGCGCTGCAATTTCCCTATCTCGCCGCCGAGCAGCTCGAACACGCCGTGAAGCAACTGGGAGTGCGCGGAGCCTCTGTCGGCGGGCATGTCAACGGCGAGCCGCTGTCGAGCCCCAAATACGATCCGTTCTGGGCCAAGGTGCAGGAGCTCGGGGTGCTGGTGTTCATGCATCCGAATAATTCGGAGAACATCGTGAAGCCGGACGCGCTGCAAGGCGCGGGGGACCTGGGAAACGTGCTCGGAAACCCGTTCGAGACCACGCTGTTTTTCGCGCACCTGATTTACGACGGCACCCTGGACCGTTTTCCTGGCCTGAAGATTTGCGGCGCGCACGGCGCGGGGTACCTCGCGTCTTACTTCGGGCGCACCGACGTCGCCTGTGACGTTCGCCCCAACGCGAAATGTGTAAATAAGAAAAAGCCGCGCGAATATCTGCGCGATCAGATCCTGGCGGATTCGATGGTCTTTTCAGCCGAAGGCGTGCGCCACCTGGTCGCCGAAATGGGTGCAAGCCAAGTTGTGTATGGAACGGACATGCCGTACGTGTGGCCGGACACCGTGGACGCGATTCTTGAAGCGGACATTACCGACGCGCAGAAGGAAGCGATCCTGGGTGGTAACATGTCGAGGTTGCTGCGGCTGTAAACTTTCTGCTGGGAGACCTCGAATGAAGACAACGTTGTTCTTTGCGGCGGCGTGCGCCTCGCTCATCGGATGCTGCACGCCGTTGCCGGCGCAGACGCTGGCGATTGCAGGCGGACCGGTGGCGAGAGACGTGCCCGGCGCCAAGGATCTGCCCAATCCCAAAGTCACGTACAAGGTGGTGTTCGATATAGCCAAGGCGGCGCCGAAGATCGACGACGTAAATCCGGGTCTCGAAACGGTGGTGCGATACGTCAACACGCTCGCCAAATATGGCGTGCCAGCGGATCATCGCAAGATCGCCGTGGTTTTCCATCAGGGCGCCACCGACATTGTGATGGACAACGACGCGTTTAAGGCGCGCAATGACGGCCACGACAATCCCAATATCGCGCTGATTCAAAGTATGAAGCAGGCCGGCGTCGATTTTCGCGTTTGTGGCCAGGCGGTGACGGCGCGGAAGATCGATGTGAAGACCATTCAGCCGGAGATCGAGCTGGATCTGTGGGCGCTGACCACGATCGTCGATCTGGAGCTACGCGGATACGTGCACATCCCCGGCGAGTAACGAGCTAATCGCCGAAGCGCTCGGCCGCGCGCGCCCGCGCTTTCGCCGCTTCTTCCTCGCGATTCTTCGGCGGCGCGCTGGTTTCGAGCGATCCGAGCAGGCGCGCGGAGACGGCGGCAATCTCCCGCACCGCGTCGTCGAACAGCTTTTCATTCGCCTTCGACGGCTTGTGGAATCCGGTGATTTTGCGCACGAACTGGAGCGACGCGGCGCGGACTTCGTCGTCGGTCACGGGCGGATCGAAATTGAATAGAGTTCGGATGTTTCGGCACATAATTTAGGTCTGAGACGAACAGGCGCGGGCCCGGCCGAGTAGCAGTTCGCGCTCGCGGGAGTTTTGGGTGAGGGACGCGGCGCGCTCGAATTCGGTGCGAGCTTCGTCCGTGCGTCCCAGTTTAAGCAGGAAATCGCCGCGCACGCTCGGCAACAAATGATAGTTTGCGAGCGACGGCGAGGAGCTCAGCGAGTCCACGATTGCGAGGCCCGCGGCCGGTCCGAACGCCATCGCAACCGCCACCGCGCGATTCAATTCCACCACCGGCGATGGCGAGATCGCAGCAAGCTCCAAATAGAGACCGGCGATCTGCGGCCAGTCGGTTTCCTCGGCAGTGTGCGCTCGCGCGTGACACGCGACGATCGCAGCCTGAAGCTGATAGGGACCGGACTCGCCGCCAAGCCTTTGCGCCCGATCGAGCGCGGCTAGGCCGCGGCGAATCAGAACGTGATCCCAAAGCGCGCGGTTCTGATCCAGGAGGAGGATGGGCTCTCCCGATGGCCCCCTGCGCGCCTGCGAGCGCGAAGCCTGGATCTCCATCAGTGCCACCAGTCCGTGGACTTCGGCTTCCTCGGGCGCGAGCTCGGCCACGATACGCCCCAGCCGCAAGGCGTCTTCGCACAATGCCGGTCGCATCCAGTCTTCGCCCGCCGTGGCCGAATAGCCTTCGTTGAAGATCAGGTAAATCACTTCCAGCACCGAAGCGAGGCGCGCGGCGAGCTCGGGACCGCGCGGGACTTCGAACGGAACCGCGGCATCGCTCAGCGCCCGCTTGGCCCGCACGATGCGCTGCGCGATGGTGGACTCCGATGCCAGGAACGCGCGCGCGATCTCCGCGGTCGTCAGTCCGCCGAGCAGACGCAGCGTGAGCGCCACGCGCGCTTCGGGCGAGAGAACCGGATGACAGGCGGTGAAGATGAGCCGCAACAGATCGTCTCCCACGGGATCGTCCATGGATGTTTCGAAATCCGGCGCCTTCCTCTGTCCGGCTTCGATCTCGCGCCCAAGTTCCTCCTGCTTGCGCTCGAATCGCTTGTTGCGCCGCAGGACATCGATGGCGCGATTCTTGGCCGCGGCCATCAGCCAGGCGCCGGGGTTGCGCGGAACGCCGGATGCGGGCCACTGCTCGAGCGCGGCGACGAGGGCGTCCTGCGCCAGTTCCTCCGCGATGCCGACGTCGCGCACGATGCGCGCCAGGCCCGCGATCAGCCGCGCCGACTCGATGCGCCAGACGGCGTCAATCGCTTTGTGCGCGTCGGCTTTGTGCGTCTCGGTAGCGGTGCTCACCGCTACCGATCACAGCATTAATCGGCTTTCCCGCGCAAGCCGGTGTTCCACTCATCGTATGCAAGCCCGGCTTCAGAAGCCGCCTCATGCACTTCCGGCGGGAACTCCGACATTTCGTGCACCTGGCGGATCTCGATGGTCTCGTCTTGGGGCGCCGGGCAGCGCTTGGCCCACTCGATGGCCTCTTCCTTGGATTTGACCTGAATCATCCAATATCCGCCGATGGTTTCCTTGGCCTCAATGAACGGGCCGTCGGTGACGTGCGGCTTTCCGCCGGAGAACGAGACGCGCGCGCCGGCTGACGGCGGATGCAGCCCGTTCAGCTCCAGCAGCACGCCGGCTTTTTGCAGGGTCTCGTTGTACTTGCCCATGGCGACGACGGCTTGGGGATCGGGCATCGTGCCGGGGGCGGCCTTTTCGTAGCCTTTGGGAATTACCAGCATCATGAATCGCATATAGAGTTGCTCCTTGGTTGAATTTAATCTCCGGGCCGGGGCTTAGTGTTTTTCCGGCGGAAATGCCGGTTGATCGTACATCTGGCGGATTTCGCTCTCGCCGTCGCCGGCGATCTTGAGGAAGCGCTTGGATAGTTCAATCGCCTCGGCCTTGGACTCCAAGCGCATGATGGCGAACCCAGCGATCAGTTCCTTGGTCTCGATGAACGGACCGTCCTTGACGGTGACCTTGCCTTCGGACTGTTTCACGCGCGCGCCGGTTGAGCTGCCCATCAGGCCGTCGGTGGCCAACAGGATGCCTTTTTGGGCCAGTTCACCGATAAATTTGCCCATCTCGGCCATTTCCTGCTGGCTCGGGGGCGCGCCGCCTTCCACCTTACTTGGGTCGGCGGGCTTGTAAATCATCATGAATCTCATAGGTCTTTCTCTCCTTTGGCTGCGGGATTTTTCCCGGCTCTACTGACGCGTCGAACAAGGGAGACCTAAATCGACAGGCTGGCACGAAACTTTTTTCGGCGGGCCAGGACCGGCTCCGACGCTACTTGCGGCCGCACGTAACTGTTAGACTTTGTTTTGGACACAAGAACGAAGATCGTCGAACGCGATGAAATCGTTGGCCGGCTGCAAAATCGCGAAGCACGCTGGATATGCGGGTATTTCGATCCACTGTTGGCCGAGCATGTGGAAAGGATCGCCCGCGCGCGCCAGCCGGGGCTCGCACTGGTGGTGGAAGTAATCAATCCGCCGCAGCCGCTGCTCGAGCAACGCGCCCGGGCCGCGTTAGTGGCGTCGTTGTCTCCGGTGGATTTCGTGGTGCTGGGGGAAAGCGGGATGGGCCAGGATGCTGATGTCTTCGATGCGGACATCAGGGGATGCTTCCTCGATCACGTGGTCGACCGGCACCGGCAGGAATCGGTTCAATGACCGCCCCGCGGATTTTAGTGGTGCGGCTGGGATCCATGGGTGATGTCATCGCGGCCCTGCCCGCCGTGGCGAGCCTGAAGCACAGTATCCCGCATTCGAAAATTACGTGGGTGATCGATCCGAAATGGAGCCTGCTGCTCCAGGGCAATCCCTATGTCGATTCGGTGGTGCACCTGGAGCGGCGGACGTTCGCGGGGCTGCGCCAGGCCTGGCGGGAACTGCGCGCCGAGCGGTTCGACTTCGCGGTCGATTTCCAGGGGCTGGTCAAGTCGGCGATTGTCGCGACGCTGGCGCGGCCAGAGCGCATCTTCGGATTCAACGCCCAATACGCGCGCGAGGGGCCGGCGTCGTGGTTTTATTCCACCAAGGTGCCCATCCGCAACTACCATGCCGTCGATCGCAATCTCGATTTGGCGGCGGCGGCGGGAGCGACGAGTATTCTTCGCACGTTCCCGTTACCGCCTGGAGAGCCGGAAGCCGCGCTACCTACGGGAGACTTCGTGCTGACCAGTCCACTGGCCGGGTGGGGCGCCAAGCAATGGCCGCTCGAAAATTATGCGCTCTTAGCCGCACGCCTGCGCCGGGAATGCGGCATGCCCCTCGTTCTCGATGCGCCGCTGCCGCTGGAGGTTGAGGGCGCGTGGCCGCACGTCTCGACGCTGGCCGGTTTGATCTACGCCACGCGCCGCGCGACCGCAGTGATGGGCCTGGATAGTGGTCCGCTGCATCTGGCCGCGGCGCTCGGAAAGCCGGGCGTGGCGATCTATGGCCCCACCGATCCAGCGCGGCACGGCCCTTACGGCGGCACGATCCGCGTCTTGCGCGCGCCGGGAGCGGAAACCACCTATCGGCGCTCGATGGAGCCGCACGACACTATGCGCGAGATCACGCCCGACCGGGTGTTCGAAGCCTTGGAGCCCATGATCTCGGCCCAGAGAGGCGCCGCGCACAAGAATCGATGAACGTGTTTCCGAAACCGTACGCCGACCTGGTGGCGCGCTTGCGGGTGACGTGCGGGTTCATCATGGTGGCGGCGTTTGCGTGGTTTTCGCGGCCGGATGCACGCTCGCTGGCCTGGGGGCTGCCGGTTTCGGCACTGGGACTAGCGCTGCGGGCGTGGGCGACCGGCCATGTGGAGAAAAACATTCGCCTGGCGCAGAGCGGACCCTACGCGTACGTCCGCAATCCGCTGTATTTAGGCACGCTGTTGGTGGCGGCCGGATTTGCCATCGCATCGCGGCAATGGGGATTGGGCGCGCTGTTCGCGGCGGTGTTCGTGCTGATCTATTTGCCGGCGATCGAACTCGAAGAACAACACCTGCGGAAATTGTTCCCGGAGTTCACGGCGTATGCCGATCGCGTACCGGCGCTTTGGCCCACGTTCCGCCCGCTCCCCAAACCGGGGCATTTCCGCTGGGCGCAGTATTTCCGCAATCGTGAGTATCAGGCGCTGATCGGGTTCGTCATCGGCGCCGCGTATTTGTTAATCCGAGCGTTCACACGGGTTTGAACGTCGCGCGACTCATCCCAGGGTTCAGACGGGCTAAAATACAGCCATCCGATGCAGGCCGCGACGCAAGCCCGGTGCACCGCCCAGGGCGCCTTTACGATGCCTTGGCTCTGGATGCTGGTTGCGATCTATGCTTTGGCAAGGCCGGCGCAGGCATTTCCCGATCGGATCCCCATGGTCTGGATCGTCGCGCTGCACGTGCTGCCGCCGCTCGCGTTTGCGATCGTGCATGGTGCGATGATTTATCGCGCTCGAGGCATTTCTCTATTTGTCCTATTGTGCCTGGTGATCGGAAACATTTTCGAAAACCTCGGCGTGCGAACCGGGTTCCCCTTCGGCCACCATTACTTTACGGATGTCATGGGTCCGAAACTATTTCAGATACCGATCCTGCTGGGGCTGGCTTATTGCGGCGTCGGATACTTGGCCTGGACTCTGGCGGGCATTCTTCTCGCGGCGCCTGCCGAACCAGTTGCCGGCGTGCGCGTCCTCTTTCGGCCATTGGTGGCGGCGGCTGTGATGACGGCCTGGGATCTTGCGATGGATCCCATCTGGGCCAACCTGGTCCACGCCTGGGTGTGGGTGAACGGAGGCGCTTACTTCGGAGTTCCGGTGAGCAACTTCTTCGGCTGGTACTTGACCAATTACCTGATCTACCAGTCCTTCGCGCTCATTTGCGTAAGACGCCCCGCCCGGCTTGCTGCCGTGCCCCGAGGGTGCTGGACTTCAGCCGTTGTTTTCTACGGCATCGTAGCGGCCGGGAATCTGTGCGTGCTTGCGCCGCACGGACTGGATGTGATCCGAGACGCCGCTGGTGCGACCTGGAGTGTCGGCAGAATGCTGCTCGCATCGGCGGTGGTGTCGCTCGGCGTTATGGGAGGAATTACGGCGCTGGCAGCCTGGCGGCTGCGCCAGACTATCCCGCTGCTCCGCCCCTAGGCCTGATCTCGATGCCGATCGCGAGGTATCCATCGCCAAGAAGACACGGCCCTACTCTCGAGTGGCCGACCATGTACCGTTGTCGGAACCGTTGGCCCCGTAGCCGTTGCAATTGGTCAGGGTGGCGGACCATGTGCCGGAAGCGCTAGCCCCGGAGCCGTTGATCACAAATTGGCCGGCGAAAGTCACGTTATATTCAGGGAACGCGGCGCCAAATCCCTGTGCGGTGCCATCTGCCGTGATCGTGCCGGTAACCGAGGTATCCTGCACGCCTCCGTCGACTACCACTGTCACCTGACTATTCGCCACAGTGAAATACAGGCTGTTGGTGGATGGTGCCATAGGAGAGCCACCGCACTGGCCACCACTCACGGTCGAGGTCCCCTGATAGGAACCGTCGAAAGGACCGCCCACTAAGAATGTCGAAGCATTCGAAGTGCCTCCCGGCCCAGAGACGGTGACACGATATTTGCCCTGCGCTGCGGAGGCGGCGATTGCCACCGTAGCCGTCACGCTGGAGGATGTTGCAGTCACATTCGTCACGCTGATCCCAGCTGAGGGCGAAAAATTGACGGCGGTGACTCCTGTCAGATTCGATCCCTTAATGGTCAGAGTCAGGGTCTGTCCTACAGTGCCGGAGGACGGCGCGAGCGACGCGATCACCGGCGCGGCCTCCTGTTTCACTGACAAGGAAACGCCGGTCTGAGTGTCGTAGCCCCACATGGAACCGGCCACTGGCCAGTTTCCGCTCCCCAGGTTCGGGGGAACCACCACATTGAATTGATAGAGGCCTGCTCCCGCTGCCAAAGCTGCATATGGTACGGCGACGGCATCGCTTCCGATGGTAATCGAAAGCTCGCTCGGGTTGGCCAGGGGAGCCGCATCCACAAGCTGCCCGGCCGATCGCGGGGGATTCGTAGGGCCCCAACCCACTCCCCAAACGGAGATCTCCTCGCCTGGCGCCGCGGGGGTTGACCCGGGAAACATCCCGGCCGGGGCGACAACCGACCCATCCGCATGCAACGCCGCCACGTACTGACCAAACGTTTTGAAGGCTGGAGCGCAGGGAGTCATGTTCACCATGACCGGCGCACTAGTGAGGCCGTTATTCGTCACCGTCACCGGCACCATCCCAGTCCTCGAATCGTCGGGGACCTGAAGGTTGAGCATGTGCGGGCTAACATAGCTGATGTAGCCCGGCTTCCCGTCGATCGAAACCGTCACACCATCGATCTTGGTAGGCAGGTTATTGCCGTTGAAGTCAGCCGCGGTCCAACTGCGCGTGGTGTTCGAAAGATTATTGCCGTAAATGGACACCCAGCCCATGGGTGTGAGCCCGGGCCAGGGTACCGGCCCGGCAATGCTGATCACACCGCCGGGATTGATCACCGGCTGCGACGAGTTTGCGGTGGCAATCGTCAGCGAGAAGGATGCGCTGGCGGTTTCAGCGCTGCTGTCGGACACCTGCACCGTGAAGTTCGCAGTTCCGGCAGCAGTGGGAGTGCCCGCGATCATGCCGGAACTGGAGAGTGTCAGGCCATTCGGAAGAGCGCCCACTGTCATGGACCAGGAGTACGGAGGATTGCCGCCGGAGGCCGCCAGCGTCTCGGAGTACGCTACGCCTACCGTGCCGGAGGGCAGCGGAGAGGAAGTTGTGATCGTGAGTGCGGGACTCTGACGGCTCGGCCAATTGTTGACCATGTTCGCAACATCGATTGATCCGAGGCCCGTGGCGAGGTCGTAACCAGGGCCCGCCGGATAGGCTGCGATGTAGGAACTCGTCGAAGTCGAAAGAAGGCCATAGGTGTCGGAGGCTTGGCTGACGTAACAGTTCGGAGTCCCTTTCAAGCAAGGAACGTCGTTGGTGCCGACGGTTACGTCGTGGAAGACGGACGCATATTGCGTCGAGGCAAGCTTGTAAAGGGCGGGATTTGCCAGCCCCTGCCGGGAGCCGCTCTTCTGATCGACCAGCGCCATAACACCGGCGAACGCGGCCGTACTAAGAGAAGTGCCGCCCATCAGACCCACCGTATTTCCGCTCGAGCCCGATGAAATGCATGGCGTTCCGTAGTCGGCCTGGCAAAATATATAGGCATGCTCCCAAGTTTCATCCCCGGCAAACAGCGACAGGTCGGGTAAATCGCGCCAGCCATCCACCGGAATTCCAGGTACACCGCTTTGCCAGGAAGGTTTCGAATACAGGCTGCTCGGGCCGCCGGCGCCGGCCGTCACGGTGAGCACCTGCATCTGCTTTTGAGGATTATTGCATAGGGCCTCCGGGCTCGAAGAACCCAATTTGGGCCCGAAGAACGAAACAATTTGGGGGCTGGCGCAACTGTCGTTCCAGGTCATCTCTGGAATGTACGATTCGGCTGAGGCCAGCGTGGTGGAGTTGTTGGAGGAGCTCCAATACTGGCTGGTGGTCTGGTTCAAGACATCGCTGAAATCGGTACCCCCGACAGCGATGTCATAAGGAGTAGAAGCGATGCCATTCACCTGCAAACCACTTTGAACGTCGGTGTCGGACTCTTCGCACATTCCTGAACCGCCATCGCCGGCTGCCACCACCACGGTGATGCCTTCCGCCGCCGCCTGCTGCCATAGGCTGTTGTAGAACTGGTTCTCGCTCGCCAGGGAGAGCTCACATAGGCCGTAGCTGGAACTCAGTATGCCACCTACATTGTTGTCGACGATGTATTGCGAAGAGAGAACGGAGCCATCAGTCGTTGTGGTGGATTCAGAAACAACCAGGTTGATGGTCGCTCCTTTGGCGACCGCGCCTGTCCATTCGGTGTCGGAAACGGCCTCACCCTCCAAGTCAATATCGCTGGTGCCGGGATCGGGTCCGTTCACGGTGACGATAGGATTGCGGGCCGGAAGTCCGAATAGCGAGCGAAAGTTACGCACGTCCTGAAGGTTGATATTGCTCGTTGCGACGATGGCAATTGTCTGCCCGGTACCGTCGATCGCGGTGTTCCAGAGCGGCAGGACGTTGTAGATGATGGCAAAATCGTATGGCCCAACTTGGTGATACGTCGTGCCGTTCGATGAGGTATTCACCTCCGGCGTGGCCGGTATCCACGCACCGTCGGGGTCTTCGCGGAACACGCTCCCCGCGGAATGCATCTTCTTTTCCGGGAAATTGTTGAGCGAGACGATTCCAGCCACAACCGGGGCGAGCGCGGCTGGGATCTGGGGATCGCGCGCGTTTGCCCAATATTGTTTACCGTTCCACAGATACCTGTGGATTGGGGTGTGGAACGCACGCTCTACTTGCGCGGCGCTGCCGGAGAACTCCACCACGCCACGGCCGTTCGCGATCCGGTCTACTACAAACCCTTGGAAGCCGAGCCAACTTGTGATCTTATCGATATCCTCCGGTGCCGGGCCGAACTGCTCGCCAAACTGTTCCGGCGTTAACCACTGATGGTAGTTAACCGAGCGCAAATCCTGCTGCTCTTCCAGTAATTGCTGCAGCTCGGATTCCTGCTCTGGGCCGCGGCGTAAGAGCAGGAGCACGCGTTCCATCGGAAGTTCCGCCGGGGCTGTTCCCTGGTCATATTGGGGCCGTGCCAGCGGGTGTCTGTTGCCTTTCAGCGTGACCAGTTGCGTTTCATCGATGGATTGTGTGATGCGCGGCGGAACCGCCTCCGATGGTTGAGCCAACAGCGGAATTATCGCCAGCGAAAGGAAAGTCGCGTATGATGACAGCGCGCCACATGACCGCATAGGCGCCTCCCGTTACGATCTATTTCTTCGAGATCAGCGTGTGCACGGAAAGCGCCAATCTCCTTGAGTCCTGAGTCGACTGCGCTATAGCGGCCGATTCGTCCGCATGCTTAGGGCAGGAATCGGAGAAATCGCTACTTATTTTGCGTGCTGAGCGAAAACACCCAAGGAATTAGGGTGAGGTAGACCAGATTATTCGCGGGCCTTTCTAGCCCACCGCCCCCGCCCTTGCGCTGGAACTCGAAGCTCAGCCGACCTTGCGCCGCTCGAAATGGGCCAACGTCCGTCATCGACGCGTCGACCGTCAGCGCGCCGGTCTACCGCGGCCAGAATTTGACGCCGCCCCGCCTTTTGGCTGCGCTCGTGCAGTTATTGCTGCGACTGCCGAAGCACTCCAGGCACGGCAGGGTTGATCGGAGTTTGCATTTCGCGGCGGTAGCCGACTGCGTGTGCACACCGCTGCTCACGAATGCACGTGAATTTCTCGTCTCGCTGGAGACGATAGCCAGATTTCAGTCTGCAAACGCGCCTAGGAGGGATTCTATGCGCACGTCATTCTCCCGCTTACTGCTCACATCTTTATTCGCAATATCATCGCTGGTCATCTGCTGGGGTGCATCGGTCCCGCAGTCATTCGGGACGGAGAAGAGCGCCCCGGCTGTCCTCAAAAGCGCCTACGGCCACCCCCCGTTGGTCTTTGAGCCGAACACCGGGCAAACCGATCCCAGCGTGCGGTTCCTTGCACGCACGCGCGCCATGACCGTGTTCTTCACCGACACCGAGGCGGTCATGGTGCTCAGCCGGAGCGAACAGCCGCTTTACGATCCGCAACGCCGGCTCAAGGAGCCGCCGAAACTCACGCAGACCGTCGTGAGGATGAAGCTGGTCGGCGCGCAAAAGCTGAGTGAATGGACCGGCCTCGACAAACAGCCCGGGATCAGCAATTACTTCATTGGGAACGATCCTAAGCAATGGCGGACCAGCATACCCAACTACGGGCGCGCAGAAGCGCGCGGAGTTTACCCCGGCGTGGACCTCATCTGCTACGGCACACAGGGCCAGTTGGAGTACGACCTCGCCGTGGCGCCTGGAGCGGACCCAGCTCAGGTGCAGTTGGCCTGGGAAGGGACGGAGTCGCTGCGCTTGAACGCGAACGGCGATCTGGTGCTGGCCACGCAATTAGGCGACGTGGTGCAGAAGCGGCCGCGCGTGTATCAGGAAATTGGCGGAAAGCAGGTTGAGGTGGCGTCGAAGTATGTGCTCGCTCAAGGCAACCGGGTGCGCTTCGAGTTGGCGCGCTATGACCGCAGCCGCCGGCTATGGATCGACCCGGTGGTGCTGGCCTACTCCACTTACCTGGGAGGCAGCAGCAATAACTACCCTTCTGGCATCGCCGTGGATACGGCGGGCTCGGCCTACGTGGTGGGATATACACAATCGACCAACTTTCCCACCGACTCCGCCTACCAGAGCACATATCAGGGAGGGTGGGACGCGTTCGTGACCAAGCTGGCTGCAACCGGTAGCGCTCTGGTGTACTCCACTTATCTTGGCGGTAGTGGCTATGATCAAGCAAACGGCATCGCGGTGGATGCGACAGGTTCGGCCTATGTCGTGGGGGATACACAATCGGCCAACTTTCCGACCATGTCGCCGTTCCAGTCGACCCTCCAGGGCTCGGAAAATGCGTTCGTGACCAAGCTAGCACCTGCTGGCAATGCCCTGGTCTATTCGACCTATTTGGGAGGCAGCCGTGAGGATATTGGCCTCGGCATCGCGGTGGACGCACCGGGTGCGGCTTATGTGACTGGGAATGCAACCTCCACCAACTTTCCCCTGCAGTCGCCCTTCCAGTCGACCGTCCAGGGAGACGGCGCCGCGTTCGTGACCAAACTTGCGCCGACCGGCAACGCTCTGGTCTACTCGACTTATTTGGGAGGCAGCGATAGTAACGGTGGTTCGGGCATTGCGGTGGATTCTACGGGCGCGGCCTATGTCACGGGATACACAGATTCCCCTGACTTCCCAACGCAGTCCGCCTACCAGGCCACCTATCAAGGAGGCATGGACGCGTTCGTGACCAAGCTGGCGCCAGCCGGCAATGCGCTCGTCTACTCCACCTATTTGGGAGGCAGTAGCCGTGACGTTGGTTCGGGCATCGCGGTGGATTCTACCGGCGCGGCCTATGTCGCTGGATACACCTATTCCGCCAATTTCCCAACGCAGTCCGCCTACCAGGCGACCTATCCAGGCGAAATCGACGCGTTCGTGACCAAGCTGGCGCCGGCCGGTAATGCGCTGGCCTACTCGACCTATTTGGGAGGCAGCAGCAATGACTCTGGCCAAGGCATTGCGGTGGATGCGTCAGGCTCGGCCTATGTCGTAGGGTACACACAGTCGACCAACTTTCCTACGCAGTCCGCGTACCAGGCCACGCTTCAGGGAGGAGGATTGGATGCATTCGTCACCAAGCTGGCACCGGCCGGTAATGCGCTGGCCTATTCCACCTACCTGGGAGGCAGCGGTCCTGACCAGGGGTTTGGCATCGCGGTGGATGCAACCGGCGCGGCGTATGTCACGGGATTTACAGGTTCGGTCGACTTTCCGACTGAGTCGGCCTACCAAAACACCAACTTGGCAGGCGCATCGGCTTACACCGGGTTCGTGACCAAGTTCGCGCCCTTCGGCTCTGCCCCTGCGACGCCGGCCATCACTACTTTATCCCCGAGCTCAGCGACGGCCGGGGGCGCGGCATTCAGTCTGGCGGTGAACGGGTCCGGTTTCGTGCAGCAATCGGTCGTGCAGTGGAATGGCTCGTCTCTGGCTACAACTTACGTCAGCAGTACACAGTTGACTGCCTCAGTGCCAGCCAATCTGATTGCGGCTGCTGGCGTGGCCAGCATTAGTGTTGTGAATGCAGGAAACTTGATTTCAAATATCGTGCTTTTCAGCATAAACACCGCCGCAAATACAGTCCCGAGTATTACTGGTCTCAGCCCCAGCTCAGTCGCGGCAGGCAGCCCGGCCTTTAGCCTCGTGGTCAACGGGACCAATTTTGCTTCGACAGCGGTGGTGCAGTGGAATGGCTCGTCTCTGAGCACGACCTTTGTCAGCGAAACGGAGTTGATCGCCTCGGTGCCCGCCAATCTCGTTGCCAGCCAGGGCAGCGCCAGCATCACTGTGCTAAGTCCCGGCGGCACAGTGTCCAATACAGCAACATTTTTCATAACGGCCGCGACGGCAAGCACTACGGCTTCGGTACCCGAGTTTGGGACTGGTGGAGGTTTTATCACTGGGTTTTATGTTGTCAATTCCGGCGATCAGCCAGCAAGCTTTACCATCACCTTCCGCGACGATAATGGGGATCTAGTGTCTCTTTCCTTCAATGGCCTGCCGTCAGCGAGCGCACTGTCCGATACGATTCCCGCCTATGGATCCGGCTACTACGAGGCAGGTAATCCGGCTGCAGCTTTGGTGGCCGGATCTGCACTTGTCAGCTCGGAGCCGTCGATCACCGTGCAGGGGATCTTCAGACGCCATGGGGCGGACAACAGTTACTATGAGGCCGCGATTTTCACGAGCGGAGGGAACTATGAAGTGATGTTCCCGTTCGACGACACCACGTTCGCCGCCGCGAACGAGCAAATTTTTACTGGTATCGCAATCGCCAATATGGATCCTATGATTTCGGCGGATGTGACTTGCACGGCGCGCGATCCCCAAGGAAATATCATTCCAAATGCGGTCTCCGTGCCGGCGCTCAACCCGCTGGGACACTGGGCCAATTATTCGTTCCCCGCGCTGACAGGCTTGCGGGGAACGCTGGATTGCAGCTCGAACACTAAGATCGGAGTCATCGCGCTTCGATTCCTCGGCTACAATGGCATGGCTTCGCTGCCGGTGATTCCAATTCGATGACCTGGAACGATCCAGTGACCTGACGCAGTCGCGGGGCCGCTTTTCTACCCCGCCGCCCCGCCCTTGCGCTTGATCTCGATGCTCAGCCGTTTGATTTTTTGATTGAGCGTCGATAGCGGAATGCGCAGCTTCTCGGACGCCTCGGTCTGGCTCCAGTTCACCGCCTCCAGCGCCTCGATGATCTTGCGGCGCTCGAAATCGGCCAGGATCTCGGGCAGCGAGGCGTCGGCGGGGAGCGCGCCCGATTCATCGCGGCGGATTTTGACGCCGCCTTCCTGCAAGATGGAATCCGGCAGAACATCGACAGGGACTAATGTTTGCGACGCCAGCACCACCGCGCGCTCAATCGCATTCTCCAGCTCGCGCACGTTGCCGGGCCAATTGTAATCGAGGAGCAATTGCATCGCGTCCGGGTCCAGACGCAGAAGGCTCCCGCCTTCGGGGGCGAGAAATTTCTCGTTATCCCGGCTGTATTTGGCCAGAAAATGATCCACCAGCAGCGGAATGTCTTCCTTGCGTTCGCGCAGCGGCGGCAGCGCCAGGTTGATCACATTGAGCCGGTAATATAAGTCTTCGCGAAATCTCCCGTCCTCCACCAGCTTCTTGAGGTCGGCATTGGTGGCGGCGATGATCCGCACATCCACCTTGACGGTTTCGGTGGAACCCACCGGCATGAACTCGCGCTCCTGGATCACGCGCAGCAGCTTGGCCTGGCTTTCCGGGCTGATGGTCCCGATCTCGTCGAAAAAAATCGTGCCTTTGTTGGCCGTCTCGAAATAGCCTTTGCGCGACGCGACGGCTCCGGTGAAAGCGCCTTTCACATGCCCGAACAGCGCCGATTCCAGCAGGTCGGATGGCACCGAGCCGCTGTTCACCGGCACAAACGGCTGATCGGCGCGCGCCGAATGGGCGTGAATGGCCTTGGCGATCAGTTCCTTGCCAGTGCCGGTTTCGCCGGTGATCAGGATGTTGGCGCGGCTGGGCGCCACTTGCGTCACCAGATCGAGAATGCGCAGCATGCGATCGTTCTTGCCGATGATGTTGGGAAAGCTGTACTGCTGCTTGAGCGCTTTCTTGAGCTGAACGTTCTCGCGCTCCAAACGGCTGTGCGCGATCATGCGCCCGATCTCGATCAGCAGCTTCTCGTTGTCCCAGGGCTTGGAGAAATAATCACTGGCGCCGTTCTTGAGCGCCGTCACCGCCACCTCCACCGACCCATAGGCGGTGATCATGAAGACCGGCGTTT
>JASHQT010000183.1 GCA_030039005.1 Bryobacteraceae bacterium
AATGCCGAGTGGTCTGGCACTACCTTGGTTTGTTTGTCCTGCCGATCGGCCAGAACATCGACCCGGACATCGATTTTTCGGGAAATATCCTGGCGCGCGGCGCGATGTTCGGACTCGCGGGATTATTGGCCGTCAGCATAGTAGCTTGGATCTACCGGCGCCGACTTCCGATCGCCTCCTACGGATGGTTCGCGTTCCTGATTCTGCTCGCGCCGACATCATCCTTCCTGCCGCTGCTTGATCCGATGGCCGAGCACCGTCTGTACCTCCCGTTCCTAGGGCTTTTGCTCATCGCCGTAGAGTTTTTGCGGCGCTGGAAGGCATCGCAGAACGTATTCATCTGCTCCCTGGCTGCGGTTTTAGCGCTGGAAAGCGTCATGACCTATCAGCGGAATCGGTTGTGGGGCAACGCAGTGGAGATGTGGGAGGATGCAGTTTCCAAGTCTCCGAGGAAAATGCGGCCTCGTTTTCAGTTAGCGTTCTCTTACATGCAAGCCGGCAGGTGCAGTGAGGCTGCCGGCCAGTTCCAACAGGCTGCCGCGCTCCCGCTTCCCGAGTATGACCGGCTGATCGCTTGGGACCATGAGTTGGTGCGCGATTGGGGGCTGGCCTATTTTTGCGCCGGGAACCCGGAACAAGCTATCGCAAAATTGCAGCAGGCGGTGGCCAAACGGCCGGAAGCGCAACTCTATTCTCTGATCGGAATGGAATACGGAAAAATCGGCAAGTACCCGGAAGCGCTGGAAGCCCTCGCGACGGCTCAGCGGCTGGATGGCGGCTCCGCGGTGACCTACTACAATCGCGGAAATATTTACGCCATGGAAGGCGAGCAGGAACAAGCCATCGAAGATTATCAGCGCGCGCTGCAACTGGATCCTCACAACGTTCCTGCGCGGGAAGCTCTGTTCCGAATGGGGATTCGATAGACCGACAGCTTGGAACGGCACGCTAAAATGAAAGTGTCGCTGCTCTTTCCCTGTCTCCGTGACACACCCTGCAATTCGTGACCTGTTTCAGTCGCTCGCGCGCGACCCGGCGTTTCAGGAAGCGGTCAGCCGGCTGATTCGCGATCCGCAGGTGCGGCAATCGCTCTCCGGCCTGACCACCACCGCCAAGGCGCTGTACATCGTGTTGCTGTGGCAGGCCACCGAGCGCAACATCATCGTGGTCGTCGACGGCAACAAGCAGGCCGAAACGTTGGGCGAGCTGGTGGACACATTTTTCGAGCTTTTAGTCACCAGCGATCTGCCCAGGCCGCAAACCATCCCCGCGCTCGACGTGCTGCCGGCGCAGCGCATGTCGCCCCACAGCGAGATCAGCGCGCAACGCGCCATCGGATTATGGCGCCTGGCATCCGGGGAAGCCTCGCGCAAGATCAGCATCACCATCGCGCCCGCCGCCTCGGCGCTGCTGCGCACCGAAGGCGCGGAGTTTTACCGGCAGCTTGCGCTCACGCTGCGCGTGGGCGAGGAGATCCCGCTCGAAGATCTGCTCGCGCACCTAGAAAGCATCGGCTACGAAAAACGCGACCCGGTGGAGATGACGGGCGAATATTCGCTGCGCGGCGGGATACTGGATATTTTTCCGGCCGAGGCTTCCAAGCCCATTCGCATCGAGCTGTTCGGCGACCTGATCGAGTCGATTCGTAGATTTGACGTAGAGACGCAGCGCTCGGTGATGAAGATCTCGGAGACGACCCTCCTGCCGCTGGCCGAATATCCGAAATCGCGCGAGTTATTCGCCGCGCTGGCTGAGCAGCTGGACGTGCCGAGCCCCGGCGATCCGTTTCCCGGTTGGGAGTTCGCGGTACCACTCGTTCGCCCGCGCAAGCATTCGCTGTTTTCACTCGCTGAAAATCCGCTGGTGGTGATCGATGAGCCCGAGCAGGTAGCCGGCGCTTCGGAGCGTTTGTGGAAACGGCTGGAAGAAACTCCGGCCAAGCCGCTTCCCTTCCCGCCCGATGCTAATTTTTTCGCATGGCCCGAGCTTCGCGAGGCTCTTGCGGGGAATGCCGAACTGCTTCTGCGCGAGCTCGAACTTGCCAGCCGCCAATCCCCGATCCCCAATCCCGCCGCGACAACGTCGCGGCCGTCTTTGGCTTTCCATGGCAACATCCAGGCGGCCATCGGCGAGGCGCGCAATTTAGTCGAGCGCGGCTATCGCGTGGTGTTCTTCGCGCGCTCCTCCGGCGAGCTGGAACGGCTGGCCGACATTTTCCAGGAGTATCAAGTCCCATTCCAACTCGGCCTCGACCCCGCCGACGCCACGCGGCCTTATCTAGCCGAGCGTTCCTACGTCGCGGGCACGGCTGCCAGCACGTTCCTGGTGAAGGGCCTGGTACGGCGCGGCGTCGTGTTTCCCGAAGCGCAGATCGCCGTCTTCGGCTCGGAAGATCTCTTCGATTCCTCGGACTTAGTGGCCAAGCCCGGGCCGACCAAATCGCAGCTGGCCGCCTTCACCGCCGACATGGCCGATCTGAAGCCCGGCGATTACGTGGTCCACGAAGCGCACGGCATCGGCCGCTTCCTGGGCACGCGCGAGATCGCGCAGGGCGACAACAAGGGCGACTTCATGCTGCTCGAATACGCGGGCGAAGCCAAGCTCTATGTGCCGCTCGCGCGTCTGGACCTGGTGCAGAAATATCGCGGCGCGGGCGAAGGCGCGGCGCCGGCGCTCGACCGGTTGGGCGGCGTCACCTGGGAGCGCACCAAAACGCGCGTCAAGGCCAAAATGCGCGACATGGCCGACGAGTTGTTGAAGCTCTATGCGCAGCGCCGCATGGCCGAAGGCTTCCAGTTTTCCTCCGACAGCAACTGGCAGCGCGAATTCGAAGACGCGTTCGAATTTACTGAGACCAAGGACCAGCTCACGGCGATCAAACAAATCAAGAAAGACATGGAGAGCGGCAGTCCCATGGACCGGCTGCTGTGCGGCGACGTGGGCTACGGCAAAACCGAAGTCGCGATGCGCGCTGCGTTCAAGGCGCTCGGCGACGGCAAGCAAACGGCGGTGCTCGCGCCCACCACGGTTCTCGCATATCAGCACTACGAAACGTTCAAGCGGCGTTTCGCGGCGTTTCCGGTGCGCATCGAGATGCTCAGCCGTTTTCGCGATAAGAAAGAGATTGCCGACGTGCTGGACGGTTTGGCCACGGGCAAAGTGGATATTGTCATCGGCACGCATCGCGTCCTTTCGAAGGATGTGACGTTTCGCGATCTGGGGCTCCTCGTCGTCGACGAAGAGCAGCGCTTCGGTGTGCGCCACAAGGAGCGCATCAAGCAGCTCAAACACAACGTCGATGTGCTCACCATGAGTGCGACGCCGATCCCGCGCACGCTGCACATGTCGCTCGCAGGATTGCGCGACATGTCGGTGATCGAGACCCCGCCCAAGGATCGGCTCGCGATCCATACCGTGGTGGCGCATTACAACAATGACCTGATCAAGACCGCGATCGAGCAGGAGATCGCGCGCGGCGGCCAGGTGTATTTCATTCACAATCGCGTGGATTCGATCTACATGCGCGCATCGTCGATCCAGGAGCTGTTGCCCGACATCCGCATCGGCGTGGGCCACGGGCAGATGACCGAAGG
>JASHQT010000184.1 GCA_030039005.1 Bryobacteraceae bacterium
CGTGACCAACCTGAATCGCACTCTCCAAGCGCGCCTTGAAGGGCCAGAGCAGATCGAGGCACTGGCGTTGCCCCACGGTACGGCGGTCGGAATTCGAGCGCGCATAATGAAGGCTATCCTCCAGGAAGATGACTCGCAAGAAGATGCTTCTGAGATTTGGAGTAATCGGAAAAATGGTGACGACTCGAGCCCGGCCGCCGTCGAATATTCTCGTGACGCGGTCGGGAGAGCCGAAACTGCTCGATTTCGGCATCGCTAAGATCTTGGATGCAGCGCTCGACCAAACCCAGACCGCGGAAGCATTGCTTACACCGGAATATGCGAGTCCCGAACAGGCACGCGGTGAAGCTCAGAGTACTGCTACCGATATCTATTCACTTGGCGCGATTTTATACAAGCTGCTGACGGGCAAGTCGCCGCACGCCGCTTTTTCGAACACTCGCGAGGGCATGCTGTTAGCCGTCTGCACGCAGGAGCCCGCGCCGCCAAGCCATGCTCGAAGCGTCCCGCGCGATTTGGACTTCGTCGTCGGCAAAGCGCTTCGTAAGGAACCCGAGGAGCGGTACCGGTCCGTGGAAGCTTTGGCGACCGATGTTCGTGCATTTCTGGAATCGCGACCGGTGCACGCACGATCCGGCGATGCCTGGTACCGGATCCGGAAGTTCGTCAGGCGCTATTGGATTCCGGTTACGGCAGCCGCCATCGTCACCGTCAGCTTGACAACCGGCTTGTTGCTTGTGAATCGCGAGCGCAAAATCGCCGAACGCCGATTCGCCCAGGTGCGCCAACTGGCGAATAAATTCATCGATCTGGACAATGACATCCGAGGTCTGCCCGGTTCGACCCGGGTCAGGATGCAGATGGTCACCGATTCGCTACGATATCTCACTTCGCTCGGCAGCGACGTTCATGGCGACAAGGACCTCGCTCTCGAAATCGCCTATGCCTACGTGCGCGTTGCCCATGCACAAGGCGACCCCACGTCGCCCAATCTGGGGGAGTTCGCCGAAGCAAAAGTAAGTCTGGACAACGCGGCACGCTTTGTAGACACAGTTCTCGAAAAAGATCCGCTCAACCCGCGCGGCTTGTTCATCGCCACCACCATTGCCCACGATCGTATGATTCTGGCGAACAAGTGGGGCGATCAAGTTGAACAACTCAAGTATGCCGCGACGACGGCTTCGCTGATCGAGCGGTTCCTGAGTACGCACCCCGTCGCATATCACGACTTGTACAGCATGCGGTACTTCTACTCCAACGTCGCGGGTACTTATGACGAAGCGCGGCGCTTTGACGACGTCGTTCGATATTGCCGGCGTGCGTTGGACATCCAGCTACCGGGTGAGAATGGGAACGCTATGCGAGGCCCGACGCTTGCCATTTTGGCTGCTGCGCACTGGCAGGCGGGGGACCTGGATGGCGCTTTGAAGACCGCTACTGAGGCGATTGATCTCGAAAAAGCCGAAGCCGCCAATGGACACGCCGCGCTTCGCATTAACCTGGCGAACGGATATCAGCTGGAGGGCATGATCCTGGGCCGGCAAGATGCGGAACCGAGCCTTGGCCTCAGCCGCGACGCGGTGGCCTATTTCCAAAAAGCCGTGGACATCGCCGAGGACCTAGCCCAACAGGACCCAAGCGATTACCTCGGCCGCCATAATGTCGCAACGGCCAGCCTGGAAATCGGTGGCATCTTGCGCCACAGCGCTCCCTCGGATGCCCTTACGGTTTACGATCACGCGCTGGCGCGTATCCTAGAAGCGAGAACCAATGTCCAAACTCAGCGGGACGAAGCTGAGCTCTTGGCCGCTTCGTCTTACCCCTTGCGCTGGACGGGTCGAACGAACAGAGCCCAGCAGCGCATCGCCCGAGCTTTCGAATTGCTGACCCAAGCCGGACGGTACCCCACCGGCAAAGTCGAACCCCTGAGCGATACGTACGACGTCTTGAGAGCACAGGCTGACGATTATGACCAAACGGGGCAGACCAGCAAAGCGATCACAGCCTACCAGCAACTCCTGCAAAAAGTACTGGCATGGAAGCCGGACACCCAGGGAGACCTGCGCGATGCAGTGTGCATTTCGCGCACCTGGACGGCTCTCGCCAACCTCTACCGCCGAAGCGGACGTAATGAGGAAGCGGGCCGGCTCGAAGCCCAGCGGGCGGATCTGTGGAAACAGTGGAACGCCAAGCTTCCCAATGCTGACGCTCTCCTTCGCCAATCGTTAAGCCAGATTGCGCAAAACAGCTACCCTGCCAAATAGTTATCGCCGAAGCGTCCGCCTGGCTGCGTGAAGACCGACCCACCAATCGCGAATCCCAACCTCGTCGTCGCGCTCAACGCCACCCGAATCGACGCCGGCGTCAGCCAGCTTCGCCACTCAGGTCCCCAAAGGCTCCTCCACAAGACAGGCGCTAGGGCCGGTCCAAGGATATTTGCAGGACGTCGGCATCTTTACTTCCAAGGTTAGCCAGTTCAACCTGGATCTTCTCAAGGTCCGGGGCGGTCGGGTCCATACTGATGTAGTTGGCGATATGTTGCTTGGCGGCGGCAAGGTCACCCTTGGCCAGTGCGATCCGTCCAAGCACATACTCGGCCCGGTTTACATGCTGGTGCCTCGGGTCTAGGCTCAATGCCGTCTTGGCGCTTTCTTCGGCTCCTGCGTATTCCTTACGCTGAGTGAGGGTAATCGCCTGCTGAAGGTAGATCTCGGGATAGAAGCGTTTGTCTACTTTCAGCAGCGCGTCTTCCGCCTTGGTAGCGGCATCCCAATCCCCCAGCTTGTTGGAAATCCGCGCGATCCTCAAGTAGGGCGAGAGCAGCTTGGGATTGGCATCGAGTGCGTGCTCGAGGGCGTCCCGCGCTTCCATGAACATTTTCTGCCTCTCATAAAGCGCCCCGAGAATGTTCCAGCCGTCCGCGAATTTGGGAACGGCCTTAACGGCCAACTGAAGCTGTTGAATGCCCTCGTCTGTATTGTTGGCATCCAGGGCCTTCAACGCCGCCTTGTACAAGGGCTGGGCTTTTCCTGGCGCGTCGTGTGCGGAAACGAGCACAATCATCCCGGCGTCTCCGCTGTCGCGCGGAGAGAGGACCAGGTCGGGCAATGTCTTTTCGTTTGAAGTGCCGGTGAAAGTGGATAGGCTCACGTTGGAGATATCGATCCGCGTGGAAGTGAAGCCCGCCAGCGTCGCTTGGAGGTAGCAGACGCGTGTGAGCATCGGATTGAGATCCTGACGCCACAGGTAGTGGCCCTTCTTATCTGTAATGGGGCCGGGGGCGGATCCCTGTATGTCGCTGCAGACCCGCTCGATTCCCACGGTCTTGGGAGGAGGCGAGCCATCTACCATGACCACGTTGCCCTGCATGATGACTGTGTAGGTGTCCGCGACGGTGGACTCGACGAGGACCAGAGCACCCGCCGTTATCGTGAGCGCCAAGACTAGACGGACTGACACCATCCTGCCTCCTGTTCCATCACTTTCGCTCGATTTCCAGCATTCATTATAGGCACGCGGCGGATGGTGGCTGTACTTCGCACGTCTCAAACGAAGCCGGTAATATGGGATCAGCGGCTGCTAAATCGCTAACTTTATGCTCGTTAAACTCTTGACCCCTAAATCATGACTCAAACGCTCTTGCCGCTCGAAATCACTCCGCGTGACGTCCAACGCCGTTTCGAGGCCGGCGAAAAGCTCGCGCTCATCGACGTTCGCGAAGCCTCCGAATTTCAGATCGCCCGAATTGCCGGCGCCGAGCTGATCCCCATGCGATCCGTTCCCGCCGAGCTTTCGCGCCTCGACGCGCAAGCCCAGGAAACGCCGCTCATCGTGATCTGCCATCATGGCGTCCGTAGCTTGCATGTCGTCCACTGGCTGCGCGAGCAGGGCGTAAGCGCCTGCCAAAGCCTCGCCGGAGGCATCGACCGCTGGAGCTTGGACATCGACCCCACAGTCCCTAGATACTAGAACACTGCACCACTCCCCCGATCCCCAGCCTCCAATCGCTGCCCGCTCGAAGCGATACTGGTGAGAATTTCCGCATCCTCGCTGAACCATCTGTAAAATGCCATCGGTTCGATTCTCCCCTCTGGCCGTCCTGTCCATCGGGTGCCTGCTGGCCTCCGATAAACCCGCGCCTCGAGTGGCGCCCTATTATGATGCGGCCAGCATCGTCAACGCGGCCGATAATCAGTCCGGCCAGTTCGCCCCCAACACCATCGCCACCATCTACGGCACGAACCTCGCCTACGGCACCGCGGCGGTCTCCCAGAACGACATTAACGCCGGCCTCCTCCCCACCGTGCTCGGAACCGACGAGACGCAGGTCTACGTCAACAACTATCCCGCTGACCTTTATTACGTCTCACCCACGCAAATCAATTTCCTCGTGCCGCCCAATCTGGTGGGTCCCTCGATGACGGTGCGCGTGACCATCGACGGCCTGGCCGGCCCCAGCATCCCGTTCTCGCTGGCCGCCGCCGCGCCTGGTCTTTTCCAGCTCGATGCGACCCACGCCGTCGCGACCCTCGCCGATGGCTCCGTGGTCACGCCCCAGTCGCCCGCCCAGCCCGGCGATGTCGTTGTTCTTTGGGCCACGGGCCTGGGCGCAACGGATCCCAATCCGGTCTACGGCCAGTTACCCACCGCCGCCGCGCCGCTCGCCGCTGGGGCCAGTCTCTCCGTATTGCTCGACGGGGTGCCGGTCCCTCCCGGCGCCATCGCCTACGCCGGCCTTGCGCCGGACTTCGCCGGCCTGTATCAAATCAACGTGACGCTGCCGGCGTCCACTGCCTCCAATCCCGAGATCCGCGTGCAAGTAGACAATGCCGTCAGTATTCCGAATATGTATTTGCCCGTGATTTGAAACTAAGGTGGTGGTAAACTAATCGGTTTGGCGCGACATAAATTCGCAGTTTTGTTGCTCACCGCAATCGCCCTGGTTTCCAGCTTTTGGTTCCTTCTGGACGTCCTAGGTGTGGCTACCCAGCGTGCGCCCGCGTTTCAGGTCGCCGATTTCGAGAAACGCTTCGCCACGTTTCCCAAGAGCGACCCCCATACCTTGTACGGCTATGTTTCCGACAATTCGCCCAGGGATCCAAGCGCGCTGGCCGAGTTCCACCTCACCCAATACGTGCTCGCGCCCGCCATCGTCACCCCGTCGGCCAATCGCGACCTGGTGGTGATCAACTATCACGCCAAACAACTGGATTACAAAGTCCTGCTCGCCACCCATCTCGACCTGGTCCGCGATTTCGGTAACGGCGTTGCGCTCGGACGCCCCATCCGCCGCCGATGATCTTGCTCTGCCTGACCGGAATTTGGTTGGCCGGATTCGGCCTGCTGCGCTGGATGTTCCCGCAGCCGCTGCGCTGGTCCCTGCACAACATCTTGCTGTTCTCCTTCGCCGCCGGAACGGGGGCCGGAATCGCGTCCTGCATCTACTTTCTCGCCCTCTTGCTCGCTGGACCCAGCTTGGCCGTTCTCGCATCCGCCAGCGGCGCATTCCTTTTCATCGCCTTGCTCCTGGGACTTCTCGCTCATCGGCCCGGGACTGCCTTTGGGATGGCCGAAGGCCCGCCGGTTCCCCGCTATTTGATCTTCGTGTTCGCCGCCGCCGCCGCGCTCGCGCTGATCATGTTCGTGAGCGCGGTGACTTACAATCCGCACGGCGACGAAGCCGCTTGGTCCATTTGGAATCTGCGTGCGCGTTTCCTGTTTCGCTCGGGCGCGGAGTGGCGCATCGCGTTCTCGCACGACCTCGCCTGGACGCATTTGGATTATCCGCTGCTGGTGCCCTCGCTTGTCGCGATGTGCTGGAAGCTCGCCCGGGCCGAATCCACGGCCGCGCCCGTTGGCATCGCGTTCTTGTTCGGCCTTGGAACGGTCGGTGTATTGACCGGCGCGCTGGCGGGCCTGCGCGGGAAATTGCAAGCGCTGTTGGGCGGGACCCTGCTGCTGGGAACCGCCAGCTTCGTCGCGCTCGCCGCTTCCCTTTACGGCGACGTGCCGCTAAGCTTCTATATCCTTTCGGCGCTCGCGCTGCTCTGTCTTCAGGATCGTTATCCTGCCGATCCCCGGGATCGCCGTAACGATGATCCGCGCTTCACCGTCCTCGCCGGGCTCATGGCGGGATTCGCCGCCTGGACTCGCAACGAAGGCCTCATCTTTCTCGGCGCCCTGCTGATCGCTCGCGTGTTCGCCCTGGCGAGATCCCACCGGCGCGCGGCTATTTTCCCCGAGTTGCTGCGGCTGCTGGCCGGAGCGGCCGCTCCACTCTCCGTCGTGCTGATCTTCAAGATCCGCGTCGCTCCTCCCAGCGAGTACTTCTCCGTTCCCGCATCGGTCGTGCTCCACCACCTCGCTGACGTCGGCCGTTGGGTCACGGCGATTGAGGGGCTGGTGATCGCGCTCTTCACGTTCGGCCGCTTCCTGCTTCCCATCGCGCTGGTGCTGGCCCTGTACGCCTATCTGGTCCGCTTTCGTCCGGAATCCTTCAGCCGCGATTCGCGCGATCGCGCCTCGCTCGTGACCATCGCCGTGGCTCTCTCGCTCACTCTGGGCGTGCAACTGCTGATCGATCTGCTGTATGACGCCAACCTGCCGCTCGAAATCGGCACCTCCGGCGAGCGCATGATCATGCAATTGTGGCCGGCGGCCGTGCTCGCCTTCTTTGCGGCTGCCAACTCGCCGCAACTGTTGGCTCTGAAACCCGCGGCCCGCAAAGCCAAAACGCGGGTCGTATCCGGGAAAAACCAGGCCGCCAAAGCTCCCGCCGCTAAAACCAAGACTGCTAAAGCCCCCAGCCGCTAGAGCAAGAAACCCGCCCCGCGCCTTCAACGTTTAAACTGGAAAAGGACCCGCGTTCATCCGAGAACCAGCACACGAGAAGGAGACGATTCCCATGTACGTTCGATTCGCCTGGGTTTCACTCACAGCCGCACTCGCGGCCGCGCTCGCCTTGAGCGCACAACCGGGGCCCCAACAGGATCAAGGTCCGCCCCCTCCCGCGCCGCCGGCTTCGGAAACTCCCACCGCCGCTCCCCCGACTCCCTCCGCGGCTCCGAGCGGGCCCTTGCAGCGGCCCGCTCCCTCGGGTCCCGATCACTTCGTGGTTCCCGTGGGCACCCATGTTCCGCTCAGCATGATCAACAGCGTGAGCACAAAAACCGCCGTCTCCGGCGAGCGCGTGTATCTGGAAAGCGTCTTCCCCATCCTGGTGGACGGCCACGTCATCATTCCTCCCGGCAGCTACGTGGCCGGCACCGTCACCGACGTCAAGCGGCCCGGCCGCGTCAAGGGCCGCGGCGAACTGTACGTCCGGTTCGATTCGCTGACTCTTCCCAACGGCGTGACGCGCGATTTTCGCGCCCGCATGGGCAGCCTCGACGGCCGCGCGCCCGAAACCCTGGATAAATCCGAGGGCAAAATTCAAGGCGAGGGCGACAAGTCCGGCGACGCCAAAACGGTCGGGGAAGGCGC
>JASHQT010000185.1 GCA_030039005.1 Bryobacteraceae bacterium
CCAGCCGATCACAAATGAGGCCGCTGGATGGGCGGCCAAACAGCCATACTTGCGCGAACTGCTCACGGTATCGAAAACGATCTCCAGCTCCGCAGTTACGCCGATGCCAACCAGTGCCGACCGCGGCGCGCCGTCCGGAGAAAGATAGCCGAGCACGCCCAGCTTCTGGGCCGCCATGAATTGATAGACATCCGCGAGAGTCATCGGGAAGGGCCCTCCCAAGCTGCGTTGACGATGGCTAGAGCCGCGATGGCTGCTGTTTCCGCGCGCAGGATGTCGCGGCCGAGCGAAACGGGATGCCACCCGGAAAGCGAAATCCGCTCGCGCTCGCGGTCCGTCCAACCGCCTTCCGGTCCCACCAGGATCGCTACCCGTGCGCCCTCCGGACGCCCGGCCGGCAGGAGGGAAAGGAAGGCTGGCGCCTGGACTTCTTCGAGGGCGAAACGGTAATCGCTTTCAAGTTGGAGCGCTTCGCCCAAATTCATGGGTTCGGCGATCTCCGGCAAATGCGCGCGGCGCGATTGTTCGCTCGCCTCACGCGCAATTCGGTTCCACCGGGGCAGCCGTCTGCGCGCGGCCCTCTCCAGCCCTTTCTCGCTGCGGTCGGCTTGGACGGGCACAATTCTCGCGGCGCCCAGTTCCGTGGCTTTCTCGATCATCCATTCCAGCCGCTCGAAGCGGATCAGGGAAGCCAGGAGTGCCGTGCGCACCCGCGGCTCGGGCGCCGCTACGGTCTCGCGAACGCAAAACGACACCAGATCCTTGCGTGCGCTGTCCACTTCAGCCAGATAGACGGCGCGATTATCGGAGATCTCGAACTGTTGCCCGGGTTCGACGCGCAGCACGCGGGTCAGGTGATAAGCGTCGGGGCCGGTGATGCGTGCCCGCCCCGACTGGACGGCATCGACGAAGAAACGGCGGCGGGCCATAACGATTACTGTACGCCCGTCCGAACCGACTGCATTTGCTACGCTGCTCATTAGGACCGAAACAATCTTGGGAGCATCCGGCGAGAGAGACTCCCGCGGAGTGAAGTTTGCAGCGAATTCGAAGACAGGACAGGTGGTATCTTGCCGGCGCGTTGCTGATCCTGTTGGCGGTGACGTTTCTGTCCTACCAGGATTGGTCCGCGTTCCAGCGCAGCGCGCCGCTGGTGCAGCACAATCGCCAATTGCTCCAGCAGGTGGAGGACACCATGTCTTCCATCCGCGATGCCGAAAGCGGCCAGCGCGGATTCCTGCTGACCGGCGATCCGGAATATCTGGACGCGTACCAGGCGGCGGTAAACGCTCTACCGGGGGAGCTCAGGACGCTGCGCGCCGCCGTCGCCAATGAACCAGCTCTGCGAACGCGCGTCGAGACGCTGAGCAGTCTGATCTCGGAAAAGCTCAGCGAACTGAAAGAAACCGTGGCGTTGCGCCAGACCGAGGGATTCAAAACCGCGCTCGAGGTAGTCCAGTCCAACCGCGGCAAACACGCCATGGACGACCTTCTCAAAATCGGGGTCGATACTCAGAACGAGGTTTACAACATCCTGCTCCGGGGCATCCGGGAGCGTCAGCAACAAGCCACCAGAACGCGCGTGACGGCCACGCTGGGCGCGGCGGTCCTATTCGTTTTCCTGCTGCTTGCGACTTTTCAAATCACCCGCGCCGCCGCCGAACGCGACCGTCTGATCGTGGACCTGGCCACGGCGAACGAGCGCACCACGGCCAGCCGCGATTTGCTACACACGACGTTGACCAGCATCGCCGAAGCCGTGGTCACCACGGACGAATCCGGTCGCGTCACTTTCCTAAACGGCGTCGCCGAGGGCCTCACCGGGTGGACGCAGGCCGAGGCGCACGGCGCGCGGCTGGAAGACCTCTTTAGGGTGATCGAGGAGGAGAGCCGCCGGCCGGCGCAGAATCCCATCGCGCTGGTCTTGCGCGGCGATCCGCCGGGGCCGCGGGAAAATCAATTTTTGCTGGTTTCGCGCGAGGGAGTGGAAAGGCCGGTGGCGAGCAGCATGGCGCCGATCCGCAACGCACAGGGCCGTGTGATTGGCGCTGTCCTGGTTTTTCGCGACGTCACCGCGCGGCGCGAAGCGGAAGCCCAGCTGCGCGGCTTGAACCGTGACTTGAAACAAATCAACGAAGATCTGCAGCAGTTCTCTTACGCCGCATCGCACGACTTGAAGGAGCCGCTGCGTACCGTCACCAACTATCTTCAGCTCATCCGCCTCAGGTTTTCGGGAAAGGTTCTGGATTCCGAGGCGGCCAAGCTCTTCGACATCGCCGTGGGCGGGGCGCAGCGCATGCACGCGCTGGTGGAGGCGCTGCTCGAGTATTCGCGGACTGGAGAGGTGCACGAAGGGACCTTGCAACTCCTCCCCGCCGATCGGATCGTGCACGATGCGGCCGGCAACCTGCAAAGCTCTATTTCTGAATGCGGCGCCGAGATCGTAGTGGGCCAACTGCCCATCGTGCGGGGGAATCCGCTGCACCTCACGCAGCTCTTCGAAAACCTGATCGGCAATGCTCTAAAATACCGGTCCGAACAAACGCCACGCGTCACAGTGAACGCGGAGGAGGCCGGGCCGGAGTGGATTTTTTCGGTCCAAGACAATGGCATTGGCATCGCGCGCGAATACCAGGCGCAGATCTTCGGCATCTTCAAACGGCTGCACGGCGATGAATATCCTGGCACCGGCATCGGCCTGGCCACCTGCAAGAAGATCGTGGAGCGCCACGGAGGAACCATCTGGGTGGAGTCCGAGGCTGGCCAGGGCGCGAAGTTTTGCTTCACGCTGCCGAAAACGGCGGCACATGCCAAGGCGGTGCGGCACGGCGATCGCGCCTGAAGCCGGCGAGCCCCTCCGTCATAAAACGATGCTTCATAATAAGTCTGAACCACATAAGTTTGAATCATGATCGCCTTCCTGCGCGGTAAGCTGCTCGAGAAACATCCCAATCAGGTGATCGTCGAAACCGGCGGCGTCGGCTACGACGTCATGATTCCGATCTCCACGTTCTCGGCGCTGCCCGACGCGGGTTCCGAGGTGGCGTTGCGCATCTATACGCATGTGCGGGAAGACGCCATCGCCCTGTTCGGTTTTCTGACCCAGCAAGAGAAGGCGCTGTTTGAAAAATTGATCTCGGTGAGCGGCATTGGGCCGTCGCTCGCGGTCAAGGTGCTCTCCGGACTCGCCACCGCGGCCATCGTTGATGCCATTCGCGCGGGGCACGTCGAGCACCTGGTGCGCATTCCCGGCGTCGGTAAGAAGACTGCCGAACGCATGGTTCTGGAGTTGAAAGACAAGCTGGATGGCATCGGTTCCGGCGTGGTGAGGGCGGGCGTTGCCGTGAAAACCGAGCCGCCGCTAGGAGATATCGAACAGGACGTGCTTTCGGCGTTGCTGAACCTGGGGTGCCAGCGCCCCGCCGCCGAAGCCGCTGTGAGAAAAGCCAAGAGCGCCGAGCCAGAATCCGCGTTCGAGCCGATGTTTCGCAAAGCGCTGGAGCTGGTGCGATAAATGCCCGAACGGGGAATCGCATCGCCAGCGGCACTGGAAGGTGAGCGGCAGTTTGAAGCCGCGCTGCGCCCGGCGCGTCTGGCCGACTTCACCGGCCAAGCCAATCTCAAGGAGAACTTGTCCATCGCCATAGAGGCCGCCAAGAAACGCGGCGAAGCCATGGACCACGTGCTGCTCTACGGGCCGCCCGGCCTCGGCAAAACCACGCTCGCCACCATCATCGCCGCCGAGTTGGGCGTTGCGATCGAGCAAACCGCGGGCCCGATCCTACAAAAAAAACTCGACCTCACCGGCGTGCTGACCAACATCCGCGAGCGCCAGGTGTTCTTCATCGACGAGATCCATCGGCTGCTGCCGGACGTCGAAGAAATTCTGTACTCGGCGCTCGAAGATTTCCGCATGGACATCCTGATCGGCACCGGCCCGGGCGCCCGCACGCACTCGATCGCGATCCCGCGCTTCACGGCCATCGGCGCTACCACGCGGCAAGGCTTGGTGAGCGCGCCGCTGCGCGGGCGTTTTGGGCTGGTGCTGCGGCTGAATCTTTACGGCCCCGCCGAGCTGACCGCGATCGTCGAGCGCTCGGCGAGGCTGCTGGGCGTGACTGTGGACCCGGATGGCGCGCAGGAAATCGCACGGCGCAGCCGGGGCACGCCGCGCATCGCCAACCGCCTGCTGCGTCGCGTCCGCGATTACGCGCAGGTCCGCGCCGCTGGGCACATCGACCTGGCCGCGGCGACCCGGGCGCTCGATCTGCTGGAGGTAGATCGCTACGGGCTGGACGAAATCGATCAGAAGATCATGCTGACGCTGCTCGAAAAATATTCCGGCGGACCGGTAGGCGTGAATACCATCGCGGCATCCATCGACGAGGAAGCCGATACGATCGAAGAAGTGTACGAGCCGTATCTGATGCAGCTCGGCTTTATCGACCGGACGCCGCGCGGCCGCGTGGGCACGCCCCGCGCGTTCGAATATTTCAAAATTGCGCCGTCGCGCGCCCGCGGTCCGCAAAGCAGCCTGTTTTGAGGACTAGCCTGTTTTGAAGACCGCATACCTGGCGCTTGGCTCGAACATCGGCGACCGCGACGCCAATTTGCGCGAGGCCGTGCAACGTTTGGAGACCGAAGATTTGCGCGTCACGCGCCGTTCGTCGCTCTATGAGACCGCGCCGCGGGAAATGCTGGATCAACCGTGGTTCTTAAACGCGGTGGTGGAGATCGAAACCAACCTGTTTCCGATGCAACTGCTGGGGCGGACCCGGAGAATTGAGAGCGAGATGGGCCGCCGCCGCGTCACGCCCAAAGGCCCGCGCAATATCGACATCGATATTTTGTTTTACGGGCGGTCCGTCATCGATACTGCCGGGCTTCAGGTTCCGCACTCTCGGATCGCGGAGCGCGCCTTCGTCCTTGAGCCGCTGGCCGAAGTCGCTCCCGATTTTCGCCATCCGATCACCGGAATGACCGCGCGAGAGATGCTGGCGGCGCTCGAGCCGCAAGGGGTCAGAAGATTGGCTATTGGCTTTTAGCCTTTAGCTGTTGGCCGCGTGCGATCCCATCAGCCAGCGGCGATCTCGCTTGGTCATTTTCTCGGCTGCGAGGCGCAGCACCAGGCGAGGTGCGTCTTTGCGGAAGGGATCCAAGAACTCCAAAACTTCGCGCGGTTTCTTGGGATAAGTTTCCTTGAGCAGCCAGCCGACGCCTTTGTGCACCATGTCGTCGGCATCCCGCAGCAATAAACCGGAAATGTGCAAGATTGTATCGGTCTGGCGGCCGCGCTTGGCTTCCTGAATGAACGAAACGGCCGCCGAGCGCCGCTTCCAGCGATTCTTCGAGCGCGTCCAGCGGGCCAGCCGGTCCGCCAATCCCGGCCGATTCTCGATGCAGGCGGCAATTAGCCACGTGGATACGCCGTCGCAGTGCGACCAGTTCGTGACATAGCGATCGAGCCAGCGCTCGAACATCGCAAACTCACGTTCACCGCAGGTCTTCGAAAATCTCCGGTAGAAGTGCGGCACCAGCGCGCCTTCTTCGAGCATGCCGCTGCGCCATAATTGATCGACGAAGCGGTCTCGCTGGGCAACCGGCCACTGCTGGCACTCGCGATAGGCCAGCCGTGCGAGTTGGCGCACTTCGGGAGTTCGCACGCCGTAAGGCTTCACCGGCTCTTTGAAAAACCGGCGTACGCCGTCGGCGAAATCGGGATCGGCGGCGGCCCTCAACCGCGCGCGCACGTCCTTGAGCAACGCGGTCGCTGTCATTCGCGGGGGCGTCATTCGCGGCAAATCCCTCGTTCGCTGCGCCGGATGAAATCCACCAGTTGTCGCGTGTGCTCGCTCTCGATTTCGCGCTGGATGCGTTCCAGCGCGTCATCGAGTTTCAGCCCGGACCGATACAAGATCTTGTAGGCTTTTTTCAGCGCCGTAATTTCTTCCGGCGTGAATCCCGCGCGCTTGAGACCCACGACGTTCAGTCCATTCGGCCGCACGTTGAAATCCGTGTAAAGAAAAAACGGCGGGACATCCAGATTCACGCGCGAGTTGCCGCCGATCATCGCCAGCCGCCCGATCTTCGAATACTGATGAATCACCACGCCGCCGGAGATGAATGCCTGGTCCTCCACTTCCACGTGTCCGGCCACCAGCGCGCAGCTTGCGATCACCGTGTTGTTGCCGATTTTGCAATTGTGCGCGATGTGCCCCGACGTCATGATGTAGTTGCCATCGCCGATTTCGGTGACGCTTTCCGGCTGCGTGCCGCGCGAGATCGTGTAGTGCTCGCGAATGATGTTGTTGTTGCCGATGCGCAGATAGCTGCGCTGGCCGCTGAAGTTCTTATCCAGCGGATCGGTTCCCAGCACCGTACCGGCCGAAATCTCGTTGCCCTCGCCGAGCGTGGTCCAGCGCTTCACGTAGACGTAGGGCTCCAGCCGGCAATGCGCGCCGATCTCGACTTCTTGCTCAATGATGACGAACTCGCCGATTTGGGCGTGCGGACCGATGCGCGCGTCCGGATGCACGCGCGCCGTAGGGGCAACGCTGGCGGAAGGATCAACGGACATAAATTTGCGGCATAAATTTGTATGATACAGGGGTGCGAGTGGACGACATCGCGAAGCGCCTGAATGCCGCCTACGAAGGATCGGGCGACACAGACATCGCGGGCGCGGCGTCGCTGGAATCCGCGGGGCCGCGGGAAATTTCCTTCGTCGGCAATCGCAAGGCGGCCGCCGTGTCTGCGAGCTCCTCCGCCGGATGTCTGCTCGTGACCGCCGAATTTCCCACAGGCCGCACGTTGATCCGCGTTACGGATCCGCGGGCAAGCTTCGCCGCGGTGATCGGTCTGCTTTATCCCCCAGCACCGATCAGGCCCGGCATTCATCCCACCGCCGTCATTGCGCCCGATGCGAAGATCGCGCCGTCAGCGTCGATCGGGCCACACGTGACCGTGGGAGAACTGACGTGCATCGGCGAGCGTACGTCGATCGGCGCAGGCTGCACGATCGGCGCGCAGGTGGAGCTCGGCGATGATTGCCTGCTGCACGCGCGCGTCACGATCTATGACAACGTCCGCATCGGGCATCGCGCGGTGCTGCACTCCGGTTGCGTGCTCGGCGCGGACGGCTTTGGCTTCGTCCGCGGACCGAATGGCTATCAAAAGTTCCCACAGATTGGAGGCGTGGAGATCGGCGATGACGTCGAGATCGGCGCCAACTCCTGCGTGGACCGTGCCGCGCTCGGCGTCACGCGCATCGGCGACGGGGTCAAGCTCGACAACCTGGTCCACATCGGACACAACTGCGATATCGGCAAACACGTCGTGATCGCGGCGCAGACCGGGCTCTCCGGCGGAGTCGTCGTAGAGGACTTCGCGGTCATCGGCGGGCAAGTGGGCATCGGCGACAAGGCGCGCATCGAAGCGGGCGCCGTGCTCGGCTCGGGCTGCGGCATTCTCACTTCGAAGATCGTGCGCAAAGGCCAGGTGGTGTGGGGCACTCCGGCGCGTCCGCTGAAGGAACACCTGGAGCAACTGGCGAACCTGGCACGGCTGCCGCGCATGCGCGAGCAAGTGGCGGAGATCGAGAAGCGAGTGAAAGAGCTGCGAGTAAAAGAGACTGAAGGGTGACTAGCGCCCTGCAGCCGCTCGCGCGCAGGCTTTGCGCACGGGAGGAGACGCTTGCTCCAGGATCGCGGCGGCATCCGCCACCAGACGCTGCAACTGCGACATCTGATAGCGCGCTTCCGATTGCTCAGGCGGCAGCGTCATCTCCAGATAATACGCGATGGCGTCAATGGAACTGAGCGGCTGGCGGAGATCGTGAATCACATCGCGCAGACGCTCCTCGGGCGAAGCCATCACGATGGGACTTTCTAGGTAGCGAGGAGTTTCAGCAAGAATGACGGCGGCAGCGGACATCGTAGTCGTTTGACATTCCCTTTCGAACGCTCACAGGCCCACCCCCGAGCCCTGGCGAACGTTCCATTTATCAAATGGGGGAATCCGTTTTATACTCCCAAACTCCCGCACGCGTCAAGAGAATCTTAGAGAAAAATGCTAGTTAAATTTCGATCGTGAGTTGGCCAACGAAACCGGCGTTAGGAACTCGGATTTTTTGTTTTAGCGATTGCCACCACGGTCGCGTGAGTGACGCGCACATAGTCGGCAGGCGCGACCAGGATCTGCGTCGCGCGTAATCCCGCTGAAACCGAAATGACATCGAACAGCTCGATGGTCTCGTCGGCATAGACCGGGTGATTGCGCTTTCCGCCCAGCGCCGTGACGCGACGATTTCGAGTATTGGGCTCGCCTGTTGTTGGGAAACTCGGAATGGCGATGGCCCGAGGGCTGGAAGGGTAACCTTATCCCGATCGAGGACGAAGTCCGTTGGTAATTCGCTTTCGCGCCAGGAAGGCACAGGCGCACAACAGCGTTGCAAGGTGGAGAACGGAATTAGGTTCGGGGACAGGAGATGTTTGGCTCACCGCCGATATTGTCCATGTCCCCCCCGCCTAGTTCTTGTGGATTGGCAGGGGAGTCGGAAATTGAGGTGTCTACGAAGAAACCGCTGCCCGTATCGTAGTTATAGCTCGCAAATCCGAAACCCTCGTAGGCTCCGTACTCATTCTGGTTAGCACTCCACAGCGTATCGTTATCGGCGGGAGGACTGTCACAATCTCCCGAAAGTAAATCGAACGTGGCGGCTGCTCCAGTGGCGCCGCCTAAGCAAGCCGGCTCTGGCGCGGTGATGCTCGGTGCATTTGCAGCGGCCGTAAGATTGAATAGGATTCCGTCCCAGGTCACCGTAAAGTCCGAGAAGGACGGGTTGGTCGAATCATAGGTGAACGATCCCGCGGTGGGGTTAAGTCCGGTTCCGCTGAAAGTGATGTCGTAGGTCGTGATCGTCTCCGCGAAGGCGGCTGGCGCCCCGCAGACCGATATCAAGAATGCGCTGATCCACAATCGGGGGCGCTTCATCTAGTGTTCTCCCCTCGCTTCTTAGAGGAATTACGTCAGGAAGAAAGCTAGTATGCAATGATCTGTTCCGGTGGATGGTCTGTTTAGATGCCTCATCCCCGCAAACAGTACCGGAGGTACCAACGGTTCCAAGCCCCTCCATGCACAATATAACGGGATGCCCACACGTACGGAGGCCGCCGCGCCACCGTCTCGGCCGTCAGTCAGCGGGGTCCACTTCGTACTCGCGTCTTCATAAAAGCACGAGATCGGCGCAGTTTCCGCATGGTGCCGCCTAGGCTAAAGGCCAATCGCTAATAGCAGGCCTCCGGCCCCTGCATGATATTCTATTTTGTTAGGCTCCCCCTGTGATCTCGAACTAGGCGCGAGCCCAGGGATTTTTCACCATGTCAGGACATTCCAAGTGGGCGACCATCAAGCACAAGAAGGCCGCCACCGACGCCAAGCGCGGGAAAACGTTCACCCGCATCATCAAAGAGATCATGATCGCCGCCCGCGCCGGCGGCGGCGACCCCGACGCCAATCCGCGTCTTCGTAAAGCCGTTACCGACGCCAAGGCCGTCAGCATGCCGGCCGACAACATCAAGCGCGCCATCATGCGCGGAACCGGCGAGTTGGAGGGCGGCCAGATCGATGAAGTCACGTTCGAAGGTTACGGACCCGGCGGCGCGGCCGTGCTGGTGCAAGTAGCCACCGACAACCGCAACCGGACCGTCAGCGAAATCCGCCACGTGTTTTCCAAAAACGGCGGCAACCTGGGCGAGGTGGGCAGCGTCGCCTGGATGTTCGAGCGCAAGGGCCAGATCGTCATCGAGAAAGACAAAGCCGGCGAAGACCAACTCATGAACCTGGTGCTGGAGGCCGGTGCCGAGGACTTGCGCGATGAGGGCGAGACCTGGGAAGTGATCTCGGCTCCCGAAATGCACGACGCGGTGCTCGAAGCCATCCAGAAAGCGGGTATCTCCACGGTTTCGGCGGAAATCGCCATGATTCCGAAGAATCTGACGAAGCTCGAAGGAAAGAATGCCGCGGCCATGCTGCGGTTGAGTGAGGCGCTCGAAGAACACGACGACGTGCAGAACGTGTATTCCAATTTCGACGTCGACGAAAAAGAATTGGAAGCCTTGGCCTGAGCCGCGAGCCAGCAGCACAGCCGGAGACGACCGGAAGTCATGCACTGGAGAACAGCGACTCGAAGAACGCCGGACGGGTGGCACGTGAGGACGCGGGAAAAATAAGGAGCCGCTTGCGCATTCTGGGCATCGATTGTGGCACTGAACGCACTGGCTACGGTCTCATCGACAGCGACGGCCATCTGCATCGCATGATCGCCGCCGGCTCCATCCAAACCAGCCCGCGCCAGCCGCTCGAACTTCGATTGCTGGCCATCGCGCAAGGCCTGCGCGAAGTGATCCAGGCCCACACGCCGGAGTCAGCCGCCGTAGAAGAGGTGTTTTACGCGCAGAACGTCAAGACGGCGTTGAAGCTCTCGCACGCGCGGGGCGTGGCATTGCTCACCATCGCCGAAGCGGGCCTCAAGTTGGGCGAGTATTCACCGCTGGAGATCAAGACCAGCGTCGTGGGCTATGGCCGCGCCGAAAAGCAACAGGTCAAGCTGATGGTGCACTCCCTCCTCGCGCTGGAAAGTCAAATCGATTCCGAAGACGCCTGCGACGCCATCGCCGTCGCCATCTGCCACGCCACACGGACTTCCACGGAACTGCGCATGAGAGCCGTACGATGAAATTTTTCGAGACCGCCGCTGCGCTGGCCGTCACCCTTTCCACCCTGCACGCCGCGCCCGAGCTGTTCTATTCGAAGTATTTCAAGGGCAGTACCCCCGAATACGTCTCCATCACCGTGGGGCGCGCCGGCGAGGTGACGTATCAGGAAACCAAGGAAGACGATAACCCCATCAAGTTCCAATTGGACCGAGCCTCCGTCGACCAGATGTTCGAGCTGGCCGGAAAACTGGACCATTTCCAGCATCCCTTGGAATCCGGCCTGAAGATCGCCAATCTGGGGCAGAAAACGTTTCGTTTTGCCGACGGCGACGAACATCACGAAGTGCAGTTCAACTACTCCGAAGATCCCAACGCGCAGGCTCTTCTCGATCGCTTCGAATGCATCACGGAAAGCGAGCGCCACTACGAGGATCTGGACCGCACGGTGCACTTCGACAAGCTGGGCGTGAACGACGTGCTGCTCCAGATGCAAATCAGTTGGGACCATAACCGGCTGGTGGGTCTGGATCAATTCCTCCCGCTGCTGGACCGGATCGCGAAAAACGAAAGCTATCTGCATATCGACCGGGAGCGCGCCGCCGCGATGGCCGAAGCCATTCGCAATCCGCATCCGGGCAAGGCGCAGGCGGGGCCAACGCAATGAGAAGCTGGGCTTGCGGCCTCCTCGCCGGCGCGACGCTGTTCTTGCTGCCGCACGCGCGGGCCGGCGCGCAGTCCGTGACCCAGGAAGAGCAGATGGCCTTGCAAAAGGCCCTCAGCGAGACCAACAACAGCCCGAAGGAGCTCGAACTGGCGATCGAGAATCACCTCAAGCAGTATCCCAATTCGCCGCGCCGCGCCGAGCTGGAAAACGCGCTGGTGAAAACCGCGATTCAAATCGATGATGACCCACGGCTGCTCGAATTCGGCGAAAGCGTGCTCGGGCGCGATCCGAACAACATGCTGCTGTTGGAGCATCTCACCGAAGCGCTGGTGCGCGAGGGCGATAAGCCGGACGCGCAACGCGCGCTCGATCACGCCCGCCACCTGGAAGACGTGGTGCAGGCCACGTATCAAAACGATAATTTCGAACCCGGCGGCGGGCCGGAAGAGGTGAAGCGCCGTGAGGATTTCGATCGGCAGCGCGCGCGGACGCTGGTGCTCGAAGCGCGCGCGAATGGCATTCTGGGCCACACCAGCGACGCCATTCAGGCTGCCGAGGCCAGCTACAAAGTTTTTGCCAGCGTGGAGGCGGCGCGCGAAGCGGCGCGCTGGCTCACCGAGGCCGGCAAGAACGCCGAAGCGCTC